>CAZGHA010000017.1:5943-12660 GCA_964525475.1 uncultured Candidatus Saccharibacteria bacterium | reverse complement strand
CCATTACTAGAAAGCAACTTTCTTTTGTTATAATAAAAAAGTAATTATGAAAAAATTTTTGAAGTTATTTTTTATTGGTTTTTTGATATGCGCTGTTTTGTATACAAAAATCGAAGTTTTTGCAGAAGTAGACGACACTCCCGAAGCAACAGCGGTAAAAGACATAACAGAAATTCAACGTTCCGAAGAATATATAGCTAAAGATTGCCCGGATTCAGGAAATCCAAATTTGATATCCATATGTGGAAGTGTCAGACAAGCCACAGCACAATGGGAAGAGCTAATTGATGGCACAACAGCCCCACTTGTGGCACAAGTCCCCGTTAAAGGAGTTTCTGTCTATCTATACGAGTGTGACAACGAATCTCCAACTTGTAAACAAGAAGGGCTTGTTGTTAATCCTTTCTCATCAACAACTACTAATGAGAGTGGGAGGTTCCACCTTGTTGCAAGAAAATTAGATAATAGCTGGGAAAAAAGTTACAACTATTGTGATGACGACTGTCTCGCTGTACTCAAAGAGGAGAATGTTGAAATGATTGCCCAATCAAAAAAGAAGTATCTTATATTTAGATGCGGTAAAAATTTCCAAGGTATACATGTAATACCTTCTTACAAAGACTTAACTGATATTATTCATGAAGTTAACTGTCCTTTCGAATATTCGGAAGATACCCCCGCGGAACTAACCTACTTCCCACCAATTACCAGATTTGATTTTATTGGAAATACAAAACTTTCAAATCAAATGGGGATAGATGATGCTAATTACCCCGATCAAGTAACTGACAATCCCAATGAAGGATATCATATGGCGGCTGAAGCGGTGTATGAAGAATATGCGACTAAAAAGAAACAGAGTTTGCAAATAACCCTAAAAGGTGCCGACCCAAGATTTACAGCTCCAGAACCAGGCTCAGATAAAGAGGAGGCTATGAAAGCTATACTAGGGGATCCTTTGACATTGGTTCCAACTTTGGGAGCTTGGTATTCAGCTGACTGTTATAAGAAATACGAGGGTACAGATTGGGTACATTTTTGCAATTCCAACGTTGAAGATTATGAAAAAAAGTTAATTGATGATCCTGATTATGTAGTCCAACATCTTCTACCTAACATACCCCCCAAGTATTCTCTTTTATATTACAGACCTCTTGAAGTCAGAATCGATATATCAGGATACTCTCAGGATCACGATGATATTGCAAAATTATTAGGTTTTGAATTTTCAAACTGTGTTGGAAATATATACAAAAGAAAGTATGGAGAAGATCCGACGAATGAACAAAAACCCCAATATCCGGATTGTGAAACTCTTAAAGAATGCAATCAAACAATAACTTATGGAGATGTAAATAGCCATACATCTAACGGTCCCGCTTTGGGCTTATCAGATCCCAACCAACTTACTAAGCTAGAAGAAATAATGGACCCCGAAATACCGGTTTGTCTTGTAGAAGGAAATGATGTTCCAGTAAAAGTAGGACAAATCCAAAAACCAGGAGAGCCATGTAGAGAAGATATGATTCTATGTAACGAAGGTTCTTACTGGAACAGCTACTACCTTGTCTATTTAGGAGGAAACAACCTTACTGCAAAAATTGGTTATGCAGGAGAAGTTAGAGATGACTCTTATTACAAACCACTGAGTGGAAAATTAAATGAAATTCCTATGCAAACGGGTAAGGAGGGAGAGGACGTCCCGCAGGCGGGCGGAATTTCACCAACAAGTTTTTCTGATTGGAGCGGAAGCCAATCCATAGGAGGTGTAAAAAATGTAATAGGGGCGGGAAGTAATATGGAAAACACCACTAATTTTGTGGGTCAACCTTACGAGGATGATAAGACAAAAAAGGAACTTTCTGATGGGATTTCTTATTTTGTATCTACCAGACCGGTAGCTTTAGGACAATTTTCCAACACTAATGAAAACGAAGAACAAGTGATAAGCACGTCTGCAGATGACGAAGATGTGCTTGATGACTTCTTTTTTTGCCCGGATGGAAAATGCATGAGCAACGATAATCACTATCATGGACAAGATTTGACAAGCCAAATAGAAATTAAGGGGGGTGAAGAAGGAGGTACTAGAACCCCAGCTTCAGGAATATATGTAACATCTCCTGCTAAGTTAAGAACAACAGAGTTAGGAAAAAAAAGCATTTGGTTTTGGGATTGGGTCGATGATTTTAGATACGATGTTTTAGACAGCGCTATTTCTATATCAGTCGGACACGGGTACATAGACTGGAAAATGACCAAAGTTAAAGGTGCTCCTACCGGTGTAAGTGGTTTTATACAAATGTTAACAAAATTATTTGAATTTATTCGTACAAAAAACGGTGAAAAAACTTTTGCTAATAGAAAACCGGATGGATTGGGAGACACACCTGATATTATGGATAGTTTAGTTGTAACGGGGTACGAAGTTAATGAATGTAATTTTACAACACTCTTTCCCTGCCCGGGAGGTGGGTGGCCAGCAAGTTGGGGTAACGACGGAGGAAGTGGTTGTTACCCATGGCACGCGTTATCCGATGGAGAGACGTGTAATACAGCTAAATGTGATAATGGAAGATCAAGAACATGCAAGGTCAATGTTTGTGATAAGGGAGTAGTAAATTTTGAATATAAATGCACATCCCCCTATAACCCAGAAGTCATTAGTAGAGAAGTAATTAAAACCGGAGACTGCTCGGCGGTGGATGCGTGTGCTATCGGACAACAAAACTGGGGCACACGTCCAGAACAGTCACCACCTGTAGACGTATGTGGCCTCTTTTCCTATGGAGACAATGTTTATACGTATACCTCAAAATATGACTACTGCACAGTCTCAGTGGCAGGCCCAAACGAGTGCGATGGAGATTTAGAGAAAACTGCATCAGTAAGCGCTGAGCAACAGTTTGTAAGACCAGATGGTAACTTAGATCAAATCAACGTTGATCCTGTTTTCGAAGCAGGGCAAAAAATGTATAAAGGATTTAGAGACCCTTATACAGAAGATATAACTGTACAACCAGGAGCCTGGATTAGCCTTACAAACTCAGTTAGCGATTACGAAAATTTTGGATCAATCAGAAAGGATATACCTGGTATAGGAATCGGGACATCTTTCCTAACCAGAGCACAGTTCGGACCTCCAAGCGCATTCGGTGCTTCCCAGCAACTAGAACCCTTGTATATCCATTGTGACAACGATGATCTCCAAACTGAGGGCGAAGTAGAGTGTCAGTTTGAAACACTCCCTGATCCCGAAATATTAGAAATTTCAAAGTTAGAAGAAGAATTAGATAATGTTAAAAGTAATAATTGTAATTTAAACGCATCTGCGACATGTGAATCTTTAGTATTAGGAGAGGGTCTTCATTTTTCAGATACCTTTAAATTAATTATGAATTTAGCGGGGAATACTTTTCAAATTGAGCCGGCAGCTTTATTGGCATACATGGCTCGTATAGGAACAACTACTAAATACGCAGAGGATTACTGGAGTGTTGAAGCTGAAGACACGTTGAAAAAAGCAAGCTTACCTTGGTACGGAGGGTTTGATTTTTGCGATGATTTGGAACCGGTTGCCCAACACCCGTATGATTGGATACTACTGTGGTTCTCACGTGCCATAGTAGCGGATAACTCCGTTTATAAACCGACAATGCCTTCAGTAAAGAATGCTCTAGCTGGAATTTCTCCAGGAAGAGAAAGAACTCTCAGCAGATGTAATTTTTTGGATGCAACATATGTTACAGCACACACTATATCAAGAAATATCGAAGGAGGTTGTGGCGGTGGGCAGAGATGGGGTGATTACAAAACAAATGGAACTGTAACAAAAGCTCTAAATCTGATGCTTTTTGGAGGAAACCCTAAAGGAGTAAATGCAGGTGGGGGTGGCTTAAGCCAATACGAAGCAATATACAATGCCTGCAGATAATAATTGGGCTTTTAAAATTTCTAAAGTAAGTGTTATTTTCTCTTCTTCGTCCCACTAAACATTTCGTCTACTTTTGATTCCATGTTTATGCCAATACCAAAACCAAATATGGAAATAAGAATTGGAGCAATAATTGCAATAACGATTCCCCAACCGCCAACTTCACCACCGGCTCCAGTAGCATAGGAAAGCAACACTGAGAGAGAGAATATTAATGTCAAAGGTATTATAAGACCCATAGCGAATATTGTAATACCGTATTTAGCCATCCTTAAAAACCAATCCTTCATCTTGTCATCGTTGCCGGGTATTGTTCCAAGAACAAATTCAATGGGTGCTGTTATTATCGATAAAGTCATTTTTAGGTATATCATTAAGGCCTTCAAATACAACACTAACCTCAGAATTAATAAAATAACAGCTACTATAACAACGATAAATATATAAAACGGACCGCCAACTGCTAATCTCATAACCATTAGGATGAGAGTCAAGATTACTATACCGGAAGGAATGTTCCCTGCATCGGGACCTATAAGAAATTTTAAAACTAGTGAAAAGGCCCCCTGAAAAAGCCCCCAACTTATAGAAGTTATAAGAGCCCCAATAGGATAGCTAAAAACTATCAATATTGTACCAATAACAATTTTTGGAAGAGCATATTGAACACTTACAACAACCTGAGGATTGATCTTTTTCCTCATAATTATCATTAACCCTGTGTAAAGTAAAACCACAGACATCAATGCCAAAGCTATTTTCAGTGTCATAGTCCAAATTCCATACGCAGCTTTAATAACAGGGAGATTTTCGTAAGCCTCATTTGCGGCGAAAGCCTTATTAACAAACGGGACCTTAGAAATTGATTGGTTCCAATAATATGCAAAATTTACAGGAAGTGGTTCATTTCTAGCAAAACCTTCAACCATATTAGTAAGTCCTAGCAAACTACCATTTACTGCCATAACCTTAACATTGGAATTTGAATTGTTATTGTTACCAGGGGTAATAAACGAAAGATTCGTTGTATCAGAAGCAAGGTTTTCACAAACTGCAAAATGCTCTGCTGGGGTGGAGCATGCGCTGAAATCTTCATTGAAAGTATCCCACTCTTCATCTCTTGCTAGTGGTGCCAAATTAGTCTGAATTCGTTCATATAACCAACTTTCACACAATGCGACATTATCTGGATTTAACCCTGCCACGTTTGAAAATAAAGATAGCACTATAGAGGTCATGAAATTATCAACAGTTCGTCTAATATCAAGACTAAAGATGTTTACGGATTTTTGGTATACTAGTTGTTCAGGTTTACAAGGATCGATAGGTTTGTCAGACACTGCAAAAACACGACTATAAAATAAATTAAACGATAAAAAAGAGAAAATCAACAGAGTAATCAAGGCTTTTATATTTTTTTTCATTTTTATAAATTAACTATCCCAAATACTTAATAAATATTATAGAATAATATGATATGGCAAACAACCCCCTGTATCCAGGGTATTCACCTAAAAAACAAGGCGAAGAATCGGTAAACCCCCTATACCCGGGTTACTACCCAGGAAAACCTGTAAATAAAAGGCCTTCCTCAAGAAATATTATAAAACCTATTGAATATAATTTCGACTTTTTAATGGAACAAATTGACGAAATTGGGAATGAGGTAGCAAACACACCACTAGGTCCTAAATGGGTAAAAGACAGAATCATTGATGACTGGAAACAACAACTTAAGGTATCTGTCTCTCCAAGTAATGTTGATATAGACGTAACGGATTTAGATGATTATGCCACGGATGACTTGGCTGGTGCTACTACAAAACTAAGTCTAGATAGAAAGGATTGGGGAATAGGAGAAAAAGATGGGTGGCAACAAACAAAAAAACAGGTAAGCAAAACCCTGAAGTCGTGGCTTCAAGAAACTACCGGAATTAAATGGGACAATGTTTTAGAAAGTAATTTTTCGGAAATTCAAAATAAGGCTAACCAAGAATTATGGTTAGCCGCTCTTGGTTATGGAGAGGAGAAACTAACACCCTTACAAAAATCCGGAGTAAAAGCAATATCGGACAGAACAACCGCTTACTTTGGTAACTTTGATAGTGATTCTAAAGGTAAAGGAAGCGCTCTTAACTTAAAGGGAGTAGCTGCAGTTGAAGTGGAAAGAAATGGGCACACCATAGTACACGATGATTTATACGCACAGACTGCAAAAAATGCTGCAACTTTTGAAAGAAGTAAAGATAGTTTTAAGGGAAGAGATAGCGGGCACAATGCTTTTCTTTCTGAAGCATTTCATGCAATGGATGTTGAAATACAAGATAAAGTCAGAAACATCGGAGGTGAAACCCAAAGTTTAAATAAACATTCTTCTGCAATAGATTTTTTTCACACCAAAGCTGAAACTTTAAGAGACATTGAGGAATTTCAAAAAATCGCGATAAATAAAAATGCAAAAAAAAGTTTTGAAGAAGCCGTTTTAAAAGGAACAGAACGTGTAGACACTAAAGCGACAATTAAAAAACTTAACGAGGATATAAATAATTTAGAAAAAAAATTATCCGAACATACACAACAAGCAAGGGCTTTAAGTTCCAAAGGAATACCCGAAGATCAAATAAATAGATTTCTTGGGGAAACCAGTAAATATCAAGCTCACCTGAATGATTTGAGGAAAAATATCCAAGAAATTGAAAGCGGAAAAATGGGTTTTCGACAGGCCGCAAAAATAATAGGGGGAGCAACCCCAGACAAAAACTTCACGACAAGAACTACATTTC
>CAZGHA010000017.1:344-5931 GCA_964525475.1 uncultured Candidatus Saccharibacteria bacterium | reverse complement strand
AAAACGATTTAGGAGGAAACCTGAGAAAAGACCTGGAAAGAAGCACTTTAAGTACAAATAGCTACGATATCGGCAGTCTTTTAAATGACCCAGACTTGGACGCTCAAAACATAAATCTCAGAGCAAGAAATTTAGCGCCTGTTTTACATAGACTAAGACAGGATAGAATTCACTATGCCACAAAAGAAGTTCTTACTGCTTTCGATGAGGGGGGAATTGCAAAAATAGCTGAAAACTACGTATGGAAGAGGATAAAGAATGAATTACCAAAAAAGCTTGAAATGATAAGTAGCGGAGAAGTAGTCGGAAACTATCTTAAGAAAAAAAATTATTTCGGGCTAAAAATAGAGAACGAAGGAATACCAATTGATCCCGATAAATTAAAACGTTTCGAAAGAAAATACGGATACAAGGTAGATGTTGAATTAGACTCGAGATTAAAAGGTATTGCCGGATTGGAAGGAAAGATAAAAGTATCTGGTCTAGAAGTGTCTCCAGTTTCAGGATTTAATCCAATATTCAAAGGACGATATATTGATTTGCAGAATAATAATTTAGGGGTGCTTGGCGACAAAAAACTCAAATTACTCAATCTCAACGATAGGGATTTTGGAATAGCAGAAGAAAACAGGGTTTTATTAGCAAAATTGCTAAACAATGACAGAAGTGAGGAAACTTTAGACTTACTCGCCAATAAGCTTTTCAATAAGAATTTGTCTGAACTAGATCAACTAGACCTTGGTGAAATGAATGGTTTCCTAGGAAAAATTCAGACGGCAGGAGGATGGATTGAACAAAAAACAGGTGGAAAAATAAAAACACTTGCAATGCAAACAGGAAATGTTGTGCTGTTAGACAAGGCTTTATTTGGAGTAGAAAAAGTAACACTACTTAACGGAAACCATCTGAATGTTTTTTCAAACAAAAACGCCAAGCTTTTTCTCCAAAATAACCTAGACAAAAAAACTAAAGAAGAACAAATACAACAATTGAAAAGATTGTTAAGGCTCGAAGATGAAAAAGGTTACGGCGGAGCCAGTATAAATAGAATAGTCAAACTTACAATTGGGAAAGACTTTCTAGCTCTAAGCAAAGAAGAGCAAGATAACTGGTTCGCCTTAGCTAACGAATTTAAATCCTTTTCTGAGTGGGTTAAAACACAAAAAAATATTTTTGGAGATGGTGTTGATGATGTAGATTTTAGACTTAAACTTTTTTTGCGCTTAAGAGAAGAAAAATTTGGGCCAAAACCCGTAGATGTAGACTCCACTAATCCAGCATTTCTTTTATTTCAAAGTATTTTTAATAAAAACGCGCTACTAGATGAAGGGTACAAACTAACTGACACTAAATTCATAGGCACCTTACAAAAAATCAACAAGAAGATGCAGGAATTACAAAAAAAGTGGGAAAAATCCAAGCTTGGCAAAATGATTAAGTTTGTCAATAACTGGAGACAGATTGCCGCTGAAAAAATGGCAGCATTTATTTCTAAAACTCTAGCAAAATTATTAGGTGTAACAGCGGTAGCAACTGGAATACTTGCGACACTGATGCCAATAATACAAGCATTAGCAGAGAAAGTAATAAAAAAAGGTATTGATTATGCAGTAACAGCACTTAAAGGTATTCTCAAATTAGACTTCCAAGATCTAGAAAAAATGTTAAACAAAGATCTTAAACATATTACACAAGGATGTTTATTTGGTTGCGCATGGATTACTGTTATTTTCATAATCCCAATTGTAGGCATCTTTGGGACTCTATCATCAGTAACTGCACCGGTAGATTACACCAGAAACAATTACGAAGGGTACGGAGAAATTAGCGATGCCGGAGAACCAAACGGGATGTACGGCTGTTCTTTTTGTGCCGGAGCTGGTGAGTGTATAAGAGCATACGGAGGTTGGACGGAGGCACCCAATCCCCCGGATCCGGGAATAGGTGGTTTTTATTATCACCAAAAAGATTCAAGATGGGCGAATATTCCTCTTAGCGGAGGCACAACTTCAACTATTGGTGGTTATGGGTGTTTTGTGACATCTATTGCTATGGTTTACAAATACTTTGGAGATATTACTAAAACACCTGACGTAGTAGCTTACGAACCCGGGAGAATAGGACCGTGCTCTGACGAACCTAGTAACATTGCCTGTGTAGCCCGTGTAGACGTACCAGGTACTACAATGGATACTACAGAAAATGGAAGCGATGGGTGGATGATAGATTTTTTTGCAAACCACCCCGGAGGACTAATAATTGTACAACTTATGATTGGAGCAGAGGGAAGTAGCACGCAACACTTTGCGGTAATATCAGGATGGAATGGAAGTGATTTTATTTTGTATGACCCACTCCGTGGACCCGATGCGTGTCTACGTGATGAGTATCCAGGCACAGCATTAGGAAAGGCATACGGATACTACCAAGAAGGGGGTAATGTGTGTATACCTAACAGTGGTGGTGAAGACGACGAAAATACTGGTTGTGGGTGCACAGATAAAGTTCCAAACAATGATTTGTGTGTATCAGGAATAAAATCAACTAGCGATATTGCAAACAAAGCACTAGAAATCGCATGCTATCTAAAACGTGGTGTGGCTTGTTATTACAACAGACCTGGGGAAGACATGCCGAAAGAATACGCATATGCGGGCACCAGTCTTCTGTGGCGTCAGGATTTAGTAGACCAGTACAGCTGCGAATATCATAAAGACCAGCACGGTTATTGGGACATATACTTTTGGTGCACATGGCTAATTAGGAAAGCCTACGGAACTAACTGGAGTCTAGGTGCTGCCAGTATGTGTAGCGGGCTACCGATTCATGAAGAAAGTGTAGAAAACGCACAACCCGGTGATGTAGTGTGCTTTAGAAGTAAAGACAATCCTAGCGTAGCCGGACATGTAGGTATACTATATTCTAAAGTTGAAGGGGGTTACATAACCGTCATAGAAAGTAATAGCTGGGAAATTGTAAACACCTACAGCCCAACAATGATAGAAAATCTAGTATTGTATTTTGCGAGACCTTAAGGTAGATATTAATTAACAAAATTTTTAATATGAATATAAATAATAAAAGAATTAAATATGCAATTATTTTCCTGTTAGCAACCACAGCTTTATTTGTTTTAATTTTAGACAAGGGTAAAAAATCTCCTGAGGAACCGGCAGGATATAACATAATAAATAATACGAATAGAGAAAACAAGGATGAACCAATGAAAGATGATACAAAAAAACCATCAACTAATATTGACGATAAAGATACTTCTAATATAGCTGTTGCAGAAAACGAGGATTGGGAATTCGGACAAGCGTGGAAAGAGATTTACAAAAAATACCCATGGTATGGAAAATTTCCTATAGAAAAAGACGGATATATATTGCTTTGGGATCTAGATAGAGAATCTTTTAGAATTAGATTGAAAATGAGTGAAAATGGCTCAAAAGAACAAAAAGATTCCTTACTCAGCGAGGCTCTTAACGATATTGAAGTAACAACAGGTATATCTTCTAAAAACTTTGATTACTACGTTCTCTATACTAATTAAACTAGGGTTGTTTATAAAAAAGATTAACTAAGGACGCCCACTAGTTTTTGACACATCCACCAAGGAATTTATCCCATCCAAAACTGAATTTAGAAAACCGCTTGGAGATAAACCCTCAGTGCTCATTCCTAGTAAATTTCTAATAAATATTACAAGCACCCAAGAAATAATTATTACCATAAAACCGTATATTGCGTAACTCCATGTACTTTTAGCACCTTCTATACCACGTGGGTCACCTGTAGCCAAAGAAGATTTAATTATTCCATAAGCAACCATAATAACGAAAACACCCCCAGATACAGCTAAAATAATTCCAAAGATTTTTAAAATTAAATTAAAAAGCTTTTCGAAAGTCGGCATTTCAACTGGGGTAGGTGCTTCTGCAAAAGAATAGAAAGATACAAGAAGGAACAAGTCAAACATTACAGTTAATATTAGAAATAACTTAACTGTATTTTTATTGTTTCTCATGTTAAACATAGTTATTAATAAAAAGTTGTTTCGTCAACCCCCAGTAACCCCAAAAGTACCTTTCGCAATGTAAAAACGACGGCGGAAAGAAGCATTCCTACCAAAGACCACGTAAGAGCATTTTTAGGTTTCTCTAATTTCTTTGGATCACCTGTACTTGTTACAAACTGTACCAAAGAATACGCAAAGGTGATAAACGACACCCCAAAGGCAACGATTACAAATATATTAACCGTAACACCGAGAATACTTGGGATGTCATTCCACCTACTGTCTGTATTATCTGTTAGAGAATCTAACGAATTGTTTAATTGTTCAAACATAAATAACACACTCAACAAAAACTAAACAGCAAATAAACTCGCGACAAAAGTACACACTTCATTAATATTTCTCTACATCACCCCAACCAATCAAATTGAAAACGACTGTTCTTAGGATAAAAACAGCAAATAATCCAATACCTCCAATAATTGCGTATGTAACCCACTTCTGTGCTTGCTCTGCAGCCACCTTGTCTCCTTGCGACGTGATAAATTTTATAAATCCCATAGCTAGGAAAATTAAAACTGCTGCTGCACCTATAATTATTATTGCATTAACAATAACTGTAACCAAACCATTAATTGTCGTTATACCGCTAAAAGCAGTGGGATTGATTTTTTCAGTAGGTATTGTTTCTGCATAGACTTTTAGAATCAACAAATCTTTTATCATTTTATGTAAACTTATGCACCTCCTTAAAAAATAACTGCAAATAAATTAACCCGTAAAACTATCGGTAATAAGCTGTATTATAACTCTTAGAATGTTCACCGACAATAATATAAATAATATACCCAATATAGCAGACGTTAGTTGTTCCTGAGCCTCCTTTGCCTTTTGAGGATCTCCTTGACTTGTCATCAAATTATATCCAGATAAAACAATAAAGAAAAAGCCAATAAAAAGACCCCCATAGTAGAGAATTTTTAAAATTGGATTAATTATTTTATCAAGACTGTCTATAATAGGGCCTTTGTACACCATCTCGATTGGTTCACGAGGTCTACCCCCACAATACCCGTTCACACATTCTAAATCTTCAGATTCGCAATAGAACTCATCCTCCCCCAATCCAGGATTTGACCTCTGACAACACAACTCGCCAAAACCCCCACATGCGAAATCGCACGCTAGATCACCATTTGCATCCTCGCAACAAGTATTGGGACCGACTTTACAAACCAATTTTTCTGCAGGATCACAATAAGGTGGTAGTGTGGGGTCCGCTGGTAAACAACAAGGATACCCTTCCCTCTTACCACAATCATCACCCTGGCAAAAACAAGAATTTGCTGTAAAACTAAGTTCCAAACCATTATTACAATAGCAATCATTCCAATCTGTTGGTGACAGCGGCTGACCCAGTATATTAAGTGTCTTACAAAGATTTAAAGGATTTGGCCCACTGAGTCCCCAATCATAGCAACAGACATCACCCCCACTGCTGCAACTAGTAAGATAATCTGAACTATTTCCACAAATGATAGTTTCACAATTTAAATATCTTTTTAG
>CAZGHA010000017.1:0-334 GCA_964525475.1 uncultured Candidatus Saccharibacteria bacterium | reverse complement strand
ATTCAGGATCTCCCACATTATGAATACAGGTTAAACTACCCTCACACCTATCGTCTGCAGGATCAGTACAACAAGGCTCACCCTCAGCCCCACAATCAGGACTCGGAACACAATAAAAATCATCCCTACTGTCGTCAAACTCACAATCCAAACCATCTGCACATCGATCCACTCCCACACCAAGACAACAAAACTGACCTTCCCAACCACATGGGACATTACTATCGTAGCAATAATTGTAGTAGTTTTGATATCCCTCGCCAGTAGAAACGCAGGGCATCCCGGTATTACAAGTACATTCCCAAACACGACAATTATCTTCAAAAAGACAACA
>CAZGHA010000016.1:9299-13290 GCA_964525475.1 uncultured Candidatus Saccharibacteria bacterium | reverse complement strand
GATGCTTTGATGGTGATTTTAGCTACAAAGATTGTACCTGGGTTTAGTGTGGATAGTTTCTTAACAGCTTTAGTGTTCTCAGTTGTAATGACAATACTGTCTTACATCTTGCACAAGTTAATTGATTAAAAATTGAGTCGCAGATTATTTAAAAATAGAACACTGATATTAAAGAATAGTTAGTTCTGTCTTGTCCATCTTCTCTGGTTTTTTGATGTATTCCAGATATTTTTCTGTGGTAGATTCTCTTTTGTGTCCGCATATCTTAGCTAAGTAAGAAATGTTTACACCGTTTTCCAGATGATGTGCTACAAAAGTATGTCTTAAATCATTGACCTTAGCTTTTTCAACACCTGCGATTCTAAAAAATCTATCAATAGTGGATCTTATGTTTCTAATCAATAAAGTTTTTCCTGTTTTAGTTATAAAAAGATCTTTTGATGAATCTTCTATCACAGGTCTTCCTTTTTCAATGTATCTTTTAACAGCCTCAACAGCAGATTTATTTAAAGGTATGTTTCTTGATTCTTTATTGTTTCTTTTTGGAACAGCTAGAGTTCCTGTTTCACCTTTTATATCAATTTCTTCTATTCTTATACCTGCAAGTTCTGAAATAGTGACTCCAGTTTGAAGTAAGAGCTCTATCATTGCGTAACTTCTCACATCATCTTTAGCGGAGTCTCTTAAAGCTCTATATTCCATTTTAGTTAAAATTCTTGGAGCACCGGTCTCGAACTTTGGGTGTTTTAACTGAGTTGATATGTCTTCTTTTAGATAACCTTCTTTCGCGAGGTATTTAATAAAAGTTCTGGTGGCATTTGTTTTTCTAGAAATTGACTTTGGAGTATAGTTTTTATTTTCCAAGTCTTTCATAAACGATGCTACAGGCTCTATTTTCACATTTTCAACCTCAACAATTTTTTTAGATTCTAAAAAAGATAAAAGTTGCTCAATATCTTTGTTGTAGGCAACAACCGTAGCCCCGGATTTTCCCTGGGATCTTAATTCTTCAATAAATTTTTTATGCGCTAGTTCTAATTTCATATAATATATTTTTGAGCAGAAGGGTTTTCCATTGAGGGCGTATTTTAAAAGAAAAACTCAACTAAGTAAATTCTATGGGCCTATGGTATCAAAATGATTGAAAACTGTCAATTTATTCACTATTATGGGTTTAATGTCCGAAATCAATAAACCGAAGTACATTTTAGGAATTATCTTTTTTTTGATTTTATCAGCCACAACAATCAAATCTTCTTTTAGTGTTTTAAAGAGCAAAGAGAGATTAGATAGCCTCAATGGCGAGGTTGCAAGGTTAGAGGAGGAAATGAAAAAAATTGAATCTGAGATAGAGTTTAAAAAATCAAATGAGTACATAGAAGAAAAAGCTAGAAACGATCTTAACCTAATTAAACCTGGGGAAAGAGTTTATATTGTAAAGGGTGGGGACGATAGGCTGGGGAGTGTGCTTTCAGACACTGATCAAAAAGTAGAATCAGAAGAGGAAAAACCTAATTGGTATTCATGGTATAGGCTTTTTTTCGATAATTGAGGCTTTTTGACACATTTGCCTTTATCTGTTAGATTATCAACGTATTTGAAAATATCGCGGGATGGAGGAATGGCACCTCACCGGGCTCATAATCCGGGGGTCCTGGTTCGAGTCCAGGTCCCGCAACCAAAAATACAACGGCACTTCTAAGTGCTTTTTTTATTGAAGTTTTATCTTGTATAATACGGTTGTAGTTGAATGCGGGCCAATGTAGCTCAGGGGTTAGAGCGGGCGTTTCATAAGCGCTAGGTCGGTGGTTCAAGTCCACCCATTGGCACCAAGTTGATCTTTATTTAGATAAATTTTCCTTAGGTTTCAGTGAGAGTTTGAAAATTAGTTAGTGGACTTGAATGGCGGAGGCGCGACGGCGCTGAGCCCTGGGTCGAAGGGCGAGCCAGCAGGCGAGACCCGCAGACCAAGTCCACCCATTGGCACCATAAATTTTCATGAAAAAACCTCCTGATTGATGTATACTCTTAAAGCTATGGCAGAAAAAACACAAAAAAAATCAAAGGGTAATAAAAAACCCAATTCTAAAAATAATAAAACTCAGAAAATAAAATTGCCAAATAACATGGTAATAGAAGTTAGAAAGCCGAATATGTTCAGTAACGTATTTTTCTATCTTTTCTTGGCTTTTGCTATTTATTTAGTTTTTGGCACAATTGGAGAAAGCGCCTTGTCCCAGGAAGAAATTCCTATTGGTCAAGTTGTAAGGTTGATAAACGAGGATAAGGTTCAGGATATTACAGTGACTGGAGATAAAATAGAGGTTTTACAAAGAAGCGGCACTAAAGTTTATGCAAAAAAAGAAGGTTCTATTAGTTTTGACCAGATATTAAGTAACAATCAGGTTGATAGGTCGAAAATTACAGGAAAATTAGAGGTAAAGCAGCAGATTAGTATTGGTGAGATTCTTTCTCCTATATTAATGTTTGGTCTTCCGCTTTTGGTTCTTTTTTATTTTTTAAGACAGATGAAAGGACAAAGCGGGGATATAATGTCTTTTGGAAAATCACGAGCAAAGCTTTTTGTTAAAGGTCAGCAAAAAATTGATTTTAATGACGTAGCGGGTTGTGAAGAAGCAAAAAGAGAGATGTCTGAGATTGTTGATTTTCTTAAATTTCCAGCAAAATACAGAAAACTTGGGGCGAGAATTCCAAGAGGTGTGTTGCTGGTAGGTCCTTCGGGGGTTGGAAAAACTTTATTGGCCAGAGCTATAGCTGGGGAAGCAGAAGTTCCATTTTTTAGTGTTGCGGGAAGTGAATTTATGGAAATGTTGGTTGGTGTGGGGTCCTCCAGAGTAAGAGATCTTTTTGCAATGGCGAGAGAAAAACAACCAAGCTTAATTTTTATTGATGAAATAGATGCGATAGGGAGACAAAGAGGGATGGGTATAGGAGGAGGCCACGATGAAAGAGAACAAACTTTAAATCAGATTTTAACTGAAATGGATGGGTTTGATGTAAGGACTAGTGTAATCGTTGTGGCTGCAACAAATAGACCTGATATGTTAGATTCTGCCTTGGTGAGGCCTGGTAGATTTGATAGAAGAATATCAATTCCTCTTCCTGATCTTAAAGATAGAGAGGAAATAATTAAAATTCACATGAAGGGGAAGCCTATAAATGATGATGTGAGTGTAGAAAGATTAGCTAAAAAAACCGTTGGTTTTAGCGGAGCAGATTTAGAAAATATGTTAAACGAGGCCGCTATACTTACGGCAAGAGAAAACAGAGATTCTATAACCGACAAAGATTTAGATGAGGCTTCCTTAAAAGTTACCATCGGTTCAGAGAGAAAAACTTTGCAAAACGACGAGGAAAAGAGAATGACCGCTTACCACGAGGCGGGGCACGCAATAGTTGCTGTAAATGTAAAAGATATGGACGCCGTTCAAAGAGTGTCCATTGTGGCAAGAGGTCAAACCTTAGGACACACAGACCTCCCTCCTGAAAGAGATAGATATCAACTTACACAAACTAGAATTGAGTCTTTAATAACAACAATGCTTGGGGGTAGGGCTGCTGAAGAGGTAGTTTTTAATGAATTTACTGCAGGGGCTTCTGAGGATATAAAAAGATGTACTGAACTGGCGAGAAAAATGGTTACCGAGTATGGAATGAGTCCTCTTGGACCAATATTTTTTGAAGGAAGAAGCGAATTCTCATGGCTTGCTGAGGAATTCGGAGAGGGATCCTCTATAAGTGAAGAGATGTCGGCTAAAATAGATGCTCAGATTTCAAAGATTGTGGATAATTCTTATAAAGAAGCTAAAAAGATATTGATTGAAAATAGAGAAAAGATGGATAAGGTTGTGGCTAGACTTTTGGAGGTTGAGACTATTGCGGGTGAAGAGTTTAAGGAAATTATTTCGTAACTAATGCTAATAGATTCTCACTGTCATCTTACTCACGAATACTACAAAGACTCTTTAGA
>CAZGHA010000016.1:0-9199 GCA_964525475.1 uncultured Candidatus Saccharibacteria bacterium | reverse complement strand
TATGTTAAAATCGTTGCTGAGAAAGTCGCACAGATAAAGCAAAAAACATTTGAAGAGATTTGTGAACTTTCCTATAAAAATACCTGCTCGCTTTTTAATTTATGCTAGCAAAATTTGTAGAAAAACACGATAAGTTGGTTAGTAGAACTCTGGAAATTACTCTGGGGGTTTTAACTTGGAGTTTGCTCCTCTCACCGATTTGGTTGGGTATTTTTTTTCCTGAAGTAGTTGTTTACGTTTTGGTTTTTTTGACGGTCTACTGGAGCTATATGGCTAGCGTTCACACGATGGGTTTGTTTACAGGCTACAAAAAATACCGAGAGGAAATGGCTACTAATTGGTATTTACAGTGTCAGAAATTAGATTTTTCTACTCTCCCGGATAAATTAACTCTTCCTGAAAAATTATCTGATGTCAGGCACATAATAATTGTTCCTGTAGTTAACGAACCTGAGATAGTTCTAAGAGATTCTATTTTTAGCATCTTAAATCAGACTTTTCCTGTTTCTCAAATTTCTCTTGTTTTTACTGTCGAACAAAAATATTCCGAAGAGGTTGTTGAACGTATTAAAAAAGTTATTGGAGAAAGAGAGAAAGAACTTAGTAGTCTGATGTTTTTTATTCACCCAGCAGGAATAGCCGGAGAAGCGATAGGCGACGGTGGTGCTAACCGAGCTTGGGGTTCCTCTCATGCAGTTGAAGAGTTAAAGAAAAGAGGCGAAAATATAAGAAATTATATTTTTAGTAACATTGATTCTGATCACGTTTTAGATAAACAGTATCTTGCAAGATTAACTCATCTATACCTTTCAACTGATAATCGAGATAACCATTTTTATTCATCTGCTGTTCCTCTTTTTGATAATAATCTTTGGAGAGTTCCATTGATGATGAGATTGGAAGCAAACTCAGTAACCTTAGGAGTTATTTCAGACTGGGCAGTCTCCAAAGGAAAGATCCGAAAATGTTTCTCTGCTTTCTCAGTTTCACTTCAAACCCTGATAGACGCAAACTTTTTTGATGTTGCTTTGGGAGCCGACGATACCATTTTCTATTGGAGAGCTTTTTTTGCAAGAAAGGGGGAGTTTGATGGTGTAGGTCACTTTATTCCTTATTCTGCGGACGCGGTAGAAGGAAAAAACTTTAGAGATTCCCACAGAAGTTTATATAAACAGCTTTTGAGATGGGGTTGGGGTGCTGTGGATTTTCCTTTATCTATGAAAACTTTTATGAAAAACAGCGATATTAAATTTGCCAAAAAATTTAGATGGGTTAAAAGACATATAAAAGAAAGAGTTATATTAACCAACATAGTTTTTCTTATAACCTTTGGTTTTGCCATAGTGACTTTAGTAAATCCTTATGTAAAACAATCAAACTTTGCGTACAGCTTGCCAAAAATTACGAGTTTTATACTAACCCTAACAATGGTTTTCATGATCCCCGGCATTTATTTTAGAAAAAAATTCTCTGTAGCTCCTCCTAAGGAATGGAGTCGTTTTAGAAGATTTTTGACTTATTTAGAAGGACCCTTGATAACGATTAATCTTTTAACATATTCATTTTTTCCCACTTTGCATGCACAAACCATGTTGATATTTGGTAAAAGATTTAAGGATCTTTATCATACTCAGAAAATAAGATAAAGATGAAATTTAACAAGAGAGTGGCAAAGACAACTGAATATGTATTGTTAAAGTTAAAAGATAAAAATCTTTCCAAATTTGTTTTAAATACTTTAATAGCAGTTTTTTTGTTTATTTACATCGGAGCAAGGTTCGAATTTTTAAATGAAAAAATCCCTTTTTGGTACACTAGAAATTGGGGTGACTTGCAACTAGCTCCTAAATTTACACTTTATCTAATACCTTTAATAGCTCTTGCTGTAAATATAATTGCCCTTTTTTTTGCTCTTTTAAATAAATTTTACATAAGATATTTTGAGGAAGTTATTTGGTACTGCGTATCTTTTTTTAACTTATTTTTAGTCGGATCGGTTGCAAGGATAATAAAAATATCGTCTGTTCCTTTTGATCCTATCGTAAATCCAACTTATGCCAAATTATTGATTCCATTTGCATTTTCAGCAATTTTTATGAGTATTGCTATGCCCTATTTTATTGATTTGGCAAAAAAGAATAAATTGATAACTAATCCGCAGATTCATAGCCACCCCGGTATGATACTTCAGGCTCCTTCTGCCAGAGGTGGTGGTTTTTTATACTCAATTATTATTTTAATTTCGGGATTAATTTTTGTTGGTTTTAATAAACAGCTTTCAGGACTTTATATCTCAATAATAATGGTTTCAGTTTTAAGCTTTTTCGACGATTATCAAAATACCCACCCTAAATCAAGTTATCGGGCAATGGAGAATCCTCTACTTAGATTATTTTTGTTGTTTATAAGTGTTTTGCCAGTCGTATTATCTGGAGTGGTTATTTATACCGTAAGTAGTCCTTTTGGTGGTTTTGTTGCGTTAAATATTATAGAAGTTACCTTAAAAAATACCACCATATCTCTAATTCCCTTGTTAGTTACGTCTCTTTGGATAGTTTGGTTGATGAATGTTTTGTCTTGGTCAAACGGAGTTGATGGCCAGTTTCCAGGAATTGTTGGCATCGCCTCGGTACTTATTTCATTGCTGGCTTTAAGATTTAAAGAATTAACTCCGTTTCACAATCAAATCGCCGTGTTTTCCGCCATAAGCGCGGGGGCGGCTTTTGGCTCGGTAAGATTCAATTGGCATCCTTCAAAGATAATGTGGGGGTTTGGCGCTATGTCAGCGGGGCTTGTGATAGCAAGTTTAGCAATTTTAGCTCAAGCAAAGATAGCTGTTTCCGTGCTAATTCTTCTTGTTCCTTTTTTAGATGCTTTGTTTACTGTGGGAAGACGCATACTTCACGGAAAGAATCCTTTTAAGGGCGATAGAGGTCATTTACACCACATTTTATTGGATAGAGGCTGGAGTGTAAGCAAGGTGGCAATATTTTACTGGTTAGCCACAGCAATGTTTGGACTAATCGGTCTTTTTTCACCAGAAAGAATAGTTTTAAAATTGACATTTTTAATTATGGGAATAGTTGCCTTTGGATTAGTTGTTTTAAATATTAGTTTGAACACAAGAAAAAGAGAGATTCCTCCCACGATCTAAAGCATAATTAACACCTTCTAAAACCCTCTATATTTTCTAAATTTAATTTTCATTTCATATTCATTAGAAAAAATATGTAAAGTTTTTGAAAATAGAAGAGATGTTAGCATCTCTCGATATATTAAAAATGAGAATACTTATAGTGTCTGGTGATAACAACTTGTTTGAAAAATTAACCAATAAGTTTAGGAATTTATTTGTTGTAGATACAGCATGCGCGGCATCAAAAGCCATAGGTTTATCGGAGTCTAATTTTTACGATTCTATTGTGGTTGATTCCGTCTTGAGAGATATTGAGGGCCTTGAGCTGTGCCGAATGATGAGAGAATGCGGAGTCGATTCTCCCACAGCTTTTTTATCTGGTAAGGAGGACCGTTCTGATAGATTGATGTGTTTTGATGCAGGTGTTGATGTAATAATTCCTAGATATGCAGATATAGAAGAAATACTTGCGCAAGTAAATGCTTTGGTAAGAAGAAATGGAAGTAAAAGTAACGGAAAACATATCTTAAAAATAGGTAACATCTCTTTAGATATGAAGAATAGGAAGTTTTATTTGAATAGCAGATGTGTTTATTTGAGAAGAAAGGAGTTTGATCTTATGGAATATTTAATGGTGCATAAGGGTAGACCTGTATCAAAAGAAGAGTTGTTAGAACACGTTTGGGAAAAAGGTTTGGATGTAATGAGTAATACGGTGGAAGTTCATATAAGAAGTGTTAGAAGAAAGTTTGAAGCAGAGGTTGGTGTGGGGTTAGTGAAAACTCATCGAGGGTTCGGGTATGAAATTGAGACTTGAGAAAAAGGTTCAAAAGCCCTATTATCAACATAATGATTAGAAAAATATATAATATTGCAAGAACCGCAAGACCGCGACAGTGGTTAAAAAATCTAAGTGTATTTGCGGCACCTTTCTTTGCCGGAACACTTCTTGATGGAGAGGTTTTTTCTTGGTCTTTGAGGGCTTTTATTGCTTTTTGTGCAATTTCTTCCGGGGCGTATTTTTTAAATGATTTGGTGGATGCTTCTAAAGATAGGTTGCATCCAATAAAGAAAAATAGAGCAATAGCTTCGGGACAAGTGTCTCCTTTGTTGGCAATTATTGTTTCTGTTATTTTGATTTCTTTTGCCATAATTTATTCAATAATCTATTTGGACGACTACTTTGTAGCAGTACTTATTTTTTATATCGTAATGCAGTTTGCTTACTCCTTCTATCTAAGAAATGTCATTATTTTGGATTCTTTAATAGTGGCTTCGGGTTTTATTCTTAGAGTTTTTTCCGGTGGTTTTGCATCAAGAACTTCAATCTCATCTTGGTTAATACTTACAACAATAGGAATCTCAATGTTACTCGCATTCGGTAAAAGAAGATCTGAAAAAACTATTCTTGCTAAGTTCTCAGCAAATGATGGTGAGATAGAAACAAGAAAAACTTTAAGACACTATCCCGATACTCTGCTTGATAGCATGATTTCAATGTCCGCTTCTTATACTATCTTAACTTACTCTCTCTTTACTTTTATGGTTTCTCCGGGTGAGGTTGGTGGTAAAATATCTACTTTTTTACCCTCCGTTTTAAAAAGCCCAAAATTAATGATGTTGACGATACCTCTTGTTATATATGGAATTGCCCGTTATCTCTATGTAATTTACGAAAAAGAAGAGGGCGAGTCTCCGGAAAGAGTTCTTTTGTCTGACAAACCACTTTTAGTTACCATTTTAATTTGGGGGGCTTTGGCTTCGTTGATAATTTTTTATTTACCTCAGTTAGGTTAATTTGACTGCGTTTGGTTTGTTGCGATTATGCCAAGGGTTAAAATAAGTTTTATTATTTCTGATTAATATTTAAATCTTTTTCAACTTCTTGATTTTCTATTTCAATATTTTCTTCAATAATCTCTTGTTCCTCAGTTCTTTCTATGTCGGCGGAAAAACTATTTTTTTGATTTTCGTAATATTCTTTTTCCATTTTCAAAATCATTTCCTCGATATCCACAGGTACTTGCGAATCGGGATCGTTTAATGATTTAAATGTATTGTCATATTGTTTTGAATCTTGGGCAGAAAGTACATTAGAATCTTCTTCAAAATTCATCAATCCCATAAAACCTGCAGGTAAAAGAAGCATGCCTAGAAATATTGCTAGAAGTGTTGTATTCATAGTAAATTTTAGTATTTTGTTCATTCAAGTTCTCCCGGTAATTCAACGAAACTTTTGTCTGTGTCATAATCAACATCCTTGTCTTTATTTATATTTATCTCTTCTTCTGCATCAAAAACAAATAAGAGTGTGGTCAGCAGAGTTACCCCTGTAACAACATAAAAAACCCATTTGTACATAAGATTTGACATGGCCATGATTCCTGATACCGCAAGTAGCATGTAAGAATAGGATAACCAAACTGCTCCCTGAGTGTATATCTCATAAGAATTTTGGATTAATGATTCCGCTTTTAAAGAAAATAGTCTAGAGGTCATTGTCGGTTTGATGTGAGAGTCGTGAAAAAATATTGATTTGATAAGAACATATGCGAGCCCAATGACTAACATTATCGTCATAAAAAGTGCTGAATAAGAGTTAACTTTTACACAATCGTAAGAATTCGTGAAAATAAAACCTTTGTTAGTAATCTTGAAATCAATTCCAAAGTACTTTGAGGCGATAATAATTGAAACTACTCTTGAGGCCAAAAGCAGGATAGCCGGTACTATGGCTTTGTCTATTAATTTAGCTAAAATTTTGGACAGCATCGTTTAATTTCCTGCTATAAATTTTCAAGCAAACTTTAAGCAGGATTGATATTATATTACTACGATGCAATTGTTTCAGTCAATTAACGATATTCTAAAAAAGCCCTATTTTATTTTTTACTCCATTCTTCTTTTTTTTACCCCACTGATATTTAGTCAAAAAACTAACGAATTGTTTGAATTTCCAAAGATGTTTTTCGTTTATGTGCTGGGCTTTTTTATTATTTTCCTTTTTATAACAGATATTTTATTGCATCCTGTAAAGCTTAAGAAACCAGAACCTTGGGTAACGGCCTTTGTTCTATTAACAGCAATTTCAACTGTTTTTTCTTCACATTCTTATACTTCTTTTTTTGGTTATTATTCAAGGTTTAATGACTCCCTTGTTTCTTATATTATCTTTTTTGGTTTGTATATTGTTGGAATAAATAAATTTACAAAAGATGATTGTGAGAAGTTAGTAAAAATATCTTTATTTTCAATAATCCCGTTAAGTTTTTACGGTCTTTCCCAGTATTTTAATGGGGTTAGTAGAGTTTATTCTACGTTAGGACAGCCTAATTGGTTGGCGCAATATTTGGGAATGCTTCTTCCGGTTTTAATTTATTACATACTCAAAGATGATGGTAGGAAATTTAAGTTGTGGTTTTTAATTTACGCTTTTGGTTTCTATTGTTTGTGGGTGACATTTTCTGTATCGGGAATATTTAGTTTTTTTGTAGGTGTGTTGTTTTTGTTAAGAAAAGTTTTTAGTAGTGAAAGAAAAATGAAGGATTTTAAGATTAGGCTCCTAGCCCTTATTATTTTGACTTGTGTTATAGGGATATCGAACCTTGGAATTTACAAATATAAAATTAATGATATTTTCTCAGACCTTAAAAAACAATTTACCGTCGTGAGAAAAGTCTACGCTGAGAACATTGAAAATAGACTCTCCGACCCGGGATTTATAAGAATAGAACTTTGGAAAAGTACATTAGATTTGATTTTTTCGTCCCCTAAGATATTTCTTATAGGAACAGGGCCTGAAACATTTCCTTACGATTTTCAGAATTTTCGTAACGGGAAGTTAAACTATTCTTCTGAGTGGGATTTTGTTTTTAATAAACCGCATGATTATTATTTAGAAATATGGTCTGAATCAGGGATTTTTTCTCTAGCTGTTTTTATAGTTGTGTTGTATTTAGCGATGATTCGATTGCCCGATCAGTATTCGTCATCGATAGTAGTTTTTTCATTGTCTAACGTTTTTGGATGGCCCGTTGTTTCAACTAGTCTTTTGTTTTGGCTTTTTCTGATTATTTTAAATTTAAATTATCGGGATGAAAAGAATTCTAAGATGATTGGCAAGACCGATAATCATTCGTTTCCCATTTTTAAGGTAATAAGAATATTTTTGGTTTTGCTCTCTTGGGCTTTCTATCTTTTTATATTTAAAAGTCTTTCTCAATATTACAATGCTGATATTTATTATAAAAAAAGCCAGGAATTAATTAAAAATGGAGATGATGAAAAAGCTCTTTTATATGCAGATAAAGCTATTTTAAAAAACCCATTTGAACCGAACTATTATCGTGGGAGAGCGAAGGTTAGTACTGTTTTAATGGTTTCTTCAAATGAAAAAGAAAAAGTTAAGGAGAGTGTCTACTCGGATTTGAAAAAAGCGCTCGAGTTGAATAAAAACAATCTAGTTACCATAAGAAATTCAATTCCAATCTACTATTTTCTTGCTATAAAAGATGTTTATAAACCTTCCGGTGAAGATAATTATGATGAGAAATATATTACTGAAGTTAGGGAATTTTTTACAAAAATGAAAGAAGATTATCCAAATGATGCGGGGGTTGTTTTGTCAGTTGCTAAGTACGAAAAAAAGTTGGGATTAAAAAAAGATTATGAAAATAGTGTTAGCAGGATAAAAAATCTACGGCCCGATCTTTTGGATTGGCACGAATCACTCAGATAATTCTACATAGGAATCGGATACCCAACCTTCAACAGTTTCGGATACCTTTATTTTGACCCATCCCGTTTCTTTCTCCAGGACGTTGTACTCTTCTCCGGTATTTACTTTTGTTATTTCTGTGCCATTTAAGCTCGGGGTTTGTCTAACTCTAAGCCACCCTAATGGGGTAGTTTTTATAGTGGCAATTTCTGTTTTTGCGGTTTCTACACCCAACGAAGACAAACTTTCGAGGGCTTTTTTGGCTTCTTCTGAAATTCCTCCCTCCGGAGTTTTGGTTCCAAGATACGCACCTTTTTTAAGATCTTTAAGTCTTGCAAAGTCTTCTTGCTTAACTACCGGATTTCCGTCTCTATCAAATATTCCTCCTTTGTAATCAACGAAATAGTCAAATAATTTTTCTTTATTCATGCCGACATTATCAATATTTATACCTCTCGTGGTGTTCCAATAAATAATTCCTTTAACCCAAGATTGGGTGTCAGAAACTACGCCGGGGATATCTGAAGTGATGTTGTATAAATTTGGTGAGTCCTCAAACATTTTCACAATAGGTTCTACAGGATAAGGAAAAAGTTTAACTGAAACATTTAAAGTGTAGTTTTTTTGAATATTTATGTTTGTTTCGCTTGATTCATATCCGGGAAGCACTACTTTAAGGTTGTAATCCCCGTTTGTTATCGCGGCAGAGGAAAACGGCGTGGTTCCTATTTTTGACCCATCAATGTAAACATCGGCGCCAGAAGGTTCCGATACTATTCTAATTGTGTTTTCAGACCCATCCTTATCGAACCACAATTCTCTTCCTGAAGAAAACATGTCCGATACTCCCAAATCTCTTTCTATCCCCACAGTGTATATAACGTCTTTTTTTGAAGGTAGGAACTTTATTTCTGTTTGATATTGTCTGGTTTCACTTCTTACCGCTATTGTGTTTGTTCCGGGTTTGATATTTTTTGATTCAAAAGGTGTGTTTCCAATTACTTCGTTATTCACAAGAACTTGGGCTTCACCACCCATGACTTTTACTTCCAGAGCAGATCTGTTTCCAAGACCGGTAAGATTTTTTATTAATTCTCCGCCGAAAAACACTACCAAAGCCACACCAACAATACCTAAGATATAGAGTAGGGCGGTTGAAAGTGGTTTCTCGTCATTGCTTATTGTAGATACTGCCATATGTACCTAAATTATCACGATGGTGGTAAAATATCAACATCGAGATTTCCTTTTAAAAGGCTTAAAAAATGACTACAAATGAACTAAAACAAATATTTATAAAATTCTTTCAGGAGAGGCAACACTCTTTAATCCCTTCTGCCTCTCTT
>CAZGHA010000015.1:5551-13472 GCA_964525475.1 uncultured Candidatus Saccharibacteria bacterium | reverse complement strand
ACCGCGGCTTGTAAAGAAACTGCAAACTGTTGTCTTGGAATAATATCTTTTAACTTTTTTAACAAACTTCTTCCTATCTCTGGAGCTTTGTTTTTAAGAACAATGTTTGTTAACGGTTCAATAATTTCCCCATGAACGAGTACGTTTAATTTAACAGCATTTACTTGTCTGTAATCCAAAAAATCATAATCTAAACTGGCAAACCCCGATGAAACGCTTTTTAACTCATCAAAAAAATTATAGACAAGTTCTGCCAAAGGAAGCTCATATTCAAAAAAAATATTGTTTTCGTTTGGATATTCCATTTTTTTCAAAATTGCTCTTCTTTCTGTACACAAAGTCATCACTTGACCCGAATAAGCTGCAGGACAAATTATTCGGCACAGAATCCACGGTTCTTGAATTTCTTTTAGACTTGTAACGTCGGGCAAATCAGCAGGAGAGGTTATAAAAAACTCTTCGTTTCTCGTATTTGTAATTTTGTATCTTACTGCGGGAGTAGTTGAAATTAAATTCAGATTGTATTCTCGCTCAAGTCTTTCCTGAACAATCTCCGCATGCAAAAGACCTAAAAATCCGCATCTAAACCCAAACCCGAGCGCCGTATTGTTTTCCGGTTCAAAAGTTAATGATGAGTCAGACAAAGATAACTTCTCTAAAGCCTCTCTTAATTGTGTAGATTTTGAATTATCTATTGGATAGATAGAAACAAAAACGAACGGCTTGATTTCCTTATACCCAGGTAGTGGGGCAGGGCTTTCACCCTCCCAGCTAACGGTGTCGCCCACTTTTACTGTGTGAATGTCTTTAAGTCCTGTTGCAATATACCCAACTTCGCCTGTCATCAAAGAATTAGTTTTGACCCTTTTAATTTTTGTATATCCTGCTTCTTCAGGTGATCCGGAAGCTCCGGTAGCCATAAATTTAATTTTTCTGTTTTTTTCAATTTTAAAACTGCCGTCTACAACTTTTATATTAGCTACAACCCCCAGGTACTCATCGTAAGAAGAATCAAAAACTAAAGCTCTGGTGGGTTTTTTATCATCTCCTTTTGGTGAAGGTACCTCTTCAATAATCTTTTCAAGAAGCTCTTTAACACCTTCCCCAGTTTTACCTGATACACAAAGTATTTCGTCCTTGTTAAAGCCAAAAGTCTTGCTGATATCATTTTTTAAAACCTCAATTTCCCCTGTTCCCAGGTCAATTTTATTTATTACAGGAATAATTTTTAATCCAGAATCAACCGCTTTATAAAAATTGGAAACTGTTTGGGCCTGAATTCCTTGAGTCTTATCAACTAAAAGGACCGCTCCCTCGCACGCGGCCAAAGATCTTGAAACTTCATATGAAAAATCAACATGCCCTGGCGTATCTATAAGATTTAACTGGTAACCTTTGTATTCCATTCTGATAGATTTAAGTTTTATGGTAATTCCCTTCTCACGTTCTAGGTCCATTGAGTCCAAAGTTTGTTCAATAAGGTTTCTTTTGTCTATAGTATGGGTAATTTCCAATAGCCTGTCAGCAAGTGTTGACTTGCCGTGATCTATGTGGGCAACTATGCAAAAATTTCTGATGTTTTCTTGAAGCATGGGTTTGATTATACAGTTTCTTGTTCTGTTGTCGCTAAATCTACGGCCTCAGCCTTAATATCGCTTTTAGATATCTTTAATTTTCTTAATAATTTATAAAAAAGCTGAATTTCTTTAACCTTTAGAATATGTGTAATCAAAATATATGTCGCCATTCCCGCTAGTCCCGCTACTGCAGTAAGCGCCGCAAGATTGATTGTTCTTGTGGTATCAAAAACAAATTTATCAAGAAGCTTCATAGGAACATAGAGCATGATTCCCATTAGTCCCGTTGCAAATGCAATTTTTGTAAATGGAACAATGAGTTTTTCTTTATCAAAGCCTCCAACTTTTTTGTCTAGAAAAGTAATTAATAAATAAAAATCAATAAATGAGGTCGTTGCGTAAGATAAAGAAATTGCCCAAACCCCGAGCTTTAAATAGCTTACAAAAAATAAGGAAACACAGATGTTAGTAAGCGCGGTAAAAAAGTTAATAATCACCGGAGTTTTGGTGTCTTTTAAAGCGTAAAAAGCTCTGGTAATAAGGTAATTTGCACTTTGAGCAAATATGGAAATGCTAAAAAAAGCCAAGGTTTGTGATGTTCTTATAGTTGCTTCCCACGGAAAATTACTAACTCCATAGACAAGTCTAATAGCTGGTACTCTAAGGACTAGCAAAATTGCACTTAGTGGCATTACTAAATAAATAGTTTGATGCAAAGAAGTCAAAAAAGTTTCTTTAAATTTTTCTTGTTCATCAGGAGCTGATTGTGATGACAGAGTAGGTAGACTGGCGGCTCCCATGGAGATTCCAAATAAACTTACAGGTAGGGTTTGGAGCTGGTCTGCAAATTTTAGATATATGACTGAAGGGGCAGATATAAGTATTGCCAAACTGTTGTTTATTGTTTGAACCAAATTTACTATCAGTACGCTCATTATTCTTGGTGGGACTAGAGAAAATGTTTTTTTAAAGTTTTTATCAGAAAAATCTAAACGTGGGTGAAATTTAAAGCCTGACCTTCTTAATAATGGGGCTTGAATTGAAAAATGCAAAATTGATCCCATCGCAACTCCCGCCGCAGGCCCGTATATTCCAATTTTATCTGACAAAAAAACCGTTCCTAAAATCATTCCGATGTTGTAAAAAACCGGGGCAAGTGCAGGAATAATAAAATACTTAAATGATTGAAGGATGCTTGTAGAAAGGCTTCCTGCGACCAAAAAAACCTGAGAAATAAGCATTATTTTCATTAGATTTGATCCCAGCGCTACTTCACTTTCCGAGAAAGTACCAACAGATAAGAGTCTTATTATGCCCGGAGAAAAAATAAACATAGTTACCCCAATAAATATGAAGAAAATAAAAGTAGAGTTGATTATCGAAGATGCCACTTTAAATGCTTCGTCTTTATCTTTTTTTAATAAACTTGTAAAAATTGGGATAAATACAGTTGAAACAGCACCTACAATCAGTATTGAGTAAATTAGATTTGGAACTTTATCTGCTGTGTAAAAAATTGCCAATTCTTTTGATACGCCAAAATACGATGCTAAAAGTCGGGTTTTAACAAGCCCAAGTACTGCGCTCATTCCGCTTGCTATGCCTAATATTATGGCTGCGGACAGTATAGTGTTTTGAGTTTTAAACAAAAATGCGTTTGAATTTTTTAACCTTATATTAAATAACATATTTTTAAAATTTCCTTCTTGAGAAAGGTACTTTTTACTTTATTACAGTTATGATATTATACAACCCTAATATGGCAAACACTAAGTCAGCAAAAAAGAATATAAGATCTTCGGCTAAAAAGAAATCTCACAATGATATGTGGGAAAAGAGAATTAAAACTGCAAAAAAATCTTTAGCCAAATCAATTTTGTCTAAAGATGATAAAAAAATACTCAACAATAAGCTTGTATTACTGCAGAAATCTCTTGATAAAGCTGCTAAAGAAAAAACTATTCATAAAAACAAGGCAAATAGGGTAAAATCTATGTATGCTAGAAAAATTACTGCCCTCGATGTTCAAAAAGAAGTCGGAGCTGAATCAAAACCAAAAAAACCAACAGCAGCCAGAAAATCTTCAAAACGAAAGTAAAGGAGAGAGCAGTTTAGAATCTGATTTTAATCTTATATCAAAATCCCAGAATTTATATATTGTTCCTAAATTTGCCACCGATCTAAGTATTCTCATAAGAAAATTTATAGTTGGTTTGAGCGTGACGTTTGGTGTTTTACTTATCCTTAATTTCACAATATCTTTCATGGTTGATTATCAAAAAAGATGGCAAGATAGGTTAGTCGGAGAAATAGATACTTATGCTGGTGTAGAGGAGATAGCAAGAAGAATCAGTGACAAAACTTTAGCTTATAAAAAGTTTTTAAACGGCAGGGTACTTATCTCTAAAAAAATAGATTTTGTTTTAGATAACCTACGCTCAGGGGTTGAGCTAAGTAATTTTCAAATAAATCAGGAAGGTTTTTCTATCTCTATTGCAGGCAGTAGCGCCCGTGAATTTACTAATTTAATACTTAGATATTTAGAAGGGGACATAATCGCGGAGATGATAATAGAGTCCGCTAGTCTTAATAAAGAGGAAAATGAATATAGGGTTATGTTAAGGGGGAATTTTAAATGAACGAAAATCAATCAAAAGAAAGTTTCATAAATTTTATTAGAAGGACCTTAACAAACGAAGCAATTTCTTTAAAGATTTATATAATTTGGGGTCTTGTTACACTTGTCGTATTCGGTTTTTTGGGGTTTTTACCTGTTTCCAAAAATTTCTTATCAAACGTTAAGTTGCTTGATGAACTTTATCAAAATAATTTAAAGCTTGAAAAAAAGATAGAAGAGTTAAAAATTGCTAAAGAAAAAGTTGAAATTGTAGGAGACGACGTTAATATTTTAGATAATTTTTTGCCCGATGAATTTTTATCTCAGAACTATTTAGTAGACATGTCATTACTTTTTGGACAAGCTGGGTATTCTTTGGATTCAGTTAGTTTTCAAAACAAAGATACTCACGAGATTAATATGAGTATACGTGCTACAGGTAAAGGTAATCTAAAAGATCTCGTAAAAAGCCTTGAGGAATCCAAAAAATTAAATGAAATACAAAGTATTACCGATGGAATCGGGGATAGAGAAGATAGTATTAACATGACTGTTAAATCTTTTATAATGGAGAAACGATGAAAGTATTTTTTATAACTTTAGGAATATTTTTTATGGTATTGCTTACTTGGTTAGTCATTGGTATGAAAAGATTTGACAGAAACACTCTTCTTCCTTCATCAGTACTTGACAAATCTATACCTTTAGATGCTATTATTGATATAGAGTTTATTAAAAACTTAAAGAATCCTGCCAATGGACACAAATAACGCATACAGTTTAAAATCGCAATCAACAAAAGGTCTAAGTACTTTTGTGCTTACTTTATCAATTTCATTAATTGTATTTAGTGCTATTTATTACATAATGACCACTAACTCAACTTCACAAGAAGATTACGAAGATTATAAAGTTGAGGTTGTTTCCGAAAGTAAAGTTTCTGAAGAAGATTATTCACAACCAGTTACAGAAAACACTGCGTCAGTAAAAACTACTGCTAAATCTGAGAAAGAAGAGGATAGTACAGTTTTTGGAAAATTAGCCAGCTCTTCCCCTGAATCTTATAAAGGTCAGGTTTTAGCTGGAACCGACCCTTTACCTTCAGACAGTGCTCCCGAAGTTCAACAGACCACCGCAAGTAATCTTGAAACCGGTGTAACCAGCATAACCGTAGGATTAATTTCTTCGTTTATTCTTTTCATGTCCGCAATGGTATTTATATACAGAAATCCCAGAAAGTTAGCCTTGAATACTTTTGAAAAAAAGATTACGAGTCGAAAATAAATTAATCTTCTAAAGTTGCTCTCACTATCAGTCTGTTTGTTTTTGTTCCTGCGGGCCAGCACGTCATCAAACTTACTGTTGATTCATTTAAATACTTCGGTTTCCAGTTTTCTAAAGGATTAACTTCCTTTGGAGATAATATAACTGTTTCCTCAACTTTGTAAGTCATTTTTCTTTCGTTGTATTTGATAGTAAATGTATCCCCTGCTTTTAAATCCCCTAAAGTAGAAAATATTGTTTTGTAATTTTTAGGATTAAAAAACCAAGGTAACACTGAGTGCCCGTAAATAAAGGAATCCCCTATCTCACCCGGTAGAGCAGAGCCTTTGTAGTGACCTATGAAGGAATCCGGACTGGGCCCGTCAAATTCACTTTTAATTAGCGCGTCAGTAATTTTTAGTCTTGGGATAGTGATGTAAAAATATTCAGGGATGTTTTTATTATTCTGAACAAAATTTTTGTTTTCTTCAAGTTCGTTAAAATCAAAGTCTTTGAAGCCAGTTGCTATACCTAAAACTGTTTGTTCCATGGGTTTTACCACGGTGTCCTGGGTCTTAAAATAAACCAGCGGGAGCACCACTTGAGTTCCAAGAACTAAAAAACCTAGAGACATCAGCAGTCCTGGTAATACTCTGGTTTTAAAAAAGAAAGACGGACTAACCGATCTAAATATCGGGTCAAAAGATTCATCTTTGATGTAGACTTTTTTAATTGATTTGGTTTTAGGCATTATTAAGAGTTTAACACTGTTTCTATAGCAACAGGTACTAGAAGATCCTCATCTATTTCACTCAATTTAGATTTCATATCCAGTTTTCTAAATTCCTCAAAGATTTGTATTAACTGTTCTTTTGAAAATAATTTTGATTGTGTTTGTGCTTTTCTTTTAACAAAATCATGCATCTTTGAGTACGAGGGGGACTCAATTTTAGCCGCGGTCACGGTTCTTAAAGCATAAAATAACATAGATATTATCTCAAAAGATGATACCTGATCTTTTAATAATCTAGATAGTTCGCTGTAAGATTTTTCTCTTTGTTTGTAAAATACTGAATCTACAAAATTAAAAATATTGCTTTGAGGTTTGCTTTCATTGAGATTTAATTTAGCCTTAATTTTTGGTGCGTTTTTAATAAAGGCGTTTGTTTTCGGAAGAGATTTTCCTGACAAAATTATGAGGGTAGTGGATTCGGGAAGTTTTACAATCTTCTCTATGTAAGGCTCTATGTTTGTTCTGCCGGCACTTGTAACATCTAGGACAATGAATGGGGGATTTCCAAAAAGATCGTTTGAACATCCCTTTTCATACAATTCTTCCGGAGTAATATCTGATATCTCTACCTCAATTCTTGATTGGGCGCCTGTTTTTTTCTGTTGGTTTTGAATAAGACCTCTGGATTTTGAAAGATCTTCTCCGTGAACTATGTAAACCATAAGATGATTTTAACGAAAAAAATTGAATTTACCTAACTGATTTTAATTATCTTTTATCTATTACCGAAAAGATATTTTTGTACATAAGCATGAATTTGCGAATAATCACCAGCTTGAGGAATTAATACCCATCCGCCTCCATACAAGGTTCCATCATTAGGGTGATAAAGCAGGCCCCCTTCATTTCCGTCTGTACTGTCATCTATAACAATTTGACTAACTTTCTCAAAATCCAAAGATCTGGAAAGTTGATAAAAATTTTGAAGTGCTTTTAAGTCAATGTTTGTTTCTACATTAGTAGAGTATTGGTCGTATAACTCTTTAAGTTTTGAAAGATTAAGGAGTGTTTCCAAAGACAGTGCTTTGTTTTTTACTGCCATTATTACATTTTGTTGTCTTTTTGATCTGGAAAAATCAGAGCTCTCACCGTTATCTCCGTGTCTTGAGCGAGCATATTTTAGAGCTGTTCTTCCATCCATATTTTGAGTGCCCTGTTCAAATTTTAAAATCTCGTATCTGCAAGGGAATGATTGCAGGGCTAAAGATTCTAAATTCAGTTCTTTTTCAGTTGCGTCTTCAAATATTTTGTCGGCCTCTTCTTTTGATTTACCGCAAAGGTCAGCTTCCTTTCCTTCAATGGGGTAGGCATAGTCTGTAAAAGTTTTTTCTACATTAATGTCTATACCTCCGAGAATATTAATAATGTTTTCAAAAATATCAAAAGTTACGATAACGTGATAATGCATTGGTATTCCCAGCACCACTTCCATTTGATTTTTTAATACTTGAATACCTGCGTTTGAATACACCTCGTTTATCTTTGATGAGTATTTGTATCCGTTTTCTAAATCATAGTTGCTAATCCAAAGATCTCTTGGAAGCGATATAAGAATTACATCGTTGTCAATGTTTCCAATGGAGGCAATAAGAATTGTATCTGTTAAAGTATTTCTTCCACTTTCTGTACCAAAATCTCTTTTATCTGAGCCTAGAATAAGTATGTTGGTTC
>CAZGHA010000015.1:0-5451 GCA_964525475.1 uncultured Candidatus Saccharibacteria bacterium | reverse complement strand
TAATCTTGAACATAGTAGCGGATTATTGAGGCAAAAATTTCCGCATCAAGGCTGGCGTTGCCAATTAAGACTCCGTCTAATTCACTTATTCTTGATATGGCTGAGGCGTTTCGTTCATTTACCGAGCCGCCGTAGATAATTCTTGCTTCGGGAGGTACCATCTTTCTTATTTCTTTAGCGATGGCGGAAATTTTTGCCGGGTCTTCTGATTTATAGACTCCGTTTACTGATATATTTTGAGGATCTTCCCAAGCCATAACGCATCCTTCTTTGTAAAGTTTAAAAAGGTCTGCGGGATTAACAAAACACACTATCGGGGTAATTTTTTCCTTCAGACACAGATCTCTTTTTCTTGCTACAACTTCGATGGGTTCGTGTCTTTCACTGTGTCCAATAATTGCGTATCTGCAGAAATTTTTAATTTGAAAAACTGCGTTTTCTCCAGTGTGTGCACCTTTTTCAAAAGGGGAGACATCTTGAGCCCCTACCTCTACCCCCATTTTTTGCGATATTTCTGCTACCGCTGGTATATAAATTAAAGATGGGCAGAGAAGTACCTTCGGCCATCTTTCTTCGATGATTCTTCTTTTTTTCCAATCTTTTTTAATATTTTTGTATTTTTGACTAAACGGTCCGACCCAATTTGCTAGGTCTTTAGAGTCCATATTTAGTTTCCAGTTTGCAATTACGTACTTCATTTAGATATGTTCCTAATTGTGTCCTCAATCAATCTAGGGAGGTTTTCAATGTCTTCGTGGGTGTATTCGTACCCCAAAGTATTTAGACATGAAAAAACGACCCCGATGTCTGTATATATTTTATCTGCGAATTGGCAGACAACAAGACTATTTAATAAAATATTTCCTCCTAACTCACCGACTTTTGATTTTCCACATCCCATTGGACAGTTTGAGCAAGAAGGGTAGCCTGCAGAATCAACTCTTAATTCCAGTTTTCTTTCAAGTAACTCTTTATAAAGTTTTTGATAGTCTTCAAAATTTTTGGGGGTGATTATTTCAGTTCCTGTTATTGAGATGCCCTTGATGTTTTTTTCCTTAAACATTTTTTCAAGATATTCTTCGGATGTGGTGAAGTATTGGTCTGCTAGTATTTTATTTCCATCAAAATAAAGGTTGGTTCTTTTTCCAGGAAGCCCTAGAGATGACATTTCTGTTTCTTTGTCTTTAAAAGTTGCAACAGAATCTTGAATATCTATTATTGTTTCTTCCTGCGATTTTCCTGTTATTACAATGGAATCAAGTCCTGCAAATTTTATTCTTGTAGATAAACTGCCTCCAAGATATATGTCTTCTACAGCTCCTTCGTCGCACAGTACGATGGATGTTTTTGAAGCATAGGGAAAAAAACCATTTAAAGGTCCTACGGAGAAAATTAATGGGTTTTTATCTTTATATATCTCCAGAAGTTTTAATCCCAACCCCGTGCCCCCGAAGTATTTGTTAAGGTCAGAGAAGCTTTTTACTTCAGCTTCTTTTTTTTCAAGGTCTATCACTAAGACTTTTTTTACTGTTATATCAATCATTTTTAGGCTCTTCCATAATTTCAAAAACATTTCTAGGGCAAATAGATGAAATTTTTTCTATATCCAATATGTTTATTCTAGGATCTATTTCAAGTTCAAATTCTAAATTTTGTTTTTCAGGTACTTTTTTTCTAAAAACTCTTATCAAAGAATCCTCGAGCCCAACCTTTTTTAGCTGTCTCTGAGCTTCAAAAAGGCACATTTCGCATCCGATGCATTTGTTGATTTGTGTGGGTTTAAGAGTTTTTGCCATTGTTTTTTTATTTCTAATTTATTTTTAATTTAAGTAACCCGCTTTTTCTAATTTAGAAAATCTAACACATTTGGCTTAGTTAATCTAAATTTATTATTTTAATGCTTCTATGCCGGGGAGGGTCCCGTCAGCTAAAAACTGAAGCATTGCACCGCCTCCGGTTGAAACAAAACTAAATTTATCCATCAGTCCAAGTTTATTTATTGCCGCTACTGTGTCTCCGCCTCCAACGACAGAGTAGACACCTTTGTTTTGAGTAACTTCCGCAATTTTTTCAGCAATTGCTTTGGTTCCCTGAATAAATTGGTCGTTCTCATACATCCCCAACGGTCCCGCCCACAAAACTGTTCGTGATTTTTCAATCGCCCAGATGAATTTTTGTCTTGTATTTTCATTAATATCCTTAGATTCAACGTCGCTATTGTCGGCTAATAACATATAATGAGTAATTTCTTTACTCCAGTTTGCCGATAAAATTGAACTTAACATTATGAAGTCTGCTTTATCAAAAAACTTTTCAATAACGGGCATTTTGCTTTCAAGTTTCACCCCTCCGATTATTAAGGCAAGAGGTTTTTCAGGTTCGTACATTACTTTTGTCAAAACCTCTACCTCTTTTTGCAAATTAAATCCCGCAAACGATGGTAAAAATGCTGTTATTCCAACAATAGAAGCATGTTTTCTATGACATGTTGCAAAGCTTTCATTTACATAAACCTCTGCCGATTTGGCAAGTTCTTTTGAAAATTCTTCGCTGTTTTCTTCTTCTCCGGGATTAAATCTTAAATTTTCAAGAATTTCATAAGTTCCTTCCCCAAGTTTTTCATTAAAATAGGGGACTAATTGCTGAGTACTTAATTTTGGATCTTCTTTTCCATCCGGTTTTCCCATATGCCCAGCAATTATTGGTATACCGCCTTTTTCAATTATAAATTTTAGTGTGGGAAGAGAGGATTCTAGTCTAAAAACTTCTTTGATAATTCCATTTTCTACGGGTACATCTAAGTCACATCTTACAAATACTCTAGTACCTTTATTTATAGGGGCATCGATTAGTAATTTCATATGATTATTTTAGCATTAAATTAAAGATGTAATGTGGTGGGTTACACCATCATTAAAGCCATCTCAACAAGTCTGCAGCTGTAGCCCCATTCATTGTCATACCAAGCAAAAACCTTTATTAGGTTTCCGTCTATTACTTTGGTCATGGATAAATCTACAATAGCAGAATAAGGATCACCGATAATGTCAGATGAAACTAACGGTTCAAATGTTGCTCTTACAACGTCTTTGTATTTATCTTCTTTTACCGCCTCAAGAAAGGCTTTGTTTATATCTTCTTCAGTAACATTTTTTTCAACTAGGGCCGTGATATCCACAATAGAGCCAGTCATGACAGGAACTCTTAAAGAAGTTCCGTCAAATTTACCTTTTAGCTGGGGTAAGACTTCTCCTGTAGCATCGGCGGCACCGGTAGTAGTTGGGATAATGTTGTATCCCGAAGCTCTGGCTCTCCTCATATCAACTTTTTCTCCGGAGGGCGAGCTGTCAGCAACATTTTGATTGTTTGTTATGGCGTGAATAGTGCTCATTCCCGCTTTTAATATTTTAAAATTGGAATCTAGAATTGCGAGAACTGGGGAGATGCAGTTTGTAGTGCAAGAAGCATTTGATATGGCGTTTTGACCTAAGTATTGAGAATCGTTTACACCTTTCATAAAGGTTTGAATGGTTCCACCTTTGACAGGAGCCGATATTACAACCTTTTTAGCACCGGCTTTTATGTGAGCCAAGGATGTATCATCTTTAACAAATCTTCCGGTGCACTCAAGAACCACATCAACATTTAAATCTTTCCAAGGAAGTTTTTCAGGCTCTTTTTCAGAAGTTACAAGAGATTTTTTTCCTTCAACCACAATGTAGTTTTCAGTCCCTTTTGTATCAAAGAAACTTTTTTCACCTGTATTGTCTTCTAAGTTAATTTTTTTTCCATCTATTTCCACCCAGACCTCTTTATCATAAGTTCCGTAAATGGTGTCGTGTTTTAATAAGTGGGCGAGAACTAAAGGGTTTGTAAGATCGTTTATAGCAACAATATCAAGACCTTTATCAAAAGCAATTTTAAAGGAGGATCTTCCGATTCTTCCAAAACCGTTTATAGCTATTCGGGCAGTTTTATTTTCCATATTATTTTAATAATACTACTTTAGATGCGAATCAATCCAGCTTTTTACCATTTCTTTTGGCATCGCGCCTACTTTTCTATCTATTTCTTTGTCATCTTCTAAAAGGACAAAGGTAGGTATGCTCATGACACCAAAATTTGCAGCAGTGCTGTTATCTGATTCGACATCGACCTTTTCGAATTCAACTTTACCGGCGTATTCACCTTTTAGTTCTTCAAATACGGGCGACATGACTTTGCATGGTCCGCACCAATCTGCATAAAAATCTAACAATTTAATCATTTTTGTTCTCCATTTAACCCTTAAATATATTCAGGGAATCAATTACGCTATATGATAACATAACTTTTGTTTACAAAATATGCAAGATTTGCCTGATAAAAAATTAAAAATTTTTCCGATTTTTTTAATGATTGTGGTGGTTTTTGGTGTTGGTGTTTTTGCTTTTAAAAAGCTTTTTACAAGTGAGATTGTTATAAAAGAGGATTTATCTGAAAAAAGGTATTACACAAGTTTGTTGAGGAGTGAAAACTTGGAGAGCGAGTGGGAGCCGGGGGAGGTCGTGGGGGTTGGTGAGGGAACTGAGGAAAACTTGGAGGGTAATGAGGGGCTGAGAGAGGTCGGGGATGGGAGAATCGACGGAAGCCCGCCCGAGATTTCTGCGGAAAGTGGTTTGGTAGTGGATATTAATTCGGGGAAGATTGTTTTTGAAAAAAATTCAACGAAGAAAATGAAGATTGCCAGTTTAGTGAAAATTATGACTGCGGTGGTGGCCTTGGAGCATAAAAATTTGGACGAAAGAATTGTTGTTTCAGAAAAAGCAGCGGGAATAGGTGAAAATACCATGGGAATCTCTGAAGGTGAGGTTTATACATTGGAAGAACTTTTGTATGGATTGCTGTTGAATTCTGGAAATGATTCTGCTTATGCGATTGCAGAGGGGGTAGCGGGGAGCGCTGAAGTTTTTGTTGATTGGATGAATATCAAAGCTAAAGAATTGAATTTAAATGATACGGAGTTTTTTTGTCCTAGCGGGTTAAATGATGATACTTACAGTATGGCAGTTGATTTGGTAAAGCTTTCAAGATATGCAATGCAGAACGAAGATTTTAAGAGGATCGTTGGGATAGTTGATTTTGAATTACCTTACTCCGAAAGACATAAATATTTGTATTTAGAAAATCAGACGAATTTATTAACAACATATCCTGGCGTGGGTGGTGTTAAAACAGGCTATACATGGGAAGCGGGGTATTGTTTGGTTACTTATGCAAAAAATGAGGGGATTGAATTGATTGGGGTGGTTCTAAACTCCATAAACAGAAAATTTGACATGTTAAATCTGCTGAACTTCGGGTTTGGGGTTTATGGAATAGAGGTTGAGAGTGGATATGAGTAGGGGGCTCAGCCTAGGGCTGAGCCCTTGTTGGGCTGAGCCCTCTTCTGATATACTTTTATCAAATGAA
>CAZGHA010000014.1:0-14197 GCA_964525475.1 uncultured Candidatus Saccharibacteria bacterium | reverse complement strand
TTTTCTGCAATAACAATACCTTGATAAGGCTGAGTTCTAACTTTATCTCCCTCAATTATTTTATAACTAACTCTGATTGTATCTCCAACTCTAAACTCGGGCATTCTCTCCTCACCTTTTTTAACTTCCTCAACACCCTCAATTTCTTCAGATATACTTTCTTCGATGACCTCCCCACCGTCTTCGGAATCTAAGGCTTGATCTACTTCCGGAGCATCTGATTGCTCTTCTAAATTTTCAATACCCTCATTTTCTTCAGTTGTTTCCTCTGTTTCCTCAACTGTTTCTTCAACAGCTTTTCCTTCTTCCTCTTCTTTTTTTATTTTTTTGTTTTCATCTTGTGACATAAGCTAAAAGAGAGTATCAAATTTTGTTATGTATTTCAATTATCTCTTTCCAACCTTTACTTTTGCATTTTTTTCTACATTTATAACCAAACCTTCTTTCCCGCCCGTTACCAAAACCTTCTGACCTTTATTTAAATCTCCTCTGATTATCCTATCAGAAAGTATATTATCAAGCTCTTTTTGAATTAATCTTCTTAAAGGTCTGGCCCCATATTCTTCACTATAACCTTTTTCAGCCAAATACTTGATAGCGGATTGACTCAAATCAAAATTAACGCCCTGCTCACTCAAAAGTTTCTTTGTTTTTTCGACCAATCTTCTGGTGATTTCCTTAGTATCATCAGGACTTAGATTATTAAATATAACTATCTCATCAATTCTATTTAAAAACTCAGGTCTAAAGGAATTTTTTAGAATATCCGTTACTCTGGCATTAGCTTCTTTTTCGGATTCCTCTCTCTGTTTCTTAGTTCCCTTATCAAAACCTATCTCCTGTCTTCTTAAAAAATCAGATCCTACATTTGAGGTCATAATTAAAATGGTGTTTTTGAAATCAACAGTTCTTCCTTTACTGTCTGTAAGTCTTCCATCCTCCATTATCTGTAACAAAGCATTAAAAGTATCCGGATGGGCTTTTTCTATTTCATCCAAAAGTATAACCGAAAAAGGCTTTCTTCTAACAACATCAGTTAATTGACCACCTTGATCAAAACCAATATATCCGGGAGGAGCTCCGATAAGCTTACTAACTGAGTGTTTTTCCATGTATTCACTCATATCCAATCTCACCATCATATCTTCGTCTCCGTACAAAGCTTCTGCCAAAGCTTTAGCTAATTCAGTTTTTCCAACTCCGGTAGGACCTAAAAATAAAAATGCACCAATAGGCCTTTTTGGGTCTTTTAATCCTGCTCTAGCCCTTCTTATAGCCTCAGAAAGGACTGAGATGGGTTTTTTCTGACCTACAATCCTCTTACTTATAGTTTCTTCTAATTTTAAAAGTCTTTCCCTTTCTTCAATATTTAGACTTTCCAAAGGAATCCCAGTCGCTCTTGAAATTACTTTATAAACAGCCTCGGAACCAACTTCAGCGGTTTCTTCAAGTTTAGTCTTAGTCCAAATTTCTAAAAGCTCGGCTTTGACTTTTTCAAGATTTTCAACCTTTACCGTTAACTTATCTTTTTCATCTTGAGCTAAATCCTTCTTTTTCAATTTTTTATTTAAAGTATCAATCTCATCTTCAAGCGTTTTTAAATTTTCTGGCTCTTTAACCTGTGAAAGCCTGACCAAAGCGCAAGCCTCATCAATAAGATCTATCGCCTTATCAGGTAAAAATCTTTCGCTTATATACCTATCACCCATTTTTACCGCTGTTTCTATAGCCTCATCTGAAATTTTTACGTGATGGTGCTTTTCATATCTTTCCCTTAAGCCCTCCAAAATTGCCACCGTTTCCTCGGGTGTGGGTTCGTCAACCAAAATGGTTTGAAATCTTCTTTCAAGGGCCGCATCTCTTTCAATATATTTTCTGTAATCATCAATTGTTGTAGCACCAACCATTTGAAGCTCCCCTCTAGATAAAGCTGGTTTTAAAATATTTGCGGCATCCATAGAGCCTTCTGCACTCCCGGCTCCTACAACAGTGTGAAGCTCATCAACAAAAAGGATGATTTGACCTGAGGCCGTAATCACTTCTTGAATAATATCTTTTAATCTTTCTTCAAACATTCCTCGATGTGAAGTACCAGCAACTATGGAAGCCATATCAAGCATAAAAACTCTTTTACCTCGTAGAGGCTCAGGAACTAATCCTTCCACAATCTTTTGAGCCAAGCCCTCAACTATTGCTGTTTTACCAACACCGGGATCGCCTATCAAAACCGGATTGTTTTTTGTTCTTCTGGATAAAATGTGAATTACCCTATCTATTTCATCTTTTCTTCCTATTACTGGATCTAACTTTCCTTGTCTGGCCATCTGAGTTAAATCTCTTCCAAACTTTTCAAGCTTTGAAGCAGTCTCGGTAGTTTCTTGCATTACCTCTTCGTAACAAATCTCACATAAGGCCATGTAGACCTGTTTTCCGTCCACTATTCTTGTTATTGGTATTCTAGCGGGTCTTTGCCCGCATCTGTGACATAAAACCATATTGCAAATATTAGCACTCTAAGTGTTTGAGTGCAAGAGCTAATTATACACGAGAACAAAAAGAAATAAACCTAGTGCTCCCAAACATCACCTACAAAAGGTTTGGATTCTACAGGCACTTTTTTAATAAAAAGCTGTCCGGCCCTAATCATCTGTTCGGATTGGATTTTTGCCCATTCCTCGGCCTGATCCTCTCTTACCTCACAAACAACTTCGTCGTGAACCGTCAAAATAATGGAAGCGTCAAAGTTCTTTTCTTTTATCTTTTCTGTTAAAAATACCAAAGCGTATTTTATAGCGTCAGCATTGGTTCCCTGAATAGGATGATTCTTTGCCTGTCTTTCAATATGACTTATTTTTCTAGAGTAATCAGGTTCTGTAGGGTCCGGTTGGGCATACCATCTCTTTCTCCCGGCGGGAGTGGTACTCCAACCCTTTTTAACTCCCTCCTTAGCAACTCTTTCTAAATATTTCCTAACACCCGGATATGATTTAAAGTACTTATCAAGATACTCACGCCCTCTTTCAGGTGATATGCCCAATTGTTTAGCCAAACTCGTGGACCCTCTTCCATACATAAGCCCAAAATTTATTGATTTAGCGGCAAATCTTTCGTCAGGATATTTTTTTGCAAAATCATCAGTTAGCTCAAGCCCAAACATTAGTGCCGCGGTATGAGAATGTACATCAACGCCTTTTTTAAACGCGTCAATCAATCTAGTGTCATCCGATAACTCCGCCATAATCCTCATTTCAAAAGTAGAATAGTCTGTTGTGACTAGCTTATAACCCGGATCGGGATTAAAACAAGATCTAAAAGGCGCGTTTTCTGATTGGCGAGGTATTTGCTGGAAATTAGGGTTATTACAAGAAAATCTACCGGTAGCTGCGCCTAGCTGATTGAACTCGGGATGAATTCTTTTTGTCTTTGGATTTATTTTTGAAAGTAAATTTTCGCCAAAAGCAGAAACAAGTTTTTCATAACCTCGATATTCCCTCAGAATTTTTACAATTGGGTCATTGCACAATTCTAAAACACCGTCACCGGTGGAAGGAAGATTTAAATGCATCTTATTATTAAAAAGATCCATCAACTGAACCTGACTATTTATATTAATAGAATCGCCAACATTACCGAATAAGTCCACTGTATTGGACTTAAACAAAGGTCGTATTTCCTGTTGAAACTTTTTAGCAAGCTCAGTTCTTTTAATGCCAAGGTCGTTAATTATCTGCTTCCATCTTTTAGCGTCCAGATGAACACCTTTTAATTCCATATCCCCTACCACTCTAGTTGTGGCAAATTCCAATTTAGCAACATCAACAAGCTGCTCTTTTTTTAACTTATTAAGCTGTTCTTCAAAAATTGGAAATAAAATAAGGGTATCCATTGCGCTATATTTTAATTGTGATTCGTTTAACCTTGAGGAAGCAGTCATATACTCAAAAGACTCTCTAACTGCCTTTTTTAGATCAATATTTGTGTATTTAAAAGCCAATTCCTTTAAGCTATAGTAACCACTAGACATACCGGCATTTAAAAGAGCTTCCGTAAGCATTGTGTCGAACAAATTACAAACCTGAATTCCTAGATTTTGTTTAATGTGTTTGTAATCAAACTTACCGTTATGGAAAATTTTAATAATCTTAGGATTTTCTAAAAACTCTTTGAAACGGGGAAATTCCTTTAGTTTTAACTTCCTTGCATCAAAAATGAATGATTTTTCAGGTGTCCCTATTTGAACTGTAAGTAAAATACTGCTGTATGGATCTAAAGAGGTTCCTTCAATGTCAATTCCGACAACCTTAAGTTTTTCCAACTCCTCCAAAGCTTCGTTTAGCATATTTTCGGTTGTTACATGAACAAATATTGGGTTTTCCGGGTCAAATCTTAATTCCATACATAAGTATATTAACAGCTTACAAGTGAAAAATTCACAAACGATTATTAGAACAATGCCCGTTTATCTATAATACTGTTGTTTTATTGTAATAACGATTTTATTAAAGGAATTGTTTCTTCAGGAATTGCTTTACCGTTCGTTTCTCTCATTACCTGACCAAATAAAAACTGCACCGAACTTTCTTTTCCCTTTTTAAAATCTTCTACTGCCTTAGGGTTATTTTCAATTACTTTTTTAGTTACTAACAATAAATCGTCTTTTTCCAGAGTAGTTTTCGGGGTTTCCAAGAAATCTTTCAGTTCTTTCAGAGCCATTGAATGAGTTTCTTTTTTATTTACCATTGCACTGGCAACCTTTTTAGCATCTAACCCTGCTTTTACACACTCCTCAAACCTCCCTACCATGTCTAAACCCAGATTATCAACCAATACGGTCGCATCAGACGGCTTTATATCGTAATTACTTACCAATCTTTTTTTAATTTCATGAGGAAGCTCTGGAATAAGATTTTTTAATTCTTTAACGTAATCGTCTGTAAAAACCATCGGAGGAATGTCCGGTTCGGGAAAATACCTGTAATCTTTGGCATCTTCTTTTGTCCTCTGAGGAACTGTTTTTCCGGAAACCTCGTTATAACCTCTATTTTCTTGTACAGGCATTTCGCCTTTTTCAAAAACCTCAAGTTGTCGTTCAATCTCTGCAATTACCGCTTTCTCCATAAATCTAAAGGAGTTTATATTTTTAACTTCTACTTTGTAATTACACAACTCCCCTGTTTTTTCCATTTCCACGGTTCTTAAAGAAATATTTGCCTCAAGCCTCATCTGACCTTTTTCCATATCCACATCACCAATATCTAAAAATCTGACTGTTTGCTGAATTTTTTTGCAAAAATCTACCGCATCAGAAGTATTTGTAAAAACAGGTTTAGTAACGATCTCAACTAAAGGCATTCCGGACTTATTAAAATCCAACAAGGTCCTTTCCTTTTCATGAAAGGATTTTGCTACATCCTCTTCTAAGTGAATTCTTTCAATTTCAGCCAAAAAACCTGATTCAAGCTCGACAGAACCACCTAAGCACAAGGGCTCTTTATACTGAGATATTTGGTAACCCTTTGGTAAATCAGGATAAAAATAGTGCTTTCTATCAAATTTTGAGTTTTGATTTAATTTGCAACCTAAAGCCAAACCCAACAACTGAGTTTTTTTAACGGCTTCTTCGTTCGGTACCGGGAGGGCGCCAGGCAAACCTAAACAAACAGGACAAGTAACAGAATTAGCCTCTTTCTCCCAGATATCGGCACTGCATCTACAAAACATCTTCTTTTTTGTTCTTAAATGCATGTGTATTTCAAGTCCTAGCACTAATTTGTAATCTTCTCTTGTAATTTTTTCCATTTTTTAAATAAACATAACTAAAATTGCAAAAATTAAAACCTAATTCCAACTCTTTCCAAACCATTTTTTAAACTTTCTACAGATTGCGTCAAAACAAAATAAGGGGGCTCATATCCAGACTCGTGAACGAGGTTGTTTCTTACCTTGTGAGCTTCCCAAATCTTATTGTATTCATCTCTATCAAACATTTTTTCGGCATTCTTTAATCTCTCACCCATGTTTTCTCCCGCCACCAAATCTTTTAAAGCATTATCCAACGACTTATCAGCTGTAATAAGAGCCTGTCTTAACTGCGACGGTCCTTTTTGTGACAACAACACTTCGATATTCCTCCAATCATTTTGGATTTTGTTGCGTGTTTCAACAGTAATGATTTTTCTATTATTTTTTATTTTAAAAAGAAAGCCAAAACACATTTTAATTTTTCTTTATTGCGGTCATATAAATAAAAAACATAATAACAGCAACAGATACCTGAAGTAAGAACAAAGTTCCAAAGGAAATACTTTGTCTAGACATCTTTAGAATATCAAAAAGCATAATATTAACAAAAATAATTGATCCGATAAAAAATAGAACTCCTTTTAATAAAGTATTCATAACTTAGGTTTGGATTTGTGAAATTCCTTCTCCTTTTGAAATAAATTAGCCACGTCAATCAAAGTTTTTTCGTCATTAAATTTTCCTATAAATTGGATACCTACTGGCATTCCTTCACTAAAACCGCAGGGTACAGATATGCCAGGAAGTCCGACAACACTACTTGGCTCGGTTAAAAGATCCATCAATTCCCCAAACATAGAAGACTTATCACTTTCTCCCAGCTTAGGTGCCACACCCGGCATAGAAGGTGCCACAATAATATCAATGCTCTTAAAAGCTTTTTCAAAATCCTGTTTTATCAAAGTCCTGACTTTCTGAGCTTTAGCGTAATAGGCGTCGTAATAACCAGAACTTAATGTATAAGTCCCGAGCATTATCCTTTTTTTTGCTTCAAAACCAAATTTCGTGCGGTCATCCCCATATCTTATCCCATCTAGTCTAGCCAGATTTGATGATACTTCCGATCTTTGTAAGATGGTGTAAACTGCAATTGAGTATTTTGGATCCATCAAGTCCATATCCACTATTTCCGCACCCATATCTTTTAAAACCCCCACCGCTGACTCAACCTTGTCTTTAACACCCCTTTCAAGCTCAATATTAAAATAAGACTTAGGTTTTCCAATTTTTAAACCCTTAAGACTGTAGTTTTTGGAAGGAATGTAATTTTCTACAGCCGCTGGGGAGGAGGTTGCATCTTTGGGATCTTTCCCAGCAATTACATTTAAAACATAGCCTGCGTCTTCAACTGTTTTTGTAAGCGGGCCTGGGCTATCAGTAGAAGATGCCATTGCTACAACTCCGTACCTACTAACACGACCGTAAGAGGGTTTTAAACCGGTTACCCCACACCAAGATGCAGGACCTCTAACACTACCGCCGGTCTCACTGCCGATTGCAAAGATACACATATCAGAAGCAACGGCTGCAGCAGAACCTCCGGAAGAACCTCCCGGAACTCTTTTTTTATCCCAAGGATTTAACGTTGGGAAAAAGTCGGAGTTTTCAGTGGAAGAACCATGTGCAAAAGCATCCATATTAGTCTTTCCTAATAAAATTGCCCCGGCTTTTTTAAGTTTTCCCGTTACGGTAGACTCAAAAGGAGGTATATAGTTTTTTAAAATATTAGAGCCAGCTGTAGTTGGGACGCCTTTTACGGAAAAGTTATCTTTGCATAAATAGGGAATACCTAAAAGAGGTTTGGTTTCAAATACAACAGCGCCGGTATTTTTAATCTCCTCGTCAGCTTTTTTTGCCTCTTCCAAAGCCCTATCTTCTATAAGAGTAATTATTGCCTTAATTTTTTTATCTTCTTTTTTAATTTTAGATAGACACGCCTCAACAATCTCTAAAGAAGTTACTTCTCCCTTTTTTAGAGCATCTAGAGCCTCCAAGATTGTCAATTCGTTTAAATTTCTCATCTGTCAAAAACCGCCTTTACAGAAAATAAGCCGTTTACTTCTTCATGAGCATTTGACAAAGCCTCTTCTTTTTTTAAAGAATCACCTGGAGAATCGTCTTGAAAAACGTTTGTTAAACCAGTAACTTGAGATGTCTCCTCCGTGTTAGAAGTATCTACCTCCTGTAACGTTTTTATGTAATCCAAAGTATCGCTTAGCATAATAGAAAGCTTATCAACATCACCTGACACATCTAAATTTGCCAAAGATGCTATATTTTTTATATCTTCTTTAGATAATATGCTTTTTTCAGACATAAAATATTTTTAAATTAAAAAAACACGCTCAAAATCACATAGATTCGAGTCGTCTTATCCTTTCAAAGATTGGTGGGTGGGTGTCAAAAAAATTCGAGATACTGTTTTTAACACTTCCCCTAACGGGATCACTAATGTAAAGATGTGCTGTGGCACTATTTGCGGCTTCTAAAATATCCTTATCTTGAGAAATCTTTTTTAAAGCTCCTGCTAAGCCTGCAGGATATCTAGTTATCAAAGCAGCTGTAGAATCAGCAAGATATTCTCTTTTCCTACTTATAGCTAATTTGATTAACGTAGCTATTAGAGGGCTAATTAAAAGAAGAACAATTCCTAATATGAAAATTATCCCGCTTAACGAGTTCTCATTACTGCTTCTTTTACCACGTCTGAAAAACGCCCCCCTAGTAAACCAGTCAGCGATTAATGAGAGACTTCCTACCAAGATGCTCACTATAGACATTAATCTAGTATCAAAATTACCAATATGAGACATCTCGTGAGCAATAACGCCTTCGAGTTCCCTTTTTTCAAGTCTTTGAATAATACCTGTTGTTAAACAAATAACCCCGTGCTTTGGATCTCTTCCTGTAGCAAAAGCATTCATAGAAGAGTCATTGATAATGTAAATCCTAGGTTTGGGAATTCCAGAAGCAATTGCGACATTATCGACAAGATTATGAACTTCGGGAGCTTCCTCATACTTTACCTCCTTGGCTCCGGATACTGCTAAGACCATCTTGTCCGAATTATAATAGGATATAAAACCTGACACACCGGAAATAATTAGGGCAATTCCTAAAATGGACACTCCCCCTGCTTCAGAGAAATACTCTCCTATAAACCACGACAATGCGGATACAATCAATATAAAAAGAGCCATAACTAAAACAGTATCCCTCTTATTAGAACTTATGTTCTGATATATATTAGGCATATATTATTAAACCTATTAAAATTTTACCTCTACGTTTTCTCTTTCAGCTTCCTGCACTTCAAAGAACTCCTGGGGCTCAAATTTAAAGAAACCAGCAATTATGTTGTTAGGAACAACAGCAATTTTTTCGTTATATTGTCTAACGACACTGTTGTAAAACTGTCTTGAATAAGCAACTTTATCTTCAGTATCTGCTAATTCTTTTTGAAGTTCCCCAAAACTAGCTTGAGCTTTAAGTTCAGGGTAAGATTCTGCAACTGCAAAAAGGTTTTTTAAAGCACCTCCCAGCATCTGATCTGCCTCCCCGGCTTCTTTAGGACCGTTTGCAGACATCAAAGCTGATCTAGCTTGTGTAACCTTTTCAAATACCTCTTTTTCATGAGAAGCATAGCCCTTAACAGTTTCAACTAAATTAGGAATTAAATCAGTTCTTCTTTTTAATTGGACATCTATCTGACTCCAAGCCTCCTGAATTTTGACCTTAAGAGTAACTAATGAGTTATAAATACCAATAACAAAAAGAGCAAATAAAATAACCGCACCTAAAATTATCCAAATCATTAAATATCACCTCCTTGCAAAAATATACGAACCTTTAAAAATTTTACATTAACTTGATTTTTTTAACAAACTTTTCAAATTCCAAAGTATTTACAATATGTTCTTTTTCAGCCCATCCCCTTCGAGCGTTATAAATGCCATATTTCATAAAACCTAATTCCGAAGTTGAGTGTGCATCAGAATTAATTACAAGTCCAACTCCCCACTCTATTGCCATTTTTATCAAATCATCAGTCAAATCTAATCGCGAGGGCTGGCTATTAATTTCAAGTAAAACATTGTTATCTCGAGCCGCTGAAAAAACCTTGTTCCAATCTGGATCCGCAGGATCTCTTTCATTAAGTATTCTACCCGAAGGATGAGAAATAATACTTACATAAGGATTTTCGATGGCGGACAAGATACGTTCGGTAACAGTTTTTCTATCTTGGGAAAATCCTGTATGAATCCCCGCTATAACATAATCTAAATTTTTCAAAATATCGTCCGGAAGCGCTATGGAATTATCAACAAGAATGTTAACCTCGTAACCAAACAAAACTTTGATGTCATTTTGCGAAGAATTTATATCATCAATTCTTTTTCTCGTATCACTTATTATTTTTAAAACGGTACCAAGACCGCGAGATTGTATGCTAGGAGCATGATCTGTAATACCTATGTATTGGTAACCTAAACTTTTTGCGGCATCAACCATTTCCTCCAAAGTATTGACTCCGTCAGAGAAATTAGTGTGGCAATGGAGATCTCCCTTAATATCACTAAGTTCAATAAGTTTCGGGAGTTTACTTTTCTCAGCCGCTTCAATTTCGTAATTTCCATGACGAATTTCGGGAGGTATTAAGGGTAAACCTAATTCTTTGTAAAAATCTTCCTCCTTTGAAAACTCTTTTAAATCATCTCCTCGTTTAATTCCGTATTCTGATAGAGACATGCCTTTGCTCAAAGAAAAATTCCTTAGAAGAATATTATGCTGCTTGGAACCGGTAAAATACTGCAACATGGCACCGTACGCTTGGGGATCGCTCACCCTTATATCGACCTGAACTTCATTTTTTAATACCACGCTGGCTTTTTTATCACCAACCACAAGAATCTCTTCTATCTCAGGAAATTTTAGAAAATAATCAAGAACCTTCTCGGGTTCATCTGTTGAAATTGGGATATCCAAATCTCCAATGGTGGCATTTTTTCTTCTGAAAGATCCGCAAGCTTCCATCTCTATAACAGAATCGCAACCTTTCATGTAATCTTCAATTCTGCCAACAATCTCCTCAGCTTGTGGAAGTAGAAATCTAATTTTTTTGTTTTTAGTCATTTTTTGCTCATCGATTGCTTCTAAAATCAGCTTTTCCATCTTTTCTCCAAATCCCTCAAGAATTTGAATTTTTCCTTTTTCAGCTGCTAGCTTTATTTTTTCAAGGGCTTCATCTCTTTTATTCAATTTGAAAGCTACAGCTAGTTTAAAGGCTCTTTTGGCACCTATACCGCGGAGACCTATCAGGGAAAACATACCTTCGGGAAGGTCTTTTTTAATATCTTCAAATTCATTAACCGAACCTTCAGTAAAAAATTCATTTAAATGGGCTTCGATACCGGGACCAATGCCGGGGATTTCACCTAATCTTTTATTTTCCCAAAGATCCTGAATTGAAACTGTGAGGTTTTCTAAAACTGAAATCGCGTTTTGGTAAGCTCTAACTCGAAAATTGTTGTAATTTTTAACTTCCATAGCAGCAAGAATTTCTTTTAACATTATTATCACGTCTTTATTGGAAACTCGGTTTTCCTGCATACCTTATTTTATCATTTTTAAAGTATTTTAAGGTTTTTAAGGACTTATTGATTATTTATTCTTATACTGATAACATAATGGCTGTATTGTGGGGTCGTAGCTCAGCCTGGTTAGAGCGCTGCACTGTCACTGCAGAGGTCGCGGGTTCGAGTCCCGTCGGCCCCGCCAGAAAAGTGGATATCACCTTGTGTGGTAGCCATTTTTTTGGTTAGACGGGAGGAGAATGTCGGAGCGAACGAATGAAATGAGTGAGCGAGACGGGGTCGCGTGCTTTAGAGACTCTTACGAATAATTATGAGTTAGAGTGTCTTAAGACAGGTGACCGAGTCCCGTCGGCCCCGCCATATTTTTAAGGATGCGACAAAACCTGTTCAATTTTTTCCATACTTAAAGTATAATAAAACGATGGAAGACAAAAACCTTCTCAAAGAAGCGCTTAAAAAATATAACAAAGGCAGTTACTATGTTCAATCTTGGAAAGAGTATCAAATAGAATTAGATACCTTAACTAAAAAGATTGTTGAATATATAAATAAGAATAATATTGTCATTGATTCGGTTGTTCCAATACTTCGTGGTGGTAATATTCCTGCTACATACTTAGCTTACACTCTTGGTATTTTAAATATACTGCCTGTTCAATATAAGTATTTTTTCATAGACGGAAAAAGGTGTGAATTAAAAAGACTATGTACAATAAATAAAGAAATAATACATAAAGACAATCCTACCTTTCTTCTAGTAGAAGGTAATCATTGCTACGGGAATCAAGCAAGATACGCTGCAAAAGATTTAAAGGAAGCATTTCCAAAGTGTAAAATAATATATGGTGCCTCAAACATGGATTTCAATTACCAAGATGTTGTAAAAGATGCAGAGATATCTTTCTATGGTCGTTTAACAAATGATTGCAAAGAACTTTCAAACGAAGAATGTGAACGTTTAGGACTTGAGTACAAGAGAGATCTGCTGTTCCCATGGGAAAAGGTTGATGAAGAATGGGAGATTGTTGAGCTCAAGCAACATAAATACAATAATCTAAAAGAGATACAGGAACATTCAGAATTAGTCGCAGAGTACGATTTATCATAGGTATCAGAAATAAAAAATTCAACACAGAAATAGATATTACATCTCTCTTAGGAGAACCCAAAAGTTGATAACCTTCTACCTTTACTCTATAAAAATCTTAACACAGGAAAAATGGTAAAAATCAAATTTCTTTTATACCTTAATTACAATAAAGAAGGGCACTTAACTATTCATCAACATTTCATTTACTGTAGATTTTAATTTTGATGGGTCTACATTGCTTTTTATAAAGTAGTAAGAGACTCCCAAAACCTCAACTCTCTTCATTGTTTCATCATTTGGATCTACATTAGACAAAACAATAACTGGAATATTCTTACCCCACTCCACGTTTCTGAGCATTTCTAACATTTCTAGCCCATCCATGTTAGGTAAGAGGATGTCTAATAATATTAGACTGGGTTTGTGGGAAAGTGCCATTTGAAAAGCTTCATTACCCTCTCTTGCTGTAATAATTGTACATCCAAGATCCTCTAGTTGTTCAGATAAAGATTCTTGAAGAAGAGGCTCGTCTTCGACAATTAATACTACTTTTTCGGGATTCTCCATGTTAAGTAAAGTATATAATATATTTCTTTAAAAGTATTCCTTAGGTTTACTCCTAAATTTTTTAGTACAATTAAACTATGATTAATGAAAAATTTATTATAGTGGGATCAATCCTAGGACTCGTCGGTGGATTAAGTTACCTAATAGATGTGCTAAAAGGAAAGGTACAGCCTAATAGAGTTACCTGGTTTTTATGGACTGCCGCCCCACTTCTTGCGTTCTCAGCCGAAATTCACAAAGGAGTCGGTTTGCAGTCTCTTATGACTTTTAGCGCAGGTCTTAATCCCCTACTTGTATTTATCGCCTCTTTTTTTAATAGAAAGGCATACTGGAAACTTAAAAAATCTGATTACGTTTTTGGTGGACTCGCTCTTACGGGGTTGATTCTTTGGAAGATTACAGGGGAAGGTAACTTGGCAATAGCGTTTAGTATTCTTGCTGATGGGATGGCTGCCATTCCAACTGTTGTAAAATCCTGGAAATACCCTAATACAGAAAGCGGACTTATTTATGGATTGTCTTCAGTTAACGCCTTAATTACGTTACTAACTGTAAAAAACTGGAATTTTGAAACTTATGGATTCCCGATATACTTCCTTTCTATATGCGCGACACTTTTTATTCTTGTTAAATTTAAATTAGGTAGGGTGATAAAACCCAACGAAAATTAGTTTTTATTTCGTATTAACTAATACAAAGTTAACAAAATAGTTCCGTATTTCGTCCCTTATGCCTCGCCAATACTTAAACTTGGTTTGTAATCATTAATTCCTCTTCCTACAAAGAAAATATATTCTGGAATCTCCCTGCTTAATATCTTCTCCTTTGCTATTACATATCGTTTCTATATGGAATTGTTTTGCAAGCCGTCCTTCAATTTTATCTATATCGAAAGAAGTTTCAACGATGTCTTCTTGTAACAACAAAAACTTGTGTTCACCAAGATGTTCAAATATTCTTATCTCAAAGTTGTAGTAGCTTCCGTTTTTTACTGTAGCCATAGAAATGTAGTTTTCATTGAACTGCCTAAGCCATGGAGATTGTTTAGCCAAAAAGTCAAGACGATGTAGTGTGTTGATATCGAAAACAAATAATCCGCCTGGATTTAGGTGCTTCCACACATTATCAAAAGTATCAGACCACT
>CAZGHA010000013.1:1785-14427 GCA_964525475.1 uncultured Candidatus Saccharibacteria bacterium | reverse complement strand
GTCTAGTATTGAGTGTCGGACTAAGTTCGAAGTATAGAAAAGCCCCCAAATTTAAAAATTAAAGCTGGGGGCTTGGTTAGTCTTATTTATTTTTCCTTTTTGATTTAGTCTGGTTTTCGATAAAATTTTCTACGAAAACTTCGTATCTTGCACAGTGACTTTTTTTATGCAAAACCTTACCGACAATCAGTTTCCAAGATCTGTATTTCTGCAAAGATTGAAAATCTGCTCTAATAACAGAGCCTTTTTCTAGTTCTATCGATGTAACTAATGTCCCCTTTTCGTTGAGTGGGACTTTGTATGGAAAACACAAAGTTGATACTCCGTTCAAATCTTCGCCACTCTCATCAGAAACATTTACAGGAAATACCTGCTCTCTTGCCATTTTTACTCTCCTATTCTTTGAATTTGTCCAAACATTATAATATAGGTTAGCTGATAAAGCAAATAATCAGGGCTGGGCCGATAAAAAACCCATCTCTTTTCCTAGGCTGAGCCCGTCCCGGGCTCAGCCCTCTTTTTCTGATATAATAAATCGATGAACAAAACTCACTCTTCTAAGTACAAATCGATGCAAAGTCTTAAAGGACGAAAAAGCATTTTTTACAAACTGTGGAAAATCATAAAAGGGTTTTTTTCATTTGTTTTTAATTTAATAAAGAAAATATTCAGTTTTTTCAATTTTTCATCTAATGACAAAAATCTAACTTCACTTCAGAGGAAGAGAAAGCTCTACACAATGTCAACAGTAGCCTCCATATTTTTAGTGATGATGTTGGTGGGAATGTTTATGTTGATTTTCATCTTTGCATATTTTTCAAGAGATTTACCAAATCCAAATCAACTTCTAGAAAGAACTTTCGAACTTTCAACAAGGTTTTACGACAGAAACGATACCCTTTTATATGAAGTTTATGGTGATAAAAATCGTACTTTAATAAAGTTAGAAGATGTATCTCCTCACGTTAATCATGCTACCCTCTCTGTTGAAGATTCTGAATTTTATCTTCATAAGGGATTTTCATTAAAAGGAATTATTAGAGCTTTTAGAAATACGATTTTTGGAGGTGATCTTCAAGGAGGTTCTACTTTGACCCAGCAAGCAATAAAAAACACTCTTCTAACCCAAGAAAGGACAGTTGTAAGAAAAATCAAGGAGTTAATACTTTCCTTGCAACTTGAAAACAGATATACAAAAGACGAAATTTTACAGATGTATCTGAATGAAAGTCCTTACGGAGGTCTTAATTACGGAATTTACAGCGCAGCCAAAGCCTATTTTAACAAGGAACCTAATCAACTCTCACTTGCGGAATCCGCTTATCTGTCAGGTTTAACCCAAAGTCCTTCATATTATTCTCAGTTCGGAGCCAATCCGGAAGCTGGAATTGAGCGAAAAAATTATGTTTTGTATTTAATGCACGAACGGGGCTGGGTTGAAGGTGATGGTAAAAGACATTATTTGAGTGATGAGGAATACGAATCAGCTAAAAATGAGGTATTAAATTTTGACACTGCAAAAATTCCACTGGAGGCCCCTCATTTCACGTATTACGTGAAGCAGTATTTGGTAGATATTTTGGGATTAGAGGCTGTTGAAATGGGTGGTTTAAAAGTTAAAACTACCCTCGATTTAGAAACACAAAAACTAGCTCAAAGGATAGTTCAGGAGGAAATAGACGATTCCGTTAATTTAAATATTTATAACGGTAGTATGGTCGTTATTGATCCAAGAGATGGGGGAATACTCGCTATGGTTGGGTCCAAAGGGTATAACTTGGATGCTTACCCGGAAAATTGCGTCTCGGGAGGTACAGGAGAAAATAGTTGTAAATTTGATCCTTACGTCAACGTAGCTTTAGCAAAAAGACAACCAGGTTCTACAATAAAACCAATTACTTACGCCACAATGCTTTCTCAAGGATACACAGTGGCCTATCCTTTTGTAGACGTCCCAACAAAATTTGAAGGCTCGGCTCCTGATAAGCCTTATGAGCCCGTTAACTATGATGGTCAATACAGGGGTGTAATATCTTTTAGAAAATCTTTGGCTAACTCAATAAATGTTACCGCTGTTAAAGCGCTAAAAATTGTAGGGATAGACAACATGATTGATCAAGCTGAAAAAATGGGAATTACAACTTTTAAGGACAGAGAAAGATATGGGTTGGCACTGACGCTAGGGGGCGGGGAAACCAAATTATTAGAGTTAACAGGTGCTTTTTCAGTATTTCCTGCAAAAGGAATATTTAGGCAACCTAATCCAATCATCGAGGTGACTGATCAAAAAGGTAGAGTCGTTTATAAGCCTGCTCAAACCGAAGAAAGAGTATTAAGTGAGGAAGTTGCCTTTTTAATCTCAGATGTTTTGTCTGACGACGGTGCCAGATCCGATGTTTTTGGTGCAGGAAGCTTGTTAAATATTCCGGGAAGACAGGTTGCTGTAAAAACTGGTACCACTGATGACAAAAGGGATAATTATGCTGTTGGGTATACCCCATCCGTAGTAGCGGGTGTTTGGGTAGGAAATAGTAATAATGAAAAAATGAATCCATATGTTGCTTCCGGTATTTCCGGTGCCACACCTATTTGGAGAAAGTTCATGATTGAATATTTGGAAGGAAAAGAAATTGAAAAATTTGAAGCTCCTTCAACAGTTGAAAAAATGGAAGTTGATAGATTAACAGGCGGTCTGCCATATAAGGATTTTGATAAAAGAACTGAATGGTTTGCTGAAAATACAAAACCCTCGGTAGTTAGTGATTGGTACGAAAGGATTAGGATTTGCAAGATTGATGGAAGAATAGCCAATCAGGAGTGTATAGATGCAGACAAATCAGAGGAAAAAGATTTTATTAGAATAAAGGCAGAATTTCCTGAATGGCAAACAGCTGTTGATTCGTGGATAAAGGATGCTTACAAAGATGATAGTAAATACTTTCCTCCTCAGATGGTTTCAAAATTAGAATTTGATGGTGATAAGGTTTCTAACAAAGATGATGTATATGCGCAAATAGTGGGTTTAAAAGACGACAGCTCGGTATTTCTGAATTTTAGATTAAATGTCGAGGTGTCTAGTTATGAAGATATCAAGAGAGTTACCTTTTATCTAGACGGTGAGAAAGTTTCAGAAGATGAAAATTCTCCTTATGGATACACCTTCAATCTGCCTTCAGATAAAATTGGAAAACACACCTTTAAGGTCACCGCAACTAATGAAGAAGATGACAAAGGAAGTGATGAGGTAACCCTAAATGTTCGAGGTTACGCAGTGGATTAAAAGAGTTGATTTTTTTAACCATTATTTACCATTTTTCATTTTGGATCTTTATTCTGTTGTTTTTTGATTTTATTGTTGGCACTTTCCCTTATAACTGATATATTTGTATTACTGTATGGATAATCCCAATGATCTTGAAAATATAAAAAAATACCTTAAGGATAAATTGGCAGTTGCTTCTAGTGCTGAGGATATTTTAAAAATTAAATTGGAGTTTTCGGGTAAAAAAGGTTTTTTAGGAAAAATGCTTTCAGATATGGGTAAAATACCGGTTGACCAGAGGAAAGATTACGGTATCAAGCTTAATTTATTAAAAAAAGAGGTCGAAGATATCATAAATTCCTACGAGTTAAATATTAAAGAATTGTCGGGTGAAAAAAAGTACGAGTCGCTTTATAAATCTTTACCTGGTAAGAAGCTTGAAATTGGTCATTTAAACATTATTACTCAGGCAATAGACGAGATAGTCGGAGTTTTTGTTCCACTTGGTTTTACAAGAGTGAGATATCCCGAAGTTGAAAGAGAGTACTTTGCTTTTGAAGCCTTAAATATGCCTGAAACTCACCCTGCAAGAGACGAATGGGAGACGTTTTTTATTGATCATCCTGCTGACGAAAAGCTTGGAAGACTTGTCATTACGCCACATACTTCAAGCGGACAAATAAGAGAAATGCAAAAAGGAGACTTGCCTATCAGAATGTTAAATATTTCCAGGTGCGGAAGAAGGCAAATTGATGTTACTCACGTCCCCAGCTTCTACCAGTTTGAGGGGCTTGTCGTTGACAAAGACATAAATATTTCTCATCTTGTAGGTGTGTTGGACTATTTCGCCAAAAAGTTCTTTGGTTCCGAAAGAAAGACCAGACTTAGACCTTATCACTTTAGATTTACGGAACCAAGCTTTGAGGTTGATATTGATTGTGGTTTTTGCCACGGTAAGGGTTGTAGACTTTGCAAAGGGGGCTGGCTTGAACTTGGGGGTGCTGGTATGGTTCATCCTAATGTTTTAAGAGCTGGTGGCGTGGATCCTGATAAATACACAGGGTTTGCTTTTGGCTGGGGTGTTGAAAGAACTTACATGATGAAATCGGGAACCCAAATTGATGATATTAGGCATCTTTTTTCAAATGATTTAAGATTTTTGGAGCAATTTTAATATGAATATATCTATACCCTACTCTTGGTTAAAAGATTACATAAAAACAGACGCAAAAGTTGATGAGATTGCGCGTTTATTATCTCTCCACTGCTTTAGTGTAGAGAAAGTTGAAAAAGTAGGTACCGATGATGTTTTTGAAATAGAAGTAACCCCCAACAGAGGTGATGCTCTGTCAGTTTTGGGTGTAGCAAGAGAAATATATGCTGTTTTGAACAGTCAGGGTCACAAATGCGAGTGGTTAAAGGAGCAGACCATAAAACCTTTGGATTTTGTTAATAAAGATAATATTGATGTAGTAATAAAAGATAAGTCTTTAGTGCCTAGATTCGTCGCCATTGTAATGGAAAATGTAAAGTTTGGTCCGTCACCTAAAATGATTAAGGAGAGGCTTGAAAAGGTAGGTATAAGGCCTTTAGGAAATGTTATTGACGTTACTAACTATATGATGATAGATAAAGGCCAACCAATGCATGTATTTGATTATGACAAAATTTTAGGACACAAGATGATTCTTAGAGAGTCTGTGGAAGGAGAGGTTGTCACCACTTTAGATGGGATCGAAAGAAAACTTCCAAGCGGTGTGATAGTAATTGAAGATGGTGAGGGAAGATTAATAGATTTGTGCGGTATTATGGGTGCTAAAAACAGTGAAGTCGACGAGAAAACCAATAAAATACTTCTTTTTGTTCAAATCTACGACCCAATTAAGATAAGAAAAGCTTCGATGAGTTTGGGACACAGAACTGACGCTGCTTTAAGATTTGAAAAAGGGATAGATTATGAAGGGGTTCTTCCTGCTCTTTTGGACTCTGTCTTCATGATATCCGAGCTTTCAGGTGCAAAAGTTTCATCAGAATTAATTGATATCGTAAATTATTCAAGAGAACCAAAGGAAGTGCCGGTTGATTTTGAAAAAATAAATAGAATTGCAGGAGTTAATATTGAAGATGAGAGAGTGATTGAAATTTTGGAAGTTCTTGGTTTTGAGAAATTAGAAAATAATTTGTTGAAAGTACCGTCGTGGAGATACGAGGATATAGGTATTTCAGAAGATATTGCTGAGGAAGTAATTAGAATGTATGGGTACTACAATTTGCCTGCTAGACTTCCTTCGGGAGAGATTCCCGTTAAGGAAATTGATAAAACTTTTTATTGGGAAAAAGTTGTTAAGTATTATTTGAAATATGCTGGATTTTTTGAATGTTACACATACTCTGCGACGTCACATAAAAATGCTGGAGAAAATTCTCTTAAAATTGCTAATCCCTTAAATGAGGATTTAACAAATTTGAAGAATACTCTCCTCCCCCAGCTTTTAGATGTGGTTAACGACAATCAAAGCTATTCCGATAAAATAAAAGTTTTTGAGCTCGCTAATGTCTATTTGAACGAAGGTTTTAAAGATGAAAGCATGTTGCCATTACAGCCTTTGAGGCTTGGTTTAGTAACAAAAGGCGTTGATTACAATGAATTCAAAGGTTATATTGAATCACTCCTTGAAACAATGGGAATTTTGAGTGAACATGCGCAGAGTTTTTACCAAATTACTGAGTTTGGCGGGGGTAGGCTCGGTGCCGAGTTTAATTTTTCTGATTTGAGTAATTTGGCAAATAAAAATAAATCATATAATCCGTTAACGGCTTTTAATTCAATTAAAGAGAATTTAACCTTTGATATACCTGAAGGTGTTTTATATTCACAGGTTGAAAAAATTATTTTAGAAAGTGACCCGAGAATATACAAACTTGAATTTAAAGATATATTTGACAACTATCTAACTTTTTCTATTGAGTATCTGGATAGTAAAAAACAAATATCTTCGGATGACACTCAGGAGATAAGAAAAAAGATATTCAAGGATTTGGAAAAGATTGGGGTTAAGTTAAAGCTTTGAGTTTTTCATTGATTCTATTACCCCCAAATCTCTAAGTTTTTTTCATGACTATTTCAATTTACTTTTTAGTATTCGTGATGTAAATTTAGCTTCTATGTTTAATCTAAAAGATTTTGGGATTACTAAAAATACTGTTTTATTAAAGAATGGTTCTAAGTTGTACCATTTTTACAAACCCAACATGCCAATTTCCACCGCAGTTTTGTTTGATGCCGGTTCATCAAATGATCCTCTAACAAAAGAAGGATTAGCTCATTTTTGTGAACATATTTTATTTAAAAGTACCAAGAAATTTAAAGATGAGACTGAGGTTGGTTTGTTTATTGAAAGTATCGGTGGTCAGATGAACGCTTTTACAGGTGTCGATTTTTTGGGAATAACCGCGGATATTGGTTCAAAAGATGATTTTCCAAAGGTTGTTGATTTTATTCACGAACTGACTAGAAATTCGTTGTTTGAAGAAGAAAAAATAAATGTTGAAAGAGGTACGATTATCGGAGAGATAGCTGATTATGAGTCTAACCCTGCTTTTTATATTCACGATCTTACGCAGCAACTTCTATTTCAAGGTTCTTATGCGGAAAGATCTATAGCTGGTAGTAAGGAAACTGTTGAGGGAATAACAAGAGATGATCTTTATAATTTTTATTTAAATAGAGTCGCGCAAAACAACATGTACACGATTGTTGCCGGGGATATAGATTTTTCTGAATTGGTTGAACTTTTCAATACAGGTTTTATGGAAAGTGTCTCCTCTCTCGTTACGGTAAAAAAACCTGAATTAATTTTGCCTAGAGGTAATAGCACAAAAATAAAAGAATACAAAGATACAGATCAAGTTTATTTGGGTTTTTCTTTTAGAACTTGCCCATACACAAACAAGGATGTAAATGCCCTAGAAGTTATTAGGACAATAATAGGAGAAGGATTCTCTTCTTCTTTATTTAGAAAATTAAGGACTGAAAATGGATTGGTTTATTCACTTAATGTTATGTCCGACAACTCTTTTGATAGGGGAAATTTTTCAGTCATTACATCAACTTCTAAGGATCGGGTTCAAAAGGTAATAGATGTTTTAGTTGGTGAGTTTAAAAGGCTTGAAAATGGTGAGATTAGTGAAGATGAGTTAAATTTAGCTAGAGACAAAATTATAAAATCAAAGATAAGGGAGATGCAAAGCTCTGGGTCTTGGGTGGGTACTCATATTTCAGAAATATTTTTTAATTCTGATAAGCCCTTGGATCTTGCGGAAATGCTAAATGATATTGAAAAAATAAATTTAAAAGATGTGATTGAGATTTCTAAAAAATATTTTTCAAAAGACAAATGGTATCTTTCTATGTGCGGTGATGTAAAAAAAGAAGATTTTGAAGTTAATTACTAAAAAGGTTATTCTTTATATCCCTCTGCTTGGAGTCTGAATCCCTCTGCGTATTTTCCTCCGTGTTTTAATAATTCTTCGTGTGTTCCCTGTTCCACAATTTTCCCGTCGTCTATAACTATTATCCTGTCAGCATTTCTGACCGTAGAGAATCTGTGGGAGATTATGATTACTGTTTTTCCTTCGAAAAATTCATATATTTTTGAGAATATTTTAGCTTCTGAAGCTGCGTCTATGGCTGCTGTAGGTTCATCAAATATAACTAGCGGAGCATTTCTATAAAAAAATCTCGCAAGTGCTATCTTTTGCCACTGCCCTGTACTTGGTCTGATACCTCCTTTGTATCTCTCGCTGAGTAGGTTGTCGAACTTATTTGGGTATTCTTCTATAAAATCTATTGCATCTGCAGTTCGGGCAGCTATTCGCATTCTTTCTTTATCAAACTCAATATTTGTTCTACCAACCTCAATATTTTCTTTAACCGTTAAATGTCCGTACGTATTGAAGTCCTGAAACAGCGTACCCATATTTTCGTAAAGAGACTCAGATTTTATTGAATTTATATTAATGCCGTTGATCTCAATGTTCCCATTACTTACTTGATAAAATTTGGATACAAGTTTTACAAGAGTGGTTTTTCCTGCTCCGTTGTGTCCCACAATAGCAATTTTTTCTCCTTTATTAATCTTCAAATCAAGATCTTTTATAACAAATTTTTCAGTGTTGGGATACTTGAAACTTACTTTTTTAAACTCAACTTCCGGACCTGAATTTAGTTTTTCCATTTCAATATCTCCATCGAGGAAAGCAGGATTAGTTTGGAAAAGGAGATACACATCTTTTATTTGTAACGCATTTTCCGATAAATCGTTGAAATAGCTGACCACTGAGGTGATAGATTCTTCTAGAATGTTTAAGGATCTCATCCAAAAGGTAACGTTTCCTATGGAAATTTGATTTTTTAGAAATCTCGAGAATATTTGTAAATATCCTGAAAAAATAGTTACGTCTCTCAATAGGCCAAAAGAACTGCTCCAAATTCTAGCTTTTTTATCAATTTTTAAATCTTCCTTTGTTATCCAGTCCATAAAAACGGTGAATTTTCTATCTAAGTACTTAAAGGCTCCGGTTACGGAAATTTCCTGTAGATATTTAGAATCAGAAAGGTCCCAAGAACAAATATTGGCAATCCTTCTTTTTTCAGTATTTTCAAACATTAATTTGTAAATCTGACGTCTGAATTTTTTATCAACAAAGAGATATGGTATGGATACGGCTAGTACAATAAAGATGAAAGAAGGCATGAAGCTCACAACTAAGGCTGATGTTGCTATTACTTTTACTACAGAGGCAGTAAATTCTATGCTTTCGTCTACGTAGGGAAGTATTTGGTAAATGTAATCGTTCGATCGGAAAACTTTATTATTTACTTCAGGTTGTTCTAACGTTTGTATCCCAAGACTTTTTAATTTTAAATAAAGTTCTTTTTTTAATAACAATCTATCTTTTGTTCTAAGTGTTCTAAAAGATCTTTTGTTGATAAAGGAAATTATTGTTTCAAATACACTGTAGAACAAAAGTACTAAAAGATATGAGTACATCTTATCTACAGATGAGTTTTCCTCTTGGAGTACCTTTATTAACTCATCAAGAGTTCTGGCGAAGATATAGGTATACATTATATCCTGCATTCTTCTTACGATTGTGGTTATAATGTATAAAAGAGTCTCTGCCGGCTGATTTTTTAAATACAATGAAATACCCCATTTGGATATTTTTAGTGCTTCAACAAAACTTACTTTTTTATAATCCTCATTTTCAGAGGGTGTTTTATTTTGCACAGGATTGTCTTTTGACATAAAAGGTAATTATAGTTAGAAAAAATTGGGAATTAAAGGCTTTTCTTTACTTTATCCACTATTTCGTCAAAAGATTTGGGATCGTTGATCGCAATTTCTGATAACATTTTTCTGTTTAACTCGATGTTTGATTTTTTTAATCCGTTTATAAATCTGCTATACATGATTTCGTGTTTTCTCAAAGCTGAGTTAATTCTGGAAATCCAGAGTTGTCTCATATCTCCTGGTCTTTTTCTTCTTCCTTCAAAAGCGTGCTCCCCTGCCCTAAGAACTGCTTCATGAGCTCTTTTTAATAGTTTGCTTCTTGTTCCTCTATAACCTTTTGCAAGCTTTAATATTTTTTTATGTTTTCTGGTACTTTTAAACCCACCTTTAACTCTAGACATTATTTACCCTTTCCGTGCTTATTCAGCATCTTTTTAAACATTTTTATGTGACCTTTATTTTCTTGCTCTGTCATTTTTGTGTTTTTAGTTTTATTAGAACTGCTTTTCTTTTCTTTTAAATGTCCCATACCTATACTATTCTTCATTATTTTTCCTGACTTTGTTATTTTTACTCTTCTGAGTAGAGTTTTTCTTGTTTTGATCTTTTGTTTAGCCATTTTTTATCCTTTTTATTTTATACTTAAATATATTTTTTTCTTAAGTTATTATTTTCCAACAAATATTGCCGAAATAATGTTTCCCGTTCTTCTAGGGTCACTTTCAAGTTTTGCTACTTCGGTCAATTCTTTTTCAATTTTTTTAATCTGATCGTAAGCGACTTCCGGAAACATTACTTGTCTCCCTCTCATTTTTACAGTAATTTTAACTTTATCTCCGTCTTCAATAAATCCTTTTGCCCTTTTTACAAATCTTTGTATGTCGCCTTCTCCTGTTGTAGGACCTAACCTAAACTCTTTGACATCTGTCTTTTTGCTTTTGGCTCTAGCTGTACTTCCCTTTTTCTTTTCTTCGTACAAAAATTTTGTAAATTCAACAATTTTTGCTACCGGAGGATTTGCATTAGGTACCATTAAAACCAAATCCATATCCTCTTCTCTAGCCTTACGTATTGCTTCGTTGGTATTCATAACGCCCACATTCTCACCTTTGGCCGATATGACCCTGACTTCGTTTGCTTTTATCTGTTCATTTTTTGTGTACCAGTTTGGTATATGCTTTTCTCCTTAAAACCTATGTAAGTTACCACAAATTAAGAGATTTGGTCAAATACATATTTTCAATCTTTTCAATTACTTCATTTAAGGGTTTTGCCCCTAAATTTTCTTCAGTGCGAAGTCTAACACTTACAGTATTATTTTCAACCTCTTTATCCCCAACTATCAACATATAAGGAATTTTTTTAACTTGAGCATCTCTGATTTTTGCTTGCATTGTTTCTGATCTATCGTCTATGGATACTCTAATATATTTCTCTTTTAGTTGATCTGACAACTTTTTGGCGTATTCAAGGTGTTTGTCTCCGATTGGAATTATTTGAACTTGCACGGGGGAAAGCCATACCGGAAGGGCACCTGCAAAGTGTTCCATTAAAAATCCCACAAATCTTTCACTTGATCCTAGGGGTGCTCTGTGTTGAACTATGACCGGTTTTTCTTTCCCATCTTTGTCCACGTACTTTAATCCAAATCTTTCAGGCATGTATAAGTCAATTTGGTTGGTGGATATTCCATACTCTGTTCCAATAGCTGATTTTATCTTGAAATCCATCTTAGGACCGTAGTGAGCCGCTCCTTCGTTAACTACCGTGTATTCTAAACCTGATTTATCGAGAGCTTCTCTGGTGATTTTTTCAGCTTTCTGCCACATTGATTCCTCTCCGTGGTATTTATCCATTTTTGTAGGATCTCTGAGGTTAAGCTCTACGTGGTAGTTAGTAAGCCCTAAAGTATCGTAGTAGTATCTGTGAAGCTCTACAATCTCTAAAAACACATCTACCGCTTGTTCTTCTGAGCAGTAAACGTGCGCATCGTTTTGGCAAAAAACTCTTGGTCTTAAAATTCCGTTTATAGAGCCTCTGTTTTCATATCTGGCGACAGTTCCGTATTCGGCTAGTTTTAATGGAAGGTCTTTGTAAGTTCTTGTTTTTGATCTAAATACTAGGTGGTGGAAAGGGCAGTTCATGGGTTTTATGTAATATTCATCTTCCTCTTCTCCGGGAACGTCAACTTTGAACATTTCATCTCCAAAGTAGGACATGTGACCAGAAATTTCAAAAAGTTTTCTTTTTGTCATAAATGGTGTTGCTACTCTTTGATAACCCCATTTTTCTTCGGTTTCTTTACCCCATTTTTCTAGTTCTTCTCGAACAATCATTCCGTTGGGAAGCCACACCGGAAGCCCGGGTCCGATTTCCTCAAATAATGCAAATATTTCTAAGTTTTTGTTTAAATTTCTGTGGTCTCTTTTTTTGGTTTCTTCCAGTTTTTCTAGATATTCGTTGAGTTCTTCTTGAGTTTCAAAGTTGGTGGCATAAATTCTGGTCAGCATTTTGTTTTTTTCATCACCGCGCCAATAAGCTCCGGCAACGCTTAATAGTTTAAAAGCACCAATGTTGCTGGTTCTTCCAGTATGATTTCCTGCACAAAGATCTATATCATAAAATTTTCCGTCTTTTTGACCTATTTCACATGCTGTGACGCTCCCACCATCTTTTTCAATGTCCTCTATCATTTCAAGCTTAAATGGGTTGTCTTTGAAAACCTCTTTTAATTCATTAAAACTTGCATCTCTCATTACGATCGGTAGGTTTGCCTCAACAATGTCTCTCATTCTTTCTTCAATTTTTGGAAAGTCCTCTTCGGTTATTTTTCCTTCATAGTCAAAGTCACCGTAAAAACCATCCTCGATTGGAGGCCCCATTACCTTCTTAGCCCCTGGAAAAAGGCTTTCTACCGCCATATGCATAACATGTTCTGCGCTATGCCTTAACGGATATATAGGTTGTTTTTTTAATTTATCTATTACTTTTTGTTTTTTCATTTTTATTTTAAATCTTGAGCTTAAAACATTTAAAGCTCTCTTGATGTTATTTATTATATATTAAATTTTGTTTAAATGAATA
>CAZGHA010000013.1:0-1685 GCA_964525475.1 uncultured Candidatus Saccharibacteria bacterium | reverse complement strand
AAAAAAGAAAAGCTTCACAAAATTTTTGTGAAGCTTGTGGAGCCACCGTTTGAAAAAACATTTTTAATATCACATATCTTTTCATCAAACGATAGTTTTTCCCATAACAGTCTTTTCTCCTCATTTTTTGGAATACCAAAATAAGCAGAAAAAACAGCCGCGTCATGGATGTGAATAATTTTAATTTCCTCATCCTGAGATGCAACTATTCTATCTAAACTCTCTAATATTGGGGGGTCAGCGTGTTTGCAGTCAAGACTAATTCCTTTAGGAGTTGAATGCGCTTTTTCTGGGTTAATAACAAAATCAAGAATTTCAAATACCGACTTATCTTTCATATTATCTTCCATTTGTACTTTTTCCTCATCTTCCTTTCAGTTTTTCTGAATTATAACAGATAAAAAAATAAAAAGTAGATGATTGAAATTAAAGTTTTATTACTTCTTTTTCGGTCGGTACTTTTTCAATATTTATAAATTTTAATTTTCTTAGCAAGAGGAAAAAGGGTGCAGAAATAATTAAAAAAATAAAATAAGCGATGGTGTGATACATTTGGAGTATTCCAAAGACTAACACTGCTAAAGTTGGGCTAAAAAACTTTCTATATGGTTCTACGGTTTTATTTACTTGATCAGATATGGCTTTTTTAACAGTACCTGTGACGTTGTTTGAAATATTTTCTGAAGTTGGAATATTTATTGGAATCTCATCTATTCCAAAGCTATTTAGAACCGAAAAAATTTGAGGATTTGATTGTTGTAGAGATTGTAGGTTTAGATTATTGATGTCTTCCGGAACTTCTTTTTCGGCTTCTTTTTTTACTGCTTCTTCAATAGGTTTTTCTGCAATATCAGCGGCCCACTTCCCAATATCCAGAGATTTAATTTTGTTTGAGTTTAAATAGACAGCTAGAGATATAATCGCACTTATCGTTAAGAGAAATCCTTTATTTACTGGTCTTGCAGAGTGTCTGGTGTTAATTTTTAAAAACCCTTTAGTTAAAAAGTCACTTCTTTCCTGCTCGTATAAAAAATATAGTGAAAAAAGTATTGAACCTAGGAGTGCTTCTATACCTTTAGGTGTCTTTAGAAAAATAAATGATGAAAAAAAGACAATAACTGGAGATAGAAGTATTTCCCATTTCCTCTCGATGGTTATTGAAATTAAAGATATTGTTAACAATGAAAAAACCAATGTTAATACATATGGGATTGCAAAGTTTTTGGATAAAGAAAAATACTTCTCACTTTCAACAAAACTAATAGAAACCCTAAAAAGAAATATTAGCTCGATAATAAAAACAACATAAAGAGATGCTTTTTTTACAAGACTAAAACTTCCTTTTGTAGGATTTTCCATTATCTAAGTATAGATTTTTGGTTTTTTAAATACAATATTTAGTCGTGATGATGAGATTTTTCGTACTCATCGGCATCCGCTTTTGTAACATTAATAGTTCCATCAGGATGATTTGCAGGGCTGTAAATTGTGTAAAGTTTTAAATCTTCTGTTTCGCTTGTATTTATAATATTGTGTTCTGTTCCTGCGGGGATCACTATCGCGTAACCGTCTGTAATTGCATATTCCTGGCCCTCAGCAATAACCTTTCCTTCTCCAGCATCAATTCTAAAAAACTGATCTACGTTATCGTGGACTTCCATTCCAATATCTTCCGTGGGTTTTAA
>CAZGHA010000012.1:0-14427 GCA_964525475.1 uncultured Candidatus Saccharibacteria bacterium | reverse complement strand
GAGGGCAGAATGGTTGGGTTTGGCTTGTCCTTACGCGACCATTCTGTCTCCCGCCTAAGAATTGTTATCATATGTTAGAAGTGAATCAATCAACTCGTTTTAAAAATATGTTAGTGATTACCGTTTTCATGGTAATTGTGTTATTCCTATTGTATTTCTCATCCTTTCCAAACCTTTTTGGTATAAAAATAAATCCACTCGCTTTTTTAAAAAATTCCAAAGAAAATGTAGTTGTTAAAGAAGAAGTCCTATCCGAGCAAACACCCTCAATATTTGCTGATATTTCTAAACCAATCTACGGATATCCTAAAAAAATTATCATAGACTCAATCGGTGTTTCTGCGGACGTAGTTTCTTTGGGTGTAGATAAAGATGGTTATTTAGAAACCCCCAAGAATTGGAATGAGGTTGGTTGGTATTCAAAAGGTGCAAAACCTTCTGAAAAAGGTAACTTTTTGGTTAATGCTCATTACGACGATAGTTCGGGAAAACCCGCGATATTTTATAGATTGAAAAATTTAAATGTTGGTGATAAAGTATCCGTACTTGATAGCTACGGCAGGACTTTTGACTATAAGGTATCTAATATTTATTACGTTGACATAGCTGATCCTGAAAGAACAAAAGTCTTTGAGCCCTTTAAAGATGACGCGTCGGTTATGACAATGATAACTTGCGGGGGAGTTTGGTCAGAGAAAGACGGCACTTACAATGAGAGATTGGTCGTAAATGCAGAACTTATTCAGGAGTAGTTTCTTGTAAAACGGGAATTTAAAAATCTCGTCAAAACTAGGAAACCCGTGAATGAGTCTTGAAGTTGGGAGGTAGCTCGGGGCAGTGGCTATCTCCCATCTTTAGGAAAACTTGATGAATTTCAATTTTTAGTTTATTATTCAGTTACAAGGTTGAAGACTTCTAATTCTTTTACCAAAGAAACCTTCCAAAAATATGAAAAATCTCTCACGTTTTTTTAAGTATAAACTTAAGCGTAAAGGCTTTATTGCCTAAAGCGTAAAATAAAAAATGCCAATAAAAAAGAAAAAAGATGATTCTCAAGAAGTAGAAAATAAGAGTAAAAAATTAGCCAAGGGCAAGACAATTGAAGAAAAAATAGAGCCCGTAGATAACATTGTTGATGTCTCACCGATTGTTGATATTCCTGAAGATATGATAACAGAGGAACCTGTTCCAGTTATGGAAACCAGAGGGGGAGATGAACATAGAAGAGATAGTTACAGGCCTAATTCTAGCTCTAATTATGGTGGCGGGTACAATTACAGCGGGAGTACTATTAAAGTTTCCGGAATATTAGAAGTACTTACAGACTATGGAGTAATTAGACAAACCCAGGAAAATGGAGACGAGCTCCCTAAAGATGTTTATATAAGTAATTCGCAAATTAAAAGATTTGGATTGAGAATGGGAGATACTATTACAGGTTTAGCACGTCCTCCAAAAGAAAATGAGAGATACTTATCTTTGTTAAAGATCGAGACTGTTGCTGGAGAAGATCCTGAAAAGGCTAAGAAAAGACCTGTTTTTGCAAAATTAACACCCATATTTCCAAATGAGTGGTTAAAACTAGAAACAAAGCAAGATATAATCTCAACAAGGTTGATAGATTTAATTTCACCTATTGGTAAAGGTCAAAGAGCTATGATTGTTGCTCCTCCTAAAGCTGGAAAAACATTTTTACTTTTAGATATTGCTAATGGTTTAACTACTAACTATCCTGAAATTACTCTTTTAGTTGCGTTGATAGGGGAAAGACCTGAAGAGGTTACCCATTTTGCAAGAAGTATAAAAGGTGAGGTTTTTGCAAGTAATTTTGATGAGAAAGCTGAAGAACAAACAAGGATATCTGAGCTTTGTCTTGAAAAGGCTAAAAGATTAGCCGAAGTAGGAAAGCATGTTGTTATACTAATGGATTCAATTACGAGGCTTGCAAGAGCCTACAACATGGTTGCGCCTCCCTCAGGTAGAACATTGACCGGAGGTTTTGATCCAGCTGCACTTTATCCTGCAAAACACTTTTTTGGTGCTGCAAGAAATTTAGAGGGTAGTGGGAGTTTAACAATAATAGCTACAGCTCTTGTTGATACCGGATCTAGAATGGATGATGTTATTTTTGAAGAATTCAAAGGTACCGGTAACATGGAATTGAGATTAGACAGATCTTTGGCTGAGAGAAGAATATTTCCAGCAATAGATATAATTTCAAGCGGAACTAGACACGAAGAAGATTTACTTGGTAAAGAGATGTTAAACAAGATATTTAGATTAAGAACTTATGTAAGTTTGCCTAATATAGATAAAGATGCCACACCTCTTGTTATAGATCAGTTAAAAAAGACTAAAGATAACAAGGAATTTCTTGATACTATGAACCGCGGAGGGGCCTAATCTAAACGTTTGTGAGGTTTGCTACTTTACATTATTGTTGATACAATTCACCGCACGCAAACAAACGTAATGTTTTTTGCATATAATTAATACAATGGCTTTTACAATAAAACGCCCCTCATCTAGGAGATTTTTCCAACTTAGCTTTGAGGGATTCAGACCTTCGGGGCGTAATAAAATTGAACAGTTCATATCTTTGTGGTCGGAATTTTTCCAATCTTTTGGAGCCTATATTCTTAAGAAAATTTACCTTCTAGTTATTTTAATCACAAAGTTATTTTCATTTTTTGTAAAATTACCCTCCCAGCTTAAAGTTTTTTTAACAAAAAAGATGATTTGGTCTCGAGGAAAGCTGGGTAGGACAATCGCAACTTGGTTTGTTATGGGTTTTTCATTTTTAGTTTTTACGGTAGGTGAGATATTTAGTAGTTCTCCTCTTGTTGTTAATAAACCTGTCAGCGCCGATTATTTAAAAAGTACAACCGATATTATCCCTAAAAAAGAAGTAGCTTTAACCTCTTTATCTGAGGAGAGAAAAAGAGATCAGCCGTTTGCTTACACTATTCAGCAAGGTGACTCCCTTTACTCAATAGGAAATCAGTTCAAGGTTTCTACTGATGCTATAAAGTATACTAATGGGTTGACTGATTCTTCTGTTTTAACTGTTGGTAAAGAAATTACTATACCCCCGGCTTCCGGTTTGATTCACAAAGTTGAAGCAGGTGAAACGCTTAATTCCATTGCTAAGGAGTACGACGTGCCATCTCAGGCTATCGCTGATTTTAACTATATTTTAGATACGGGTAAGTTGACAGTAGGCACTGAGTTGGTTATTCCCGGAGGAAAGATACCGGTTGTTGTTCCCGTCTTTGTTTATTCAGCTCCTGTGGCTTCACAAGGAAGTTCAGGAAACGCATCTCCAAACAAGGGTTTTTGTGTTTGGCCTACAACTGTTTGGACCATTACCCAGTATTATTCTTGGTATCATAACGGTGTTGACATTGCGGCCGGTAGGCAATCAGCAATGCCTCCGATTTTAGCTTGTGATTCCGGCACTGTTACCAGGTCCGGTTGGGACCCCTTCGGTCTTGGTTTGAACGTAATAATTGATCACGGTGATGGTTATCAGACTGTTTACGGTCATCTAAGCAGGTTGGATGTTAGTTATGGTGAGAATGTTAGTAGAGGTGAACAGATAGGAATAATGGGAAGCACAGGACGATCAACTGGTCCGCACGTACATTTTATGGTTAAATACAACGGTGCTGCTCAAAACCCTCTCAATTACACACAATGACATATATTGGCAAATGATATAGTAGTTTATTTTTTTCATTTATGATAATAATTAAATATTATGGTTGATTTAGTAGAAATAAAAGTAAAAGCAGGAAAAGGTGGGGATGGAAAAGTCTCTTTTAGGAGAGAAAAATTTATCCCAAAAGGTGGCCCTGATGGAGGAGATGGGGGTAGCGGGGGAAATATAATTTTTGTTGCTGATAATAACATGTCCACTTTGGTGGATTTTAAATCCAAAAGATTGTTTGAAGCTGAAGAGGGACAAATGGGCAGTTTTAAGAATATGAGTGGTAAATCAGGGGCTGATCTTTATGTTAAGGTTCCTGTTGGGACGTTGATTTATGAGGTTGAGAGTAAAGCTTTTGGACAGGAAAATGAAGCAGGGAAAGAATCTGCTGATGAAAAAAGAGATGTTTTAATTTGCGATCTTGTTAAAGTAGGGCAGGAGTTTGTTGTAGCCAAGGGTGGTGTAGGTGGAAAAGGAAACATTAATTTTAAAAGTTCGAAAAACCAAACTCCTACACAGTACACAAAAGGACTTGAGGGTGAGGAAAAAGTTATAAAAATGGAAATAAAGCTTATTGCAGATGTTGGCCTGGTTGGAGCCCCTAACGCCGGTAAAAGCACTCTTTTAAATAGATTGACAAATGCCAATGCTAAAGTTGCAAACTATCCCTTCACAACCCTTTCACCAAATTTAGGAATATATAGAATAAATAAAGACCAAAATATTGTTATAGCAGATATCCCTGGATTAATAGAGGGTGCTTCTGATGGAAAAGGTCTTGGAGATGATTTTTTGAGACATATAGAGAGGACTAGGGTACTGATTCATATGATAGATCCTCTTAATTTGGGTTACGAAGATCTTGTTGAAAACGCTTTCAAGGAGTACTCAATGATTAGAAGCGAGATTAAAAAATATGGACGTGGGCTAGATAACAAAAATTCACTGATCACGATTAATAAAATAGATGTCACAGAAGTTAGAGAGGCATTTGAAAGAATAAAAAAGAGATTTGAAGAAGAAGGTTTAGAGGTTTTTGGAATTTCTTCTGTCACTGGAGAAGGATTAGATTCGTTATTTAATAAGGTCATTTTTGCTTTGGACAGTACACCGAGAGATGTTTCTTTTGAAGTAAATAAGGTAGTAAAAAGATATAATATTGAAAATTTACCCAATAGGAGGAATGTTTTTGATAAAGATAGGGTAATAACAATGGATAAGAAGCTTTAGTGGTTGTATAATTTTGTTTTTGAAAAAATAGATTTATTGAGTAGAAAGGGCCGTTAGCTTTTGTTTGAAGAACCGAAGCTAACACACTTTACGTAGATAAGTTGTTTCTGATGCGAGCTTTAGCGAGGCTTGTCCGAGCATTTGTATTGAAAATAGATTGTTAATGTAGCAAGGGCCGTTAGCTTAGTTGGTAGAGCGCTTCCATGGCATGGAAGAGGTCACCGGTTCGAATCCGGTACGGTCCACCATTTATATAAAAAGAACATTATAAAAAAAAATAAAAAGAAAGAGGCCGCCTGAAAGGCGGCCTCTTTTTCGATTCTTTTTCGAATCTCCTTTTACACTAACCTCAATATTATTGTTGCGGTGCTACTGGTTCTTGAACCTGAGGAGCTGGTTGTTGTGGTACTATCGGTTCCTGAACTTGTGGTGCTTGAGGTGCCGGTTGTTGGGGCTGTTGTTGTGGTAAAACCTCCGGAACAATCTCTGTTTGAGGTTCTGTAACATCTGTTAATGGTTCTTGTTGTTGTACCGGAGCTACACCTGTAAGTTCTTCAACTGTTGGTTTAGCTTCTTGCTCCTGAGTTGTTTTTATTGAATTGGCAAGATTTTGAATTTCTTGTTCAATAATATTTCTATCTGCAGAATCTTCAGGAAGAAGCAGTTTTGTTATTTCAAGTTCGCTTTTTGCCTGCTCTAATTCTCCCAAGGCTACTAATGACAATGCAAAATTATATCTTGCATTTGCGTAGTCTTGTTTTAGAGTCATAGCCTGTCTAAATTGATTAGCTGCTGATAAATAATCTCCTGCTGCAAAATAAACACCTCCGAGATTTAATCTCAATTGAGGATTGACGGGATCTAACTGGATAGCTGTGTTATAGGCACTTATTGACCATTCAAACGCGTTTTGTGCCACGTTGATTAGGTTTTGATATATCTGTGCTCTTGTTACCCAGTTTGATACGTTAAGAGGCCCTACTTGCTCTGTTGCAATTTTTGAATTTTGCAATGCTTGTGAAATTAAAGCTTGGATATCTTGTCTATCCTTATCGGTTAATTGAGCAGGATCTTTTGAAGCAAGTGCGATTGCAATTGTCATGTTGATCTTAGAAAAAGCGTCGTAGTAGGTGTCTCTACCCGAATTGAATTGTAATGCGGATATCTGATCTTGATAAGCTGTAGCAAGATCGTTTGCAGATATAGCATTTAAAGATCTTCTCATGTAGTACTCACCTGCGTAGGTTCTGAAACTTGTGTATCCCAAATATCCTGCGATAAGGAATGCAGGTATAGCAAGAATTAATTTGGTGTAGGAACCTGTTATAACCGTTTGATCTTCAGGAGAAGATATTGAGGCAAGGCCTGTTACTTCAAGAGCTACTGGTTTAACAAACTTGAAGTTGTTTGGATTAGCAATGATATGTGAGCCTACCAACATGCTTAGGAACAAGAACATTAAAAACATGCTTAGTATTGTTGCGTGATTTAATACAAATGATAAAACTACCATGATAAGTAAGATACTTGCTAATTCAACATATCCGTTCTCGTCTCTTACCTCTTTCGATTTTTTAGCGAAAGAAATGATGGCTATACAAAGAGCTACTCCAATTGCCGCTCCGATAATACCTGTCGTTGCCATTGAGTTGAAAAACTCATTGTAAGGTTTATCAAAGTTATTGCTCCAGTATATTGTGTTGTTCATAGAGAGTGGTTTATATCTTGAGAAATTAAGATGGAATGTGCTTGGACCTGTTCCTAAAAGTGGGTAATCTCTTATGGTTGATGTAACTACAGCCCAGCTTTCTCTTATAGGAAGTGAGATTTCGCCTATGTAATCTCTGCTTACTAATATCTTTCTTGTACCAGGGATTAAGACTAAGGCTAGTATTGGTAAAGCAATACCAATAGTCTGAATGATAAGAGAGTTTCTGTTTTGGCTAAGGGTTGTTCTGTTTGTTGAGAAAAGTATTAGGGCAAAACCTATCACTACTAAAGCCCATCCAAGAACTGTACCTGTTATAGCTATAAAGAACAGATTTATTGCTGTTGCGCAGAATAAAGCTATCTTTAGCAGACCTTTGTTTTCTCTTAATGCTAAATGAATAGATAGAATAAGAGCCAAAGCTGCTAGTAGTATTGCGTCCTTTATAGATCCTGTTAATGAGAAATTTTGGAATCTTAAAAAAGGCGAAGAGCTTATGAATATTCTGTAATAGCTTAAAGTTGAAATAAGCGAAGAGATAGTTGCTGATATTACAAGAAAATAAGTTGCCATCTTTACTACCTTTACGTCCTTAAACGCTGGGGTGCTTAAAAAGTAGTAAATGAACATGACAGCAAGAGCTCCCAGTCCGAGCCACCTTCCTTGTTGGCCATAGATGCTGTCCATTTTACTAACAGATAGTACTGTTGAGATTAGGGACACAGCAAGTAAAGCTATTAACCATTTATCTACAGGAGACTTTATAATCTCGAGTTTTTCACCCTTAATAGTTTTTACGCCCCAAAAAATAAGTAATAATATCGTTGATACGATAATTAGGGCTAGCTTATTAAAGGAGTAAAACTCCGAGCTAAACGGTAAGAAAAAAATTGGTACTAGAAAAAGAGTAACGAGAGGGATTATTTTCGATATCTTTTCCAATATCGATGTTTTTAAACTAAATTGTTGCATGATGTAAGTCTATGCTTATAGATTCGGGTTTGTCAAGTGGGTAAAATATGAAGTTCTCGTGACGGGAATATAATGGTTATATGTTATAGGGACAGCCACCAGTTAAATTCCACGTTGGTGGCTACCGGAGCGTCAAGTTCTACCAGAAAACCATTTTGTTGGTCAATCTTTGAGACCCAGTACCTGGTAGCGGGTGAGTAGTTTTGTGTGAAAGTAACATAGACTTTTGAATTGGGTTTGAGGTCTCTGAATGAGATGAAAATTTTGTTTTGATTTTTGGGTACAAAAGATGTTCCACTTGCGTATATTTGCTCATATGAGTTGATATCCTGATTAACAGTTCTGTTGGCTTTTCCTAAATTTATGATTCCAATTTCATTTATAAAAATTAGTAGCAGAAGCAGTAAAGTAGCATAAGTAACTAATTGTTTTTTGATTTCGGGTGATTTTATTAGATTTACAATTCCTTCTTTTTTGCTTTTATTTTCGAGTTTTTTTGCAATTTCTTCATTTGTGGCGCCCTGAGATTTAAGATCTTCAATAATAACGAGTGTTTGAAGAGAGGATTGAGGATAATGTCCTTTAATATTTCCAGTTTTGTCGGCTTTTCTTACCATGTGTGGGAGCCATCCGATTTTGGTGTAATATCGAAGTCTATTGTAAGGATCTCCTGTACCAAAATTAACCCCTTTGCTTTTTGCCTGTTTTATTAACTTGTCTATACTAATAAAATCATCCATCTATAAAATACTGGGGCAGAAAGTAAAAAGTGTTTTAATGGGAACATTATATCAGACTAATCAAGTAAGTTGTAGATTTTTTTACAAATGGTATTTCCAAGGGTTTTTATTAAGTAATATCTATTTAAAATAGAGAGTACCCAGTTGCGCAGAATAAGGTTTGTAATATATTTGCATGATGGCGGGTGTGGTGAACATTTCTGATACATTGTATCCAAAACTACTCAATGAAATACCAAGCCCGCCTAAAAAAATCTATTACAAAGGTATCTTCAGCGAGAGTATTTTTGATAATTGTTTGGCCGTAGTTGGTAGTAGAAAAATGAGTTTGTATGGCGAGAGAGCAATAGAAAAAATCTTTTCAGTTTTATCTAAAAACATAACAATTATTTCGGGTTTTATGTACGGGGTTGATGCTCAAGCTCATAAACAGGCTTTGGAATTAGGTTTAAAAACTATCGCGGTAATGCCATGTGGGGTAGATTACATCCATCCGGAAAATCAGACGGATTTATATGAAAAAATAATTGACTCGTCAGGTTTGATTTTATCTGAGTTTGAGGGGTGTTTTAAACCGCAAATGTGGACTTATCCTCGGAGAAATAAGATAGTTGCGGGTTTATGCAAAGCCGTTTTGGTTATTGAAGCTTCTTCAAATAGTGGTTCCCTAATAACTGCAAGAATGGCAAATTCATTTGGAAGAAGCGTGTTTGTTATTCCCGGAAGTATATTTAGCGATTTAACAACAGGCAAGGTACAGATAAGTAACGAGTTTGCTAAAACAATCGATTCAGGTTTCTATATCAATGAATTTTTCAATTTAAAGACATCTTTTGAATTGAATTTTGATGATACGGAGAAGAGTAGTAGTACAGTATTAAAAATTCTTAAAGACAATCCAATGACAATTGATGACTTAAAAAAATACTTACCACTAAAAAATATTTCACAAATATCAACAGAACTAACTCTATTAACAATGAATAATTTAGTAACGGAGAGGGGAGGAGTTTTCTATGCTTGTTAAGGTTTGTTCAATAGCAAATAGAGGAATACAAACGTTTGGAGTAGATGTTGAAGTGAACGTTTCTTCTAGAGGTATTCCTGGTTTAGAGATAGTTGGATTACCTGATAAGTCGGTAGCAGAGAGTAGGGATAGGGTAAAAACAGCTTTTCAAAATTCAGGATTACAATTTCCAAATAGAAAAATAACCATAAACTTAGCACCTGCGGATTTAGGCAAAGAGGGTTCTTTTTATGATCTTCCGATAGCAACCGGCTTGATGTGCGCTGTTTTAAGACTGGAGGTCCCGAGCGACTCTCTTTTCTTTGGAGAACTTTCTTTTGACGGAAGTTTAAGGCATAGTAAAGGTTCCTTTCTTCTCTCGCTTTTTGCAAAGGAAAACGGGTTTAAAAATGTTTTTGTCCCTCCGTCTTGTTTAAAGGAAGCATCTTCGATTGAGGGTGTTTCAGTTTTTGGAGTAGAAAATCTCAACACTTTGAAACAACATCTTTCCGGTGAAGAACTTATTGCTGAATTTTTAGAAAATAATCAAGCTCAAATTAAATACGGCTCTAATAATATAGAGGAGGATACAGTTGATTTTAATGAGGTAGTTGGGCAAGAGCAGGTGAAAAGGGCCTTGGAAATATGTGCGGCCGGAGGTCATAATATGATAATGGTTGGACCACCGGGATCTGGCAAAACCATGATTGCAAAATCTTTAACCACTATTCTTCCGGATTTAAACGACAACGAATCGGTTGAAGTTACAAAAATATATTCTTTGGTCGGAAAAATACCCCCGAACTGCGGTTTGTTAAAACAGCGTCCTTTTAGAAATCCTCATCACACAATCTCCTATGCAGGTATGATTGGCGGGGGAAATAACCCTATGCCCGGTGAAATAACTCTTGCTCACAGAGGGGTTTTATTTATGGACGAGTTCAGCGAATTTTCAAGACCTGTTATTGAGTCTTTAAGACAACCTTTAGAGGGCGGAAAAATAACTATTTCAAGGAGTAGATTTAGTGCGGAATTTCCCTCCAGATTTATGTTAATAGCCTCGAGTAACCCCTGTCCCTGCGGGTTTTACGGAGATAGCAAACATGTTTGTAATTGCACTGAGAAAAAAATAAAAGCTTATCAATCAAAACTTTCGGGTCCTATTTTGGATAGAATCGATATTCATCTAAATGTATTACCAGTTGAAAAGGAATTTCTTTTAAATGACACAAATTGTGAATTAGGCGAGTCCTCTAAAGTTGTAAAAGAAAGAGTCTTAAGAGCAAGAAAAATTCAAGAACTGCGATTTAAAAATGAAAAAATATTTGCAAATTTTGAAATGTCTAACTCCCAGATTGAAAAATATTGCAGGTTGAACAACGACTCGAGAAGATTGTTAATACAAGCTACGGAAAAATACGGATTATCAACTCGTGCCTATTTTAAGTTAATAAAAGTATCAAGAACTGTTGCAGATTTGGATGAGAAAAATGATATTGAAATTAATCATATAGCGGAGGCTGTACAATATCGGTCTAAGATTTTTTTGTAGCCAAGACATAAGACTTGAAAAACAACAACAAGTGTTGTATATTCGGGCCATGAGGTTGGAAAAACTATCAAAAGCACTGTCCGACAAAAATAGGTTACAAATTTTAGAGTTCCTAAGCGACGGACAGAGAAACGTTAGTGATGTTGCTGATAGGCTCAATGTTGAGGAGAACTTAGCTTCTCATCACTTGAGAGTTTTAGCCTCACTAGGTTTTTTGAAAAACGACAAAAAGGGAAGAGAAGTCTACTACATGTTGAACGAGGCCAAAATAGTAGCTCTTTTAAGGGATCTGAGAAGAAATTCCAGATTCAAGAGCATGCTTCAGGAATCTTTAAGAGACTAAAATTTCTGATATTTTTGTAAAATTTGTTTTCAATATTATTATTTTTGATATTGGTTGTATGCAGATTTATATTAAATGCTTTTTAGATTAGTAGAGTAGTCTATTCCAACTAGCTATTGCGTTTAATGTGCGGTAATTAATATACTTAAAATTTTTATCCCTGGGTTTTCTCGTTCCATATATAAATAAATAATTATTTTATTCACCCGCGGGCTTTTGTCTAAATGCGTTAAAAGTGCGGTAAATAATTAATATAGTCTAGCTTTTCCAGCCGCTTGTTTTATAAATTAATCGCTGTGTGGTTAGGTATTTTCTAGTTAGAGTAGAAGTAACCATATAAACAAATAATTTTTTGTGTGATTACATTCAAGAATGTTATCTCAAATCTCCGATAAATTCCCCGATATTTTTAAAAAGAATCTCTTGTTGGTTTTTTTGGGAACATTTATTTTGGGAGGCGTGGTCGTCTACATCACTCTAGAAAAGAAACTGCAATCATCTTGTATCATGCAGGTTTCTGCTGATACTGACAACGCAGATGAAAATAAAGACAACGAAAAATTAGGTAGTATTTTTATTGATATTTCAGGAGCTGTTATTAATCCTGGTGTATACGAAGTTGAAAACGGAACTAGAGTTGGAGATATTTTGGCACTTGCTGGAGGAGCTAGCGGGGAAGCCTCCGCTACTTGGGTTTCCAGAAATCTAAACTTGTCAAAAAAAGTTGAAGATTCTTCAAAAATTTACATACCCTTTGAGTGGGAGTTTTATTTACCCGAGGAGTACAAAATCTCAAAAACGGTTAATAAAAATTATGCAAGTAACACCGATTTTGATAATTCAGAAAATAAAAAAACATTAGAAAATAACGATAGTAACAATCAAAACGATGAGTCCGACCAAACCGATATTTCCGACGGTGGTAATGGCGATACATCAGATGCAGGCGGGGTTGAAAGCGATGGAAAAATAAATGTAAACACAGCATCATCTTCGGAATTAGACACTCTCCCCGGCATTGGTCCTGCTAACGCAGAAAAGATAATCTCCAACAGACCTTACGCAAATATATCAGAATTTGAGTCCAAATCAGGTTTATATAAATCTACTGTAGAGAATATCAAAGACCTAATAACTTTTTAAAATTTTGCACCCGCCGAGTTAACAATGAATAAGCTAAAATACTACCTTCCATTGATTTTCATTTTTCTGACAGCTTCCGGAAGGGTTTATTTTAATTGTTTTAGGTCAGTTCAAGAAAGCTGTTTAGATAAACAAAGCTCTCTATTTAGTGATGAAACTAAATTTCCCGGAAAACAGCTTTCTCAATTTAGAATTAAATCAATAGATGTAACAAGAAAATATTTGCCTAGTCCCCACAGCGAGCTGTTGATAGGTATGGTAATAGGCGCAGACGAGCTAGGTAAGATTCCTTATTTTAAAGAAGCCTTAAAAACTACTGGAACAATACATGTTGTCGTTGTCTCGGGTTTTAATGTTAGTTTAGTTGCCAGTATGATCATGAGCGTTTTGGGTTCAAAATATAAAATAAGAAACTTACTTATCGCTCAGTTTTTCACTTTTACTTATTCAGTTATGACCGGTTTTGAACCCCCGGTAATTAGAGCCTGGATAATGGGGAGCACTGTTTCGTGGGTTAAATATTACGGAAGAAGCGTAGATGGTTTTATAGCCTTACTTTTCACGGCTTTAATAATGATTGTTATTTGGCCGTATTTTCTACTAAGTGTAAGTTTTCAGTTAAGTTTTTTGGCAACCTTGGGATTGATAGTTTTTGGAAATAGCATTGTAGAATTTTTTACAAATCTTTTTAGAAAAGAAACCTTTTTTATTGAGGATTTAGGAACAACAATTTCTGCTCAGGTTTTTGTACTTCCGATAGTTTCTTATTATTTCGGGCGCGTAAGTATAATAAGTTTTTTGGTTAATCCACTGGTCCTTTGGACAGTACCAATAGCCACGGTGTTGGGTACCTTTTTTATATTTATCGCAGGGATTTCGTCCTTCTTGGCGAAGGTAATGAGTATCGTTATGTATCCTTTTTTAAATATTTTTGTGGTGGCAATAAACTTTTTCTCTCAGTTTAGTTTTTCAAGCGTTAATTTTACTGTTGGTATAGTGCCGGTCCTTTTTTACTATTTTTCAGTTTTATTAATTATTTTTTTAATTAAAAGAAAGATGAAGAAAGAAACAAATGAAAAAAAGTGATGTTGTTCTGATTGTTTTTATTTATATTTTGTTTTCATTTAGAGGGGTTTCCTCATCCGGCAGTGGAAGTTTGGATATTGACTTTTTAGATGTAGGGCAGGGGGATGCAATCTTAATTTCTACACCCAATGGAAAGAGGGTTTTAATTGATGGAGGAGACAACTTTGAGACCGATTTTGAAATCTCAAAAAGAATCCCATTTTATTCTTGTTATATAGATGTACTTGTTTTAACTCACCCTCACTACGATCATATCGTGGGTTTAAATAGGTTGATGCAAAGATGTAAAATAGGCACCGTTATGTTTAACGACGTCGATTTCACTTCCCGTGATTTTGAGCGTTTCAAGTCTTTATCGTCATTTTTTGACACTAAAAATGTGTATGCAGGAGAAAGTTTTAAGTTAGACGGTGTTTTATTTAAAGTTTTATGGCCCACAAAAGAATTTTTGAAAAACAATGTTGCGGATATTAATGATGTTTCGATAGTTATGTTTTTAGATTACGGTGATTTTGAAGCTTTATTTACCGGAGATGCTACAGATAAGGTCTTAGGAAGGGTAGATATGTCTATGTTTGAGGGCTTTGTGGACGATGGTTTTGATGTTTTAAAAGTTCCCCATCACGGTTCAAAATATAGTCTTCATAAGTCTTTTTACTCAAAATTAAAACCAAATACGTGTGTTATTTCGGTCGGCAAGGATAACAAGTTCAGCCACCCATTTCCCAGCGTTATTGATTATTTCAAAAGTATAAAATGCAATACCTTAAGAACAGACGAGGTCGGAGACATTAAAATGAAAATAACTTGGTTTTTGCACTATTTAGATTTAGTAAATTTATCCCTAAACGATGCGGATTTTGGATTTTATTCGTGATAATATTAAGAAGAACTCGGGGGTTAGTTATGGACTACGTCTCCTCTACTTTAATAGAAAA
>CAZGHA010000011.1:16790-17036 GCA_964525475.1 uncultured Candidatus Saccharibacteria bacterium | reverse complement strand
TTACGAACCAAGCACCTTTTGCAGAATCAATTGACTTATACCAAAATTTTCTGTCATCTGAATGCTTTTTATACAGACCAGCAATGAATTTGTGCACTTCTGACCCGCATAAACGAGGGTAGTCAGTTTTTGATGGTATTTTTAAAACATAGGTAAAATACCATTGCATAGGACAATCCATATACTTTTTTATCGAGGACATACTCAATCTGAGTATTTTGGGTGATTTTCCCATTTCTCTCTCCT
>CAZGHA010000011.1:11164-16780 GCA_964525475.1 uncultured Candidatus Saccharibacteria bacterium | reverse complement strand
TTATATACGTTTTAGGTTGCAAAATCAAATTAAAAATAGTTTAAGACCTGATATTCATATTTTTAGTCTGCTGGTATAATAAATTTTGTGATATCGTTGGGGGATCGTCTAATGGGAAGAACCTCTCGCTTTGCTCAAGAACCTTGCGATTAGACTCGTTGAAACCTTTTAAGTAAGTGTATTTTTTTGAAAATTTAGTTATATTTACCTTATATATCGTTGGGGGATCGTCTAATGGTAGGACGCCGGACTTTGAATCCGTTAATTGGGGTTCGACTCCCTGTCCCCCAGCCACGGAAAATAGCTGTGGGTCCGCTTAGGATCCGCAGCTGTTTTGCGTTATAGGACAGGGAGGAGAATGCTGAGGCACGACGGTGCCGAAGCGGGGTCGACTGAGCATCAGCAGATGCGAAGGTGACCGACTCCCTGTCCCCCAGCCAGAATGGGCACCTAAGTGACCATGAAGCCTCAAACACCTCTTCAGGGTTTGCAAATCTCTTCCTTCAAAAAGCTAGATCCGAACCGTACTTTTTGTTTTAGCCATTTAGTTTTCTTCGGTTTTTCATCGGTTTGAGTCAACTTTTCCTAACTCGGTGACTCCCTGTCTTAATCTGTAGGTGTTTCCATGTGAAATAAGGCCTAGATAAGACTGAACGGTTTTCTTATTCATGTTACTATATGCGAGATTTCGAAACATGCGTCTTTTTGTTGTTGTTCTTAGCACCCTATGATCTGGGAAGTGTACCCAACCAAGAAAATCAACCCCAGAGGCTACGGTTTTTAACGAAGTTTTATCCTCATGAAGCTCTAAATGAAGGTTTTCCAGCAGAAACTCTTTAACTCTAGGTAATAGTTCTACTAGCTCGTTCTTATCGTGTGATATAAAAACAAAATCGTCGGCATAACGAATGTAAAATTTCACCCTCAAAACATGCTTAACGAATTTATCAAACTTGTCCATATAAATATTTGCAAAAAGTTGGGATATCAAATTCCCTAAAGGAAGGCCTTTATTATCACCTAAGTCAAAACTATTAATAACTTCTGAAAGTACCCAGATAACGCTTTCATCAGAAATGGAACCATTAAGAAGGCTGATAAGAATCCTGTGGTCTATCGATGCAAAAAACCTCTTTATATCACACTTCAAAACCCAAGCGGTTTTTGTATTGTTTTTTGAAACCTTATAAGAAAACTTGCGAAATCTATTAAGCGCAGCATGTGAGCCTTTATTGACTCGACATGAATATGAGTCGGCTATAAACGTACGGTCAAAGAAAGGGTAAAGTTCCCTATGTAAGGCGTGATGAAGCAATCTATCTCTAACTACAGCTTTATGAATAATCCTTGGTTTTGGATCGGAAATTTTAAATACAACATATTTTGAGTGCTTGTAGCTTTTTGTCTCCAAATCTTCATGCAACTGAAGTATATTTCTCATTAGATCGTTTTCAAAAACCTGTACATCTTTTCTTAAGCGTTTACCATTCCTAAATTCTTTCCAAGCAACAAGAAGATTATCAAGAGAAATGCTATCTTTATATTTATGAGTAAATTTAATCATAAGTACGTTACCCCCCCCCCCAGCCATCTAAAAGTAGCATAAACCTATTACCAATAATAAAGCACGCTAAAGATACCTATTTAATGTGGTTCGGGTATTTCCAAAAGCTTCCTAAAATACACAGATATACCCTTGGACTTAGAATTGATAACCTGTTTGTAGAAATTATTGAAAATCTTTCTGCGGCAAGCTTTTCAAGATCACTGGAAAAACAGGACTTTATAAATTTGGCAATTAGAAAAAACGATACCTTAAAAGTCCTTATGATGATTCTTTGGGAGACAAAGTCTATGGACGATAAGAGATACATTCTTTTATCTAAACAAATAGATGAAATGGGTAAAATGCTTGGTGGTTGGTTATCTCATTTGCAAAAAGACTCTCCTAGTAAAAGCTAGGAGAGAAATGAGAAGACTGGCGACGAACGAACACAAAGCGATCATCAGTATTCCAAAAGTTGTCAGGCTTGCCATAATTAGCGTTGAGCCAGTGACCATCGTCATTGCACTTCACGTTGAACAGGTTCAAATCACCATCGGAGTCGTTACGTACAAAGTACCTTCTATACCACCACTTTTTGATTTCTCTTAAAGCTGAATCTTGTTTGTGAACTAAATTCCCCCAGTACCCTGCACCAAGTATCCTCATTTTTTTAAGTTTGATACACCACTCTAACTTAAATCGTAATTTAAATTATTCCGGGTGTACGGACACTGGATTCGGTAGCAAAAACCTTAGTTGTTTGCATATTCACCTAATACCAGTCTTATTTTAACAAAAAAACTCCGTGCTTTGGTATAGAAAACCCAAGAACACGGAGTTCAGAAGAGCAAGTTCAAAGAACAAAGGTCAAAGGATCTAAATTCAAAATCCAAGGATCAAAGTTCAAAGAGCCTACTTGCGACGAACGAACACAAAGCGATCACCAGTAAACCAAAAGTAGTCAGGCTCGCCATAATCAGCGCGGAGCCAGCGACCATCGCCAACGCACTCCACGTCGAACAGGCCCAAATCACCAGCGGAGTCTTTTATAGGTTCCATGGCAATTACAAGCCACTCACCGTTAGGCTGGTCAGGATACTGCAGTCGCAGTTGCGGACCGGCTTCAGCAGGGCACAGATCCAAACCTTGGCTTTCGGCTGCCTTACAGATATCCTTGTACTGAGCTCCATTGGGAAATCCCAGTTCCTTGACAGACCGAACCACCAGATCCAAGGACTGCTTGGATTTACTCAACTTCGTCTTGTTGAGAATGTCGCTGGCCCAATCTCCAATCATCCGTGCGCTAGATTCTTCCAGAGCCTTGCGCAGGGATTTTACATCCTTGTGAGTGCCGATCTCAATGACCTTGAAAGTTTCCGGCTTTTCCCAAGGATTTTCTTTGCGAAGAAACTTATTCAGTCCTCGCAGCCAAACACCGCCATTTTCCCCATCAAGTTTTCCAAGAAGGTCGGTAAGCGGTCCCCGCACTTCAGGGAGCGTCAATCGAGTGTCGCTCATGACATTCAATCCTTTCTCTACCTTATTTGGTAGTCTAGTAAGATATCATCATTATACTATAGGTAAGCTGTATAGTAAAGGTCTAATGTCTGACCCAAATTAAAGGGTTTATGAAGGGTTTTATTGAACAGAGCCACGTTAAATTAACGGGTTGACAAAGATATCTCCGTTATGGAGATATAAGGGTTGCTGTATACACTTTAGGACTTCCTGCTTTTCTTCATCGTTACCGTTTAGAATAATTTGTTTAAAGTATTCTGAGAACTTTATTGGATCAACCTCAGCCAAGATATTTTGCTGCTGAAGTACCTGATTTTTAAAAGCATTGTACTTTTGTATTTTAATTTTGGTCTCTTTTGGAATAACAACTAATGTGTGTTTTCGTTTTTCCACTAACTCTATGAAACTTAACAGCTTATCAATTAGATCGATTTCGTTTACATAGGGCTCGGGACAATTTGGATCCACCTTTTTAGAACAGTGGTAGTAAACATGTCTGTTTTTCTTGCCGGACTTAAGAAGCTTGTATTTTTCCTCCCCAATAACACTAGCCCCGCAGTATGCACACTTAAATGAATCCTTAAGGGCGAAGGTTTTAGATCCCCATTTTACCTTGGGTTTAGTTTGATTGTACAAACTTAGCTTTTTCTGTACTTCTCTAAATAATTCCTTAGAAATTATCGGGTCGTGAGAACCCTTGTACCATTTGCCACCACCAACCGGGTATTCAAATTCTCCATAATAAAAAGTGTTTTTAAGCATCCTGTATACCATACTTAATGGAATATTTCTTTGGGTTTGTTTCTTAAGTCTTTCGTCTTTGTCTACCCAGTCTTTTACATCCCTTCCGCTACATCCGTTTGCAACCATTGTAAACATCTCTTTAATTAACGGTGCGGTTTCTTTGTCCAACATTACCTTTTTTGTTCCTAAATGGGAGTAGTTTAAATACCCTATTGGTGCTGGAGAGGGTCTCCATCCCATTTCACATTTTGCTCTAATACCTCTTTTTACATTCAGTCCTCTGTTATCATTTTCCAATTTAGCTTGTGAGCAAAGAATCATTAAAAGAAACTTTTCGTTTGGATTGTTGGAAAATGATTGTGAATTTGTTTTTATATGTACAAGTTTACCTCTATCCATTAAGTCAACTAGAGATCCTAGATCGCCTGCATTTCTGCTTAGTCTATCGGGTGCCCAAGTCAATATTCCATCGTATTTATCTTGATTTAACTCGTAAAGCATTTCTAAAAAGAGAGGTCGTGTACCCGAATTTTTAGCGGAATGACTTTCTTTTTTAACTTCCACAATTCCAAATCTAGAAAAGATAATAACTAAAGTAACTAACAAAGCAAGCTATACAAAATTGTCTTTTGAAAAACCCGAGATTGGGCAATACGTAATAATACCGTTCTCTGTTCAAGATCCAAATTCTGATAGAACAAGTAGAGATAGCTCCCAAGAATTAGAAGAAATAATTAAAAATGCATTAAAAGATACTAACTGGCGTTTAATGAGTAATGTAAGTTATAGACTTGGTTATTTACAGGGAAGATTAAAGGGCTATGAACAAGAGGATGACATGCTAAAACTTGTAGGTAAAAAAGAAAACAAACCGCAATCTAAGGTAGATCCAGAAAAATATACCCAATATGCAAGCAATAATATGGTGCAGTTGGCACGTTTGTTTGGAAAAATGGAAGGAATAGAAAGAGTTCGTAAGCGCAGACTCGAAAAAGAACCTGATGGATTCTTTCTTAGTGCATCAGAGGGTCCCTACGATTGTAGTATCTGCAGAAGATCTCATCCAGGTAATAAGATTTTGTGGAATCAATGTGGTCAGAGATGTGTAGACTGTTGGAACAACATTAAAGCAGGAGTTATACCTAAAAATCTTAAGAGTGCTTACGACAACGACAAGCAGTGGATTGCCGACTGGCAAATGAAAGATGATTATGGTGTACATCCAACCACTAGAAGAAAATACGTTAGAGAAGGCTTTTTAAAGGTTCGCGAATTAAAAGATTCAGCTGGATGGATCTATTTTAAGGTCTATATGCTTGAGGATAACAAGGAGTTTTTGAAGGTGCATCCCAGAAAAAATTAAATAATATAGATAAGGATGTTAAAATTTGTACATGTTAGACGTTAAAACAAAAGATCTTGTACTACCTGACGAATATAAGTTGACTGAAGAAGAGTATTACGAGTTGGATAAAGTTATTAGAATAGCAGGCCAAATTTTACCAGAACAAATTGAAACCCTGACCCAAATCAACAAAAAACTTAGAGAAATGTTAATTAGAAATACCTCGTCGCCTAGCCATTATCTAGTATCAATTGGAACCCAGGTATTAGGTTTCTTATTTTTTCTCACAAAAACTAATATAGACGAAGAAACATTAATGCAGGAATGGTTTGGAAAGTTGATAGTAGATTTATTATTCTTGATGAAATTCAATTTCTATAGAATACCTACAGAGTATATAGAAACTATTAAATACACAAAGAAATAGAATATGAAACCGGCAAAATCGAATACCTTAAAAGTG
>CAZGHA010000011.1:10499-11154 GCA_964525475.1 uncultured Candidatus Saccharibacteria bacterium | reverse complement strand
CAAATATCCAAACTTTTATAAAGAAACATTTGTTAAGTTTCTGGAATATGAATACGATGATATGTTTTTTCCCTACCAAAGTAAGAAACTAACTTTTGACGAATATTATAAGAATTTAAATATGGTGGATATCCAAACCATTTTAGAAAAAATAGACTACGACCATACAGTTTATGTGGTTATTCCCTTCTTTGTGTCAAAAGACGCTAAGTACATCAATAGGAAGAGCTATTTTGTTGAAAATTTGCATAGGCTAAATAAGCAAAGTTACAAAAATGTAAAAATCTATATATCCATGGTTAATGTTGGTGAAAACGTGTCCTTCGCGCATGAACTTAAAAGCAAGTATGCAAACATAGTTGACATTGCGGTTTCCCCTGAGAATGTTGGTGGTGCTAAGGCTAGAAATATAGTGATAAGAGAGATTCTAAAACAGTCAACAGACAATAATTTCGTACTGTTTATGGATGATGATACCTATCTAAATGATAACCATGTTATAGCAAAGATGGTGTATGCCTTCGAAAATAATAAAGACTTGGGGTGTCTAGCCCCTCAAATAAGTTATGGAAACTCTGTTAGGAGTTCTATTCTTGAGAAAGGATTTGAGCCTCCTTGGGAGTTTTCTACATTTAGTGGATTCGAACAACTTAAA
>CAZGHA010000011.1:0-10489 GCA_964525475.1 uncultured Candidatus Saccharibacteria bacterium | reverse complement strand
GTATGAAATCTACAAAGTTACTTCAAGATTCTTTTTTGGTTGAGGCTTCCTGCACGATGATACCGACAAGATATCTAGAAAAGACGGAATTGTTCCCCGAGGAATACAACTATTACCACGAGGAAACTCTGTTAGAGAATAAGATCAGACTAGAGCAGAATAAGAGAGTTAGTGTTATGAAAAATGGTTATGTATTACATCAAAGAATTGGTGGCGGAGCAATATCTCCGTTTGCCATGTTCTACTATTACAGAAATTTTGGTTACTTTCTTGAGGATATTGGTGTAAAGGAAAAGTCGGAGGATGCCTACAATCTTATTATGAGCCAATTTTATGATTACTGCTGTATGTTGATAGAAGAGAGTGCTAATTCCGATAAACTCAAATTGCGTATTGAACAAGGTAAGGCTGCTTTGCAAGAATATTACAGGACTGGAATAAGGCCTCTTAAAAATGATGAATTTAACTCGGAAGGAACATATAAATTCATATGAGCCCTAGAATATCTTGCATAGTTTTGTCCAGTGATTCTCACATCAATAAAGGGAGTAGTGTTCTTGCATCTATTTATTCCTTAATATTGCAGGACTTTGACAATTTTGAAATCATTCTAGTTGAAAATAGCACACAGAAACCGGACATAAAACTTTTAGAGAGTAAGTTTATTACCAAGATTGAACAACTTAATAAAAATATAGCTATTAAAGTCCTGAATTTGAAAAACAGTGATAATAGTTATGGTGAGGCTAGAAACAGAGGTGCAAAGGAGGCTTCCGCGGAGACACTAGTATTTATTGATGACGACACAATTGTTTTAAATAATAGTAGTTTGAAAACAATAAATAAGTTAGCAGAAAAATACGATTTTGGATTTGGAGCAGTACGTAATTGGACAAAAGATGAACAGTTTCAACAAACATCCAATGATGTTTTGAAAGATCTTTTTAGTTCAAATTCTCTAGATAAAATAGCTACTCTAAAAACCTCTCCTCCAGAGGTTCTCTTAGAAAAATCCTATGATGAGATATTATTAACTCGTACATTTATATCGAATTTTGGTTTCTGTAGGAGGGAGGCCTTTTGGAAGGTTGGTGGATACATTTCCTTTCCTGGTTATGGTTTTGAGGATGATCACTTGGCCTTCAAATTATACAAAGCTGGTTACAGAGTGGTTATGTTAGACGAGTTGGAGGTACTCCATGTTACACATGGGCAACTATCAACAAAACCTAATAATCTTCCATACTACTATAAGGAACTTGTAAAACAGGGCTACTTTTGGTTTCATATAATTGATTTGATTAAAGACCCCAGTAATCCTAAGAAAAAAATATTAGAAGAGATTAGGTGTGTTCACCAGAATGAAAAGCTATTGAAAGCCTATGACAGTTATATTTCAAAAGAGCCTTTAAATAGGGTTGCTATGGGCACTGCAGATTTTGAGTATTGGGAAGTAAACAATAGATACAATTTGTTGGAATATACACAAGAGATAGCAAAACTTTTGAATTCACATACTATAGATGGTTTTATTAAAACTAGCTCTGCCGATTTTGACAACCTAGGCCCTGTAGTACAAAGCGCTCAAGATAGTGGTCTTATAGAACTTGGAAATAATAATGAGGTAAAACCTATATTTGATTTTAAACACACCGCACAGACAAATATGCCTGCAGAGGAAAAACTTCATATAGAGCCGGATAGTAGTTTAAATCAATTCCCATGTGACCTTGTCTCTAGAGAACGTAGGCTTAATCTGATTCGGGATAGATACCCTTACTGCGAATATCTGAGATTAGGTATTATTGGTGATGATGACTTCATAAGCACAGAGTTTATAAATGATGTATGGGTACAACCCATCGTTTTAGAGAAAGATCCACGTATTATAAAAAAAATAAAAAATAAAATGGATTATGTACAAATCTACAGCATTGATATTATGAATAAGGAGGATTTGAAGGAGATACCAAAGGTGGGAAGTTTTATTACTGATCCCCCTTATACATTAAATGGCAGTTTAGCCTTTATAAGTACGGGTTTACAGATACTCGATACTACAGACGAAAGAGAATTCTATGTAATCATGAATTGCACGATGATTGGAAAGCGTCTCAAAGACATTCAAAAAATATTATCAGATGCGGGTGTATACTTGGTAAACATAATTGAAAACTTTTCCCAGTATAAATTACCTAAAAATTTTGAAGAAAATACACGAGCTACTGCCTTATTTTCAAAAATTGAGTATTCCTCATCTTCTGATCTTTATATATTTAAAACAAATAAGCCAGACATTAGAAAGATAGAAGCTTTTATAGACTTAGATAACTTGTATAATCATTACGTATGAAGATAACTAAGAACAAGCTAAAAATAAAAGATATAGAATTTTTAAATAAAACTGAAACAGTGTACAGCGTAGATTTTCGTGCCATCTCTGAAAATATGGACTATGAAATTGATGCAATGTGGAAATATGAAAATTTGTCCCCTTGGATTGTTAAGAACCGTTACGTTACGGTGAATGAAGTTTATGAGGATATAAACTACCTGAATGAAAACAAGTATATAGTACTTAATAAAGGTACTAATTCCAAGGTTTCTGTTTATAAACGTTTAGAAAATCAGCTCCCAAAGGGGGTTAAAAACTTATGGGTGGCTATTCCGCATCCTGATGCAGATGTTTTTGCAGAAAATCATAGATTTAATATCAATTATAAATACGAGGATTTTATAAAACTAAATAACAAAATCTCACAAAAGGAGTTGTTTGGAGAACTCACCCCGAATTGGAAGATATTAGAAGATACAAAGGATTTAGAGAAGCTTGGTTCCAAATATAAAGATGGTTTTATTAAAAGAGAAGAAGGTTCAGGTGGATACACTGTTTTCAAAGTCAAGGATATTGATGAAGATGAAAACTTTAAGAGTCTTTTGAATTCTGGGCGTTGGTATGTTGAACAGAGGGCAAAGGGTGTTCCTCATAGCATTCAGTGTGTAAAAAATGGTGAAGATGTAACCATCTTTGGTTATACCGAGCAAATAATTGAAGACGATAAGTATTTCTATGGTTCTGATATTAAAAACCTTGAAGATTTACCTAATAGAACTGAACAGGAGTTGAATCGTGTATTGAAACAGCTCGAGCCTCTTATAGATGATTACGATGGGTTTTTTGGAATAGATTTTTTCCAAGATGATGACGAGTCAATATCTATTCTTGAGGTGAATGTGAGACTAACTGCGGCAAGTATTCCAACATTATTAAATAATGAGACTGGAGATGGTGGTTCTATATACAGGGAAGATGTGCCTCAAGCAGATGTGCTGGACGACGATATAATATTAACGATAGATACCTGTGACAATCTTGTAGATACACTTAAACTGAAACCTGTTGAGTCTACTCTAGGTAAGTATACATACATTGAATTGGGCGGGTGCAAGAACCTAGAGAAAACAGTAAATAATGTCTCTCTAACAAAAATAAGACAAATTGTGGATGATTTTGTGAGTAAAACAGTGGAGGAGAGTTACCATAACTTCTGGCCCTTTGGTTGGACTATAAACTTTATATTGGAAGATTCGCATGTTTCTTTAAGTAGTTGGTATTTGGAGAAGAAAGTGACAATAGACGTTTTTTCATGTGGCGATTTTGATCCAGAAGTGTTTAGGGATAAAATCTTCAAATACTTTAATGCTGACAATATAGCTAAATTTCAAATCGAAAGAAGATGAATTATTTCGTTGTAACACCTTATTACAAGGGCACTGCTTTTGAAGAAATTTATAAAGCGGTAAAAAAAGTAATCCAAATCGAAAAAATGGATATAAAAATAATTGGTTTTGAGAGGCCTATGAAAAACAGGTTATCTGCAGGACTTCTCGATGATGAGGACTATACAGAAAAACAAGCTGAACTGTTGAGGATGCTATTGACTCTTAATAAACCCAACAACATACTATTTTTGGACTTTTTCAATCCTGGGGTCGACCTAATAAAATACTTCCATTTACAAAATAATGTAGTGTGCAATATGGGCGCATTATTACACGGGGGCACATTTCTAGAAGATGATTTATACAATATAGCTTGGTTAAAAAACTTTGAGTTAGGTTGGTTTGATATATACAACAAAATATATAATCCAGCAGAATTTATTAAGGAGGCAATTCCTGAAAAATATAAAAATAAATTGGTTGTACTACCTTGGGGTATGGACAGTTTCTCTCCAGATATTGCAAAAGATGAGAAAGCATTTGATGTAGTATTTCCTCACAGACTCAACAAAGATAAAGGTATCGATGACTTAATAAGAATTGCAAATAATCTGAAGGATGTAGGTTTCGTCATTACTGCTCAGCAGAAGGAAAAAGATCTCAAAGATAATTTTTATTATGGCACCCTTAAAAAAACTGCAAATATCAAATTGCTATTTGATGTATCCGATAAACAACATAAAAGGGTTTTGGGTCAATCCAAAGTGATTTTAAGTTGTGCAAAACAAGAATTATTTGGCTATTCAGTGATGAAGGGTGTTGTAAGTGGTTGCTATCCCGTACTCCCCGATAGGGAAGTTTACCCACAATATTTTTCTTCGCAATATCTTTACAAAGATTTAGACGAAGCGTGCTCTATGATAAATGCAGCCTTAGATAAGAAATCATATGCTGAAGATTATATACAATTGCAAAACAAGATACAGAAGTTGAGTTTCAAAGAAATCTTGGGAGATTTCTTTGGGAGCAGCACATTGTGACGTCAATGTAACTACTCCCAAGTGAGTGGTTTGGAACCTTGAACACGTGAAATAGTTGCACTTTTTAGCGATGCCTCCGTATTCCATGCAAATACCATACCCTCATGTATAGCCCCATTTTCTGCAATGAATTGTGCAGTTTTTATAGTGTAGAGAGGACCTTCGTACTCAGACATTTTTTCAATGAGGTGGGCGGATATTTCTGTAGACGGACTGAATTGCATAAGTACGGCAGATATGGAATCAAAACCACACACATGGAACAAAGGGTATCTAAATACATTATTTGGTTCGGTTTCGTCAATAACCTCAAATAATGTACCAACAATATGACCCTTAATTACCACGGTTGGATGCAGATCAAATAACCGTGCAACTTCATCAGCATTCTTCAAAGTTCCATAAAAAATAATATTCATGGAACACTCTCCTTCTTATTCTTTTGCGAATTGTATCATATAGTGACAAAGTTGAAAAATTAGCTATTTAACACTAACTATGCTAAGTATTCTTGATAACGTATTTTTTAAGAAGCTTTTCTTTTGCTTAGTTGCATAGGGTAATAGATTAATAGCATAGAATATGTGGAATGCTTTCTCCATAGATAGATAATCTTTATAAGACACGCCATTTTTTTATAAGAATGGAAGAAACCTTTCTTGAAACTCTCATCTGGCTGTTGCCAATAGGTAACTACTGCTAGATCCGTTGCCCAGGGAAGGAAAAGGGCATTGTCCCAGTCAACTAGTGTAAGTTGACCACTCTTGGTATATATGCAATTTTGGGGATTTGCGTCGTAGTGAACCAAAACAGGGTTGAAACTTTCCAAATAGTCATGCAATAGGGTTTCCGTAAGTCTTAAAGCCTCTTTTTTAAAATTTTGTGGGAAGTACTTTCTGCAAACTTCAATATCAAGGTTCTTATAAACATCCCAAACAACATCTAAAAATTCAGCACCAGTCCCATTACCGTCTTCCACTAACCCATATGAATTGGCTTTGATTTCATGTATTGCACTTAGCATTTCACCTAGTTTTGCATAATAAATATCATATGCAATTTGGTCACCTTCAATCATTTTTCTCATATCAGAACCCTCTATGTAATCAGTAATTTCAAGACCGAATGGAAAATATTTGTCGGACCTATCATAAAAAACTTGTTTTGCATGTGGTATCCCAAAATCCCTTAATTTTCCATCAACCCAAGTGAGTTTGGTAGGCTCAGGCCAGGTATTATTTTCAAATAACCTGAGAAAAAGGTTTCTCGACTCCCCTATGAGTTTAAATGTGGTATTTACGTTACCCTTTCCCTTTGGTATGACATTAACAATTTTTTCATCTAACAGTTCGTTAATAGTATTCAGTAGCTCTTTTTGATTTATATTCATAGATGTAGTATACAAACTATAGTAAGTAAATATAATCAGAATATGGATATTTTATTTAATCGAAAATTTCTTAATTACAATGAAGTCAGCAAGTACGAAGGTGCCTATAGAATAAGAGAATTTGCAGGTGATTATAGGGATTTTGTAACATCACTTAACCCTACAAAGGATATATTGGCACTACATAGTGAGAAATACTTTAATAGGATAAAACATGCCTGCAACAACAAAAATGAACTTGTGGGATTACATCTAACTCCTGAGACTTTTGACATAGCTCTACTTGCTGTAGCTGTTTCAATCGAGGCTTCAGAATGTGGCGATTTTGCTATTGTCAGACCTCCTGGACACCACGCCATGATGGACAAAGCCTCTGGTTTCTGTTTGTTTAATAACATGGCCATTGCTACTAACAGACTAGCTCAAAAAGGTAAGCGCGTAGCTGTATTAGATTTAGATGGACATCACGGGGATGGCACACAGAACCTTCTTAAAAATCAAGCCGGTGTTATATTCTGTTCTATCCATGAGAATAGAGTATTTCCAGGTACGGGAGATGTGTCAAAAGATAACTATGTAAATTTTCCATTGGATACACCTATTAAGGAGCACACATTCTTTGAAGCTTTAGAGAAAGCTATTATTAAACTTAAGGGATTTGAACCAGACATTTTAGGGGTATCCTTGGGATTTGACACTTTTAAAGACGATAATCTTTTAGATTTTGAGTTGGATATAGACTCTTACTCACAAGTTGGTATGGAATTGAAAATGAACTTTAAGAATATGTTTGCTATTCTGGAAGGTGGTTATCATAACAAGATTAAGAAATGTGCTGAGAGCTTTCTAAATGGTGTAAATTCAGTAGTAGATTAAAGCTACCAATGTATAATCACAATATGGAAAAACAATATGACACAATTTTAAATGCAAGAAACCAAGGCTTTAGAGCTGGGGGCTTAATTGTAAAAGATGGAAAAATTCTTTTGATGCACCAGATACTAGGTGATGAAGATTTTTACACACTACCAGGAGGTACATGGGAAAAAGGGGAAACCATAGAGGAAACCTGTGCAAGAGAAATTAAAGAAGAGTTTGGAATTGATGTTGAAGTAGGAAATCTTGTATTTCTACTTGATACAAAAACAAGAATAGCTTTTTACTTTATATGTGAGACAGATGAAACTGAGATTCAATTAGGTGGTCCTGAGAAAGATAGGATGAATGAGCAAGAACAATACCATGTAGAATGGCTAAACTTGGATGAGATTGCAAAAGTGAACTTTATTCCAGCTCCTGCAAAAGAGGGAATTATTCAATACTTAACTAACCCTGATCAGCCTACTTATTTTTTAACAACACGAAAATGAAAAAATACATATCCGCAGGTGGAATACTCCTAAACAATAATAACGAAGTTTATATGATCAGAAAGATTGAAAGAGATGAATGGGCACTACCAAAAGGAACAGTAGAAGAAGGCGAGAATGTATTGCAAACCGCTATAAGAGAGATCAAAGAAGAAACCGGCTATTCAAATATTAGACCTAGAGAAAATAAGCCTTTTAGTGAAACCAATTATTTAATGAAACATCCAAAAACTGGAGAAGACATTGATAAAACAGTGTATTTCTTCATATTTGATTTACTATCAGATGAAAATGAGAATACATCCTTTATGAAAAGTGAAGGTTTAGAAGGAAAATGGTTTGATATTGAAACTGCAATAAGTTTTGCAAAATTCTATGATGTTAAGAAAGTAATCGAAAAAGCAAAAACGCTGATTTGATACCTTTTTTTATACTGTCTCATTTGTCTCATTTTCATCCCAGAGAATGTATTGGGTTCTAGACCACAGTGCTCAGCCACGGAAAATAGCTGTGGGTCCGCTTAGGATCCGCAGCTGTTTTGCGTTATAGGACAGGGAGGAGAATGCTGAGGCACGACGGTGCCGAAGCGGGGTCGACTGAGCATCAGCAGATGCGAAGGTGACCGACTCCCTGTCCCCCAGCCAGAGGTTTCTCTTAGAACCCTGCTCGGAAAAATTGTATAATAAGCACATATGAAAATTAGATTAATACTAAGATATCTGTTTTATAAATTAATAAAACCAACTAAGACGGACCAAATTACATTTAAAGTGTCTACAGAAATAGATGATGAAGAATGTCCATGGGATCATACGGACATTATAATTAATCAAAAATCTCTATTTGAAAGGCTTAAGGAGTATGAACTTGGTGAAGCAAGTAGAACCAAAACAAATAGAGACTTGGCAGGAAAATACATTGGTATTGATCCCCACGCTCTATTTAGAAATGTTCTCACGTTTAAAAAAGGAAAATTCTCTGCGTGGCAATGTAGTGAATGCAGATCACAATGTGCAGCTCATCTTTACTGTACTGTTAAAGTTGGGCTATTTTTTGTTTATTGGTACGATTTCAGACAAGTTGCATCAAATATCCCCTTTAATAGATCTGAATCCATACATGAGGTAATGAGAGAGAAAACAAAATGGAACTATGAGCCATTTCAATCCTTTAAGTTTAATAAGCGGGATTTTTTTAACAAAGCACGACTACTTCATACTAATCCTGAAAGATTCAAATAGCATACAAAATCGTCAGTCAAGGTATTTATTGTTACAGTAACATTATATAAGCTACCCTCTGAAACTAATAAGTAATGTATAATTTCAATATATGTCAAAAAGTGGTGTAACAGACAACAACAAGGAACTATTAGATATAATAGATGACAACGACAATGTTATCGGTCAATTATCAAGAAAATCTGTTCACGAGGGAAAGAATATACTTCACAGGGAGATAGCCGTGGTAATTTATGATAGCAGTGGCAATTTGCTTCTTCAGCAGAGAAGTTTTAAAAAAAAGTTAGGTCCAGGTAGATGGACTCCTTCTGCGGTAGGGCACGTTGTAAGTGGTCAAACGCCTGAGGAAGCAGCACATATGGAGCTTAAAGAAGAACTTGGATTTGATACCTGTATTACTTTAGTAGAAAAAAGAAAATTCATTTACGGAGACCACTCCTCCATAGCATTCATATTTACTGGAAAATTTCCTAAAGGTGTAACGATAGTACCTAATAAAAATGAGGTGGAAAATGATAGATTTTATTCTATTAAGGAAATCGCAAAGATGCTAGAAACCGATTTTCTAGACGTGTATTCGGCAGAAACGTTAAAAAAATTCATTTCTAGTAAATATACACATTAAAGTACGCTATCTACTTTTATTTATCCTTAAACAAAATAGCCATGATACAATTCATCAATTAATAACGTAGAAGTATCACCTAATTATGTGACTGAAAAATCAAGGGCAGTAGAAATACAAATGAAAGAAATTCTTGAAACGGCACTTTACTTTACAACAAAAAGAGAAAGTTTGAGGAATTAAAAACAGTATTCGATGATCTAGACATATCACACGCAGTTGTAGTGTCTTTAAACGGAGAGATGACAAATGAGCAGTTTACTTCGTTTTTTGAAGAGTTAGAGAATCTAGAAGACGGTAGATTCACACAAGTTATTAAGTATAGAAATCACACCTAGAAAATAATTTATAAATAGTTAAGATAGCTTAAAATATTCGCAACCAAAACTTTTAATTTTTGGTACAATGTAATCCATGAATAATAGAACTTCGGAAATAGTCGGTTGGTATGGAACCGTGGCTATTCTATTGGCTTACGCGCTTTCAAATTTTAACATTATCTCAACCCAAACACTTCTTTATCAAAGTCTAAATGTTACTGGAGCTTTAGGAATTGTTCTTATTTCTATAAAAAGAAAAACCTATCAACCAGCAGTATTAAATATGATATGGGCTGCTATCGGTATGGTAATTCTACTTAAAATTCTTCTTAAATATTAGTTCTATATCATGTGTAGGACTACATATCGTCCTAAAATTCTTTTAAGATTTTTCCGAACACATGCTAAACACTCCGATGAACTAGATTTTTCAAGTCAGTGTATTTATCTTAGATATTTATTCAATTCATTTAACTCTGTTAAATTTCTATAATGTGGTATTATCTCCATAAAAATAGTGAAAGGAGGAGAAAATGTGGTTTGTGACGTTGATGAGAGTGGTAAAATTCTTACTTTCATTCAGGCTGAAAGTTAATGTAATTGGAAAAGAAAACATTCCTGAAGAAGGTCCTGTAATAGTGTGTTTTAATCACACTGATATCCTTGATCCGCTCTATATAATGTTTGCCCTAATGAAAGATATGTGGGCATTAGTAGCATCTAGTTATAGGAATAATATTATTGTCAAATTTTTCTCTATGACTGGAAAGGTCATTTTAA
>CAZGHA010000010.1:0-17134 GCA_964525475.1 uncultured Candidatus Saccharibacteria bacterium | reverse complement strand
TCATGTCCAAATCACCAACACACTTCCCATCTATAACCGATGAACCAAAGTCAACAACGTCACAACCCTCGGAAATGTTTTCCCCTTTTACTAAATTCGGAATACCTGTTGCCAAAATTAAAAGCTCACAATCAATTTTATCCCCGCTCTTGTAATTCGAAATTGTTTTAACATCAGCTCCCTTTTTTGATAAATAAAAAGAAATTGGTTTACCTACCAAATCTCCCTCCCCTATTACCACAGCTTTCAACCCTTCGTAATTAATTCTGCAGTTCAATGAAAAATTTTCAAAAGCTCTTACAACAGGAGAAAGTTTTGAAAAATCTCCTAAATAAAATCTTTTTTTTCCTTCATTAGAAATGATATCAACATCTTTTTCAAAAGGAATATAATCTAATATTTTTTCCAAGCTTTTTCTGGGAAGTGGGAGCTGAACAATACCCCCGGCGACATCGTTATTATTAAATATCTCCTTAACCTTGAAAATTATCTCCTCATCAGAAATTTCTTTTTCATTTATTTTAAAAACTTTGCAATTTATATCTAATTTCTCGAACAAAGAAACTTTAATCTGAATAAACTTCTCAGATGAAGGATCGTCTCCAATTAAAATTATCGCTAAATATTTACTGCCAATATCAGAAGAGCTAAGAGTTTTTTTTATCTCCTTCTCTACTTTTTGCGATTGTGTTTTTGAATCAAATATTTTCACACTAGGATTATAACAGGGTCAAGTAATATCTGTTTATAAAAGATGAATACGAGCTTATTTCTTTTTCTAACTTCGCTTTGGAAAAGAAAAACCTCGCAATTGCGAGGTATGAGTTTGTCCCGATGTGTCGATCCACCAAGATCGGATCTCCGTTTGAGTTTAGGTGGGTATCTGCAGTTTAAAACTTTCGAATTAAACTTTACGACTCCCATCGAAGATCGAATGATGGAAGATTTACACGACCTTCGGTTTACCCGAGCACATCAGGTTTGCTCGTTTGAGCATTAATAAAATAATACTGACTTTTAATAAAAGAGTCAAATCGGAGATGTCTGCATTTACTACTACAAAGGCAAATTATAGCCCTAATATTTTCATTGATATATCAACCAAAGGTCCCAGGATTCTGCCGATTAAGTTGAAGAAGATTAAGAACATCAAAATATAAGTACCGTTCCTTTGAAATTCTACCCACTGTACCGCCAATTTATTAGGTAAAATACCAAACATAATTTTATTTCCATCAAGAGGACCAAGGGGAATAAGATTAAAAAAACCTAGCATTAAATTATATAAGATTGCCGTATACAAAAAAGTCGCAACCAGCTCCCCTACTGGAACAAACCTTAAAATTAAGGAAAGAAGTGTAGCTAAAATTAAATTAGAAAGAGGACCCGCCAAAGAAATAAGTGCAGAATCTCTTTTTGGATTTTTTAAATTCATAGGATTAAAAGGAACCGGCCTACCCCATCCGAAACCAACAAGAAGTAGAAACACGGTGCCCATTGGGTCTAAATGAGCTTTAGGATTTATAGTTAATCTACCCATGTTTTTTGCTGTAGAATCGCCTAAAACATTGGAAGCAAAAGCGTGTGAAAACTCATGAATTGATATAGAAGCTATTAAAGCTACAGCAACGAGAACAAAAAATTGCGGGTTTTGAAATAATAGTTGAATCATAACATTGAGAATTATACATTATTTCAGACAACATAGTGTTGAGAACAAAAAATAATCGTGTTAGAATGTGCGGCGTGAGTAAGGTAACTAAATTCATAAAAGAATCTTTTGAGGAGCTTAAAAAAGTAGAGTTCCCAAATAAAAAAGAGACACTGAGACTAACAGGATACGTTATCGGAGTAAGTCTTGTGACAGGTGTTCTAGTAACAGTACTAGACTACCTTTTCAAAGAATTTTTAACCTTTATAATAACTTATTAAATATAATAACAAAATAAATGTAATAACTTGCTAAAATTAATAAATATGGACGATACAAATAACACACAATTAAATAACGATCAGGATGAAACCACCAACGAAGAGGTTTTAGAAAAAGAACAAGAGTCAACAGAAGTGAAAGAAAACGAGACCGAGACGACAGAAAATGAAGCTAAATCTGAAGAAACCGAAGTTGAAGTAGAAAATGAAATCGATGAAAATGTTGTAGAGGAAGAGATTCAAGAAAATGATGCGGAAGAAACTACACAAGAAAACACAGAAACCACGGCTTCAGACAGTCCTTCGGACGACGAAGAAGTAGATGAAGAAAGTGTTATTGTAATAAACAAAAAAGTCAGCGATAGTGCCAATTGGTACGTAGTGCACACCTATTCAGGTCATGAAAGTAGAGTCGCAAGATCATTAAAAGAAAGGGTCGAGGCTGCAGGTCATTCGGATAAAGTTTTTAAAATATTCTTACCACATCAACAAAAAATAGTGGTTTCAGAGGGTAAAAAAAGATCTATTGATGAGAAACTTTTCCCCGGCTACATAGTTGTATTAATGGATATGGGTGATGATAGCTGGTATATTGTAAGATCCACTCCCGGAGTAACAGGTTTTGTCGGTATGGGTTCCACCCCTACCCCACTTCCAAAATCCGAGGTATTAACTTTGATGAAATTTGCTAAAATGGAGGCTCCTAAGTTTGAAGCTAAATTTAGATTAGGAGATTCTGTAAAAGTAAATGAAGGACCTTTTAAGGATTTCTTAGGAAAAGTGGACGAAGTAAATGAAGAGCAAGGAAAAGTAAAAGTATTGGTTTCGGTTTTTGGAAGAGAAACTCCGTTGGAGCTATCCTTCACTCAAGTTTCTCAATTATAAAAAATGGCAGTACAAGCAAAAAAAGGTAAAAAAATAAAAGCAATAGTAAAATTGGCAGTTGATGCAGGTAAAGCAAACCCCGCTCCTCCAATAGGTCCCGCTTTAGGACAACACGGAGTTCCTATTATGGATTTCTGTAAAGAGTTCAATGCAAGAACTACCAAAATGGAAGGAAATATTATCCCAGTAGTCCTAACTGTTTATGAGGACAGAACTTTTACTTTTATTACAAAGACACCGGTATCAACACATTTAATAAAGAAGGCTTTAAAACTATCTAAAGGTTCCGCAGTGCCAAACAAAGACAAAGTGGGTAAATTAACAAAAGCTCAAATTGAAGAAATTGCAAAAGAAAAAATGGCAGATTTAAATACCAAAAATGTTGATGAGGCTATCAAAATAATTACAGGGACGGCAAGGTCCATGGGAGTTGAGGTAGAAAAATGACCAAAATAAAACATGAGAAAGATTTAAAAGAATACTCTTTAGAAGAAGCTATTAAAAAAGTTAAAGAAAGCTCAAAATCTAAATTTGATGCTAGTGTGGAAATTCACATTAATTTGGACATAGATCCAAATAAACAAAATATTAGATTCCCACTAAGTCTTCCTCACGGAACCGGAAAAACAAAAAAGATTGCTACGCTTTCTTCTACAAACGTATCAGGGGCAGATTTAAATCTTACCGAAGAAGATTTACCAAAATTAGAACAAGGAAAAATTAAACCTAACATAGACTTTGAAGTTTTAATAACTGAACCTAGATTTATGCCGGTACTTGCAAAATACGCAAAGATATTAGGTCCCGCAGGAGTCATGCCTAATCCTAAAAACGGTACAGTAACCGAAGACGTTTCTAAAGCACTAGAGCAGTTTAAGAAAGGTAAGATGGATATCAAAACTGAGAAGCTAGCACCAATTATTCATACTATAATAGGAAAGGTCAGTTTTGATGATAAATCATTAGCAGAAAATTATAATGAATTGCTAAGTGCGTTAAAACAAAGTAAGCCCGCCAAAACTCCCCCGCTATGGATTAAGAGTATCTTCTTATCTTCAACAATGGGGTCATCCGTTAGAGTTAAAAACGAACTTTAAAGTTTTATTACAATCCAATATATATGTCAATTTTGTTCCCAAGTGTATAAAGAACTCCGTTTTCCATTTCAAATCTTCTTTCAGTTGGTTGGTTCCTGTCAATGACAATGAAGTCATATATCAGAGTTATAAAATTTACATGAAATGGTAGTATGTCAAACACACCGTCATCGTTTTTGGAAGTTACTGATGAAGCATCTCCTAGAAAAAGCTGCTCTTTCTTATTTTTTATTGAAACGGTAATCTTGTCTTGAACAGCATCTTTTTTTATCATTTGACATTTTCTTTCTCAATATCGGACACCTTTCCAATGAACATAAACTTATCTTCCGAAATATGGTCATATTTTCCATCTATAATACCTTTAACATCCTTTACTGTGTCTTCAACAGGAACGTACACACCTTTTCTCCCTGTTTGTTTTTCAGCAACGAAAAAGCTTTGTGTCATGTAATTCTTTAATTTGTTAGCCCTTTGGTATAAAACTCTGTCTTCTTCAGATAGCTCCGATTCTCCAACTAATGATACAATTCTCTCAAGTAGTTCAGATTCTTTCAAAAGCGACTTGGCTTGGTTTGCTACCATGTAGTGTAAAGGTGTGACATTTTTAGGATTTAAAGCTCCCGAATCAGAAGCAAGAATATCGACTGCGGGAAGTCTTCCCTCTCTATAAGCATCTCTAGAAAGAACAACTGATGAATCTAAGTAACCAAAAACGGCTTGAGCGGTCTGATCAAAAAGATCATCTTCAGGTATATATACTGCTTCTATGGTAGTAAGAACTTTATCCCTTCTTGAAACCAGTCTTTCGTGAATTTCAGCTACCTCAGATGACAAAGTTGCCTGATAGCCGTCCTCAGAAGGAATACTGTTCATTAGCAAACTAAGCTCATTACCTGCTTGAGCAAACCTGTAAATATTATCAATGAAAAGTAACACATTTTTTCCCATATCGTCACGCATGTATTCCGCTATTGCTGTACCAGCATAAGCAGTTAAATACCTCACAGATGCCTTCTCACCCATTTGCCCGAATATCATTGAAACATTTGATGAAACCCCGCTTTCTTTAAGCTCATCAAAAAGCTCCTGACCTTCTCTAGACCTCTCCCCAACTCCACAGAATACCGACACATTATTTCCAAGATCTTTGTTGATAATATTATTTAAAATTTCAGTAAGTAAAACTGTCTTGCCGACACCGGAACCTCCGAACAAACCAACCTTACCGCCCTTTAAAAGAGGCGCAAACATATCAACTATTTTTATTCCGGTTTCCAAGAAATCAGAATTTATCGCAGAATCGTCATAAGAAGGGGCGGATGCAAAAAGATCCTTTCTTTTTTCAAATTCAATTTTACCCAAACCATCAAGATCTTTTCCAAAAATATCTATTACTCTACCCAACATATTTTGACCAACAGGAACTCCAATCTTCTCACCAGTTCTAATAACGGAGGCACCTCTAACAAAAGCAGAACTACCGGACAGGTTAATACAGTTAAAAAGATTAATTCCTGAAGAATCTACAACCTCAAAAACAACACTATTATCGCTTTCCAATTTCAGAACTTCATGAATGAAAGGCTTTGGATCGTCTAGAAACTCTATTTCAACAACAACATCTCTAATTCCAACTATTCTTCCTTTTGAATCATTTATTTCCATAAAGAACCTCCAAAAATTACTGACTGCATACTTGAATTTAAATCTTTATGTTTAGCTTTTTTCATCTCTATGTCCGTGCGTCTTATTTTCTCCCCTATATTTTCTGAAGCGATATCCATACTAATCATCCTGGAAGCAAACTTACTCAAACAAGATTCAAAAACTACCTGCTCAAATATCAAAGATTCGATTTGTTTTTCAAAATGTTCTGCTACTTTTTCTACAGAAGGCTCGAATAAAAACTTATCGTCATAGCTTTTTAAACTACTTTCTATTCTCTTTAGTTCAACAGGTACCTCAGTTCTTGTAGGAACTTGCGACAAAACACTCTTAAAAGAACCATGATAAACTACGACATTTGAGTATTCGGTTACATATTCGATAAGATTTTTTATGGCAGGTTCATCTATACCAGTGTCCATCATATCAAAATACTTGTATTCTTTTCCGGGTCTTAAATTTTCATACATCCTTTGTCCGACTTTTCCCACTATAAAAATATCAGCATCGGAATTGATTACATCTGCTTTAAATTTATCAAATGTATTAACAATAATATCGCCGTACATTCCTGTATTAGAAGATAGAAGTATCAAAACAGTTTTGCCGTTTGTATTTAAAATTCTCTCTTTAGATTTACCTTTTAACGAGCTTCTATAAACTCTATAAGCATATGATATGTAAGCAAAAGCCTCGTTTAGGCCCTGCATAAACTCTCTTCTTTCAAGAATAAATTTCTTAACCTTTCTGGTTCTTAAGGCCGCTATCTCCTCGTAGGACTCCACCATATTTAAAAAGCTAGAAAGGTAATCTAACTCATCTTTAATATTTTTTAACGATTTCATTCAGACCCCCTATCCATGTAATCTATTAAATCCTTGTGTGAAGCACTTACTTTTCCAAGTAAAGAGTTAAAGTCTGGAGAGGATTTTATTAGATTTGTAATCTTCTCTCTAAAAACCTCATCTTTGTCATACAGACTTTGAGCTTTCATTTTATAAAATTTTATCTTACCGGATGTCTCATCTTTCAAAATACCTGTCCAAACAAGGACAAAAAGTATTATTTGTACATCCATAGAGTAAATCTCTTCGTTTTCTTGATCAAAAAGCTGATTTATTTTCTTACCCATATCTATGGTAGCCTTTATACCCTCGTTCACCTCTGCTCCAAAGTGTATAAATCTCTCAGTCTTGCTGTGTAAAAATAAAAATGTAGAAAGCTCTCTGTTCACTCCCCATCTAATAGGGCTCTGCGTTTGTCTACCAACTCTAGTAACTGAAAGAAAATGATTTATTGCAGGTCTCTTACCAGCTTTAAAAATTGCATTATCAAAAAATATATGTCCGTCAGTAATAGACATCAAGTTAGTTTGAATATACCCAGTGATATCACCTTCGATAGATGCCGCTACCGGCAAACATGTGATTGAGGATATTTTTCCATCCATTTTAAAATTTCCCGCTCTTTCCAACAATCTCGCATGTGCATAAAATATATCCCCGGGATAAGAGTCTCGACCAGGAAATTTCTTTGAAAGTAAAGACATCTCTCGATAATATTTTGCGTGAGCAGAAAGATCATCAAGAACTAAGAGCACATCTCTACCCTTATCTCTGAAATATTCGGCTATTGTCATAGCCGTATAAGGTGTAAGGTATATGTTTGCAATAGGGTCGGATGACGATGACCCAACAATAACTGTATTTCCGCTAATACCGTGCTTTTCAAAAAGATTTTCAACCTTTTTTAGAGACTGTTTTTTCTTTGCAATACCCGCATATATACAAATTGTGCCTAGCTTTGCCTGATACAAAATTGATTGAAGTAGAAAAGTAGTCTTTCCGGTATTCCTGTCCCCTATTACCAATTCCCTCTGACCTCTTCCTAAAGGTACTAACATGTCAACGGTCGACACTCCTGTTTCTAATGGAATCTTTATTCTCTCTCTAACATTTATTGGAGGCGGGGGTGAGTTTATGTCCCGGTATTCATCTAAACCCACGATAACTCTGTTTTCGTGCAAAGACGAACATAATGGATTAACTATTTGACCCAGCAGACCTTCCCCAACAGGAACTTTTAGAATCTCTCCGGATCTAGAAACTTTCTCCCCAACTCTAACTGGTTCTTGTGAGAACATAAGAACCTCAACATGATCTAAAGTCAAACCAACAACCATACCCATACTGCCAGATTCTGAATAAATGATTTCAGAATAAACACACCCCGGAAGTCCCCTGACATATGCGATTGGATGACTTATTTTTTCGACAAAACCAATTTCTTGGTTTTTATTCATACTATCTGTAAAATTTTGTTTATAGGTATCTATTAATGACATCTTGAGAAGAAAGGTAACTTATTACTCTTTTTCGTATAGTTAAATCTATAATTTTTCCCTTGATGTAAAACATTGCCCCAGGTTCAGAACCCTCTTTTACATCTATATCGATTATGAAATTCATACTGTCATAGTTACCTTTTAATTTTTTAATAACCTCATCTACAAAACTAAGAGAAGGCTCAAAAGGAAGTTCTATTTTTACGGCAACTGATTTATCTATCAAATCTTTTACAGATTTTAAAACCCCCATGTTACTATCATCTAGTTTTCCTAAATCAAACCCCGGAGCATACATATTAATTTTTTCAACCCAATTAGGCACATTATTGCCATAAACTGAGCTCAAAATACCTTTCATATCAATATTTCCCACATGGTGAGTAAAACCATCTAAAACATCATATAAACGTATAAAGCTGTTTACTCTCTGTTTAGTTTTTAATATATCAAAAAAGTTTTGGGCAGAATTATCGTTCATCTTTAATCCCTCAGTTCATTTTTAAACCTGATTTTTTAATTTCTCTATCCAAAAGTTCCAAAATAAGTTTTTCGTGCTTAATTTGATCTAATTCCTGACCTATCACTTCACTATGTATGTTTGATAAGAGCTCGAAAATCTTTTTGTTAAGGCCTTCTACCTTTTTCTTCTTATAATCTTTAATTTCTAGATCCACTTTGGCATACTCTGATGTAATTTTCTCCTCTAAGGCATCCTGTGCCCCCATAGTTTCCCTTTTTACAACGTCTTTTAACTCATCTACACCCTGAATAGCTTCTTTTTTCATGGCTTCTGTGACCTCGTAGAGAGTTCTTATATTCTCTTTCTTACCTTGCTCAATAGCTAATCTATAATTTTCCAACAATTCTTCAGAAAGATTATCAAGTACCCTCTCCTGTTTTTCATAAATACTTTTAACGCTATCCTCAAGTTTTTTTCTGTTTTCTTTTGAGATCACATAAGTGTTATCCAACAGTCCTTGAGCCTTCATTTGGGCCCTTCCTAGTATTTTTAAGGAATCCGCCCGAGCTCTATCCAATATTTTAAGTGCTTCTCCATAAGCGCTCCTTTCAATACCTCCTTCTTCAACATTTGAATCTTTTTTCTTTTTATTTTTTTGCGGAGACCAATTTAAATTTAGTGGTAAACGAACTTCATCAAACTCATCTTCTTGGGATAAATTAAAAAGCCAATAACCGAGTAAGGCTAAGGGTACAATAAAACACACGAGTAACAAAAAGTTTTCAATACTAAAAATATCTCTACTAATTAAATAAACGGGCAGGTTTACTTTCATAGAAATATTATAGACATAGAAAAGATTATGTTCAATCTTTTAGTTTAAATCGTAAGAATAAAGTAAGCGGCAATCAAACCCATGGCCATTATTACAAATGTAAGGATGAAGTTAAAAAACATTACTCTTCTTATAGCAGCTCCGGCCAAAGGATTTCTTCCTAAAGCCTCAACACTAGAGCCAGTGATTTTTCCAAACGAAGAAAAGCCGATTACAAAAGATGCAAAAATAATTGCGATGGCTAGTAAGTATCTCAAGGCTTGAACCGGCGTCATAAATGGCGATGTTAGACTATTTCTTATTATGTCTAGAATATTTCCGCTTAAACCTTTTCCAAAGAACATAGTTTTAATATCCATAAGTATGTAAATCTGTCCTATTTCATCATTGTTATTTGGTGTAAAATCTTCCATAGCAACCCCAAGAACCTGACCGTCCTCGTTAGCCTTTACACCAACTCCCGGAATATTTGAACTAGTCACATAGTCACCTTCTTTTATCTCCCCATTTTTAGACGAAACGTTCAACAAAACCTCACCCATAGAGGTTACAAGCTTTGATTGGTCTAAATTCCTGTCTTCAAAAGAAATAGAGGCATTTTCAACTATCACACCGTACATTGCAGGATCCTGAAACTCCGAACTCAACAAATACTTACCATCTTTATAACTAACAATATCCCCAGAATTGCCTTTATTATCAACTAAAGGCACTGTGACAGCATATTCGTAAGAAACCGCCATGCTCCTCTTACTTAAAAAGACTGCTGGGATTACTAATATTAAAAAAAAGGCTACTTTTTTAAAGAAACAAACATTTTTCATCAATATTAAGCGTAGACAATATTATTACACGAGTCAAGTTTTGAACTTAAAATAAAATGGACAAAATTTTAAACATAAGAATGAGGCGGCCTGTTAACACTACAGGTTCTTAAATAAAACAAATTTCTTAAACAATATTTACTAATTAAAAATATTTTCTGTCTAAAAACTACTCTTCTAAAAACAAATATTAAAAGAATATTCTACTAAAAATTTACGAATGATTATGAAATTCGAAAACTTTAAAGAAATATAAATCGTAAGTAACGGATTAAATTCTGAAGACTAAGATCAGATCAAATTAATTTTAAATATATGTAATACCAAGAAATATTAGATTTATTAACAAAAATTTACTTTAAACCGAACTACATTTTAGATAAAAAAACCATATAAAATAGGTGATTTTTCATAATAGAGTAAGTTAGTTACCCAAAAATATGCACATATCTAAAACCTAATTTGAATTTAATAAATATTGTAAAAAATTTAAACTTTTTTGTTAAAACTATTTATACGTTGTTAATACGGCGTAAAACACGTTAGTAGCGCAACTAAATATTGGGTAAATTAAGCAATTTTAAAAACGACAATGACACTGTGAGTAATTTAGTACTTCGAAACCCTACTAATTTCCTATATTGAAATAAAATCTGTTGACACGAAGTAAAAAATCGTCTACTATTTTATTAAGTTTACTAAACATTATTGTTACAATGTTTAGCAATGTTTTTTAATGAGCCTGCCTGCCCAAGAAAATAAACAACAAAATACTGACAATTCTAAGTATAATTTTCATAAAGAAGATGTACTTAAAACTTCCAACGCTGCAAAGATTTTGGGCGTATCTCCATCGACACTTAGAAGATTTGAAGAAGAAGGTCTTATTTCATCTTACAGAGATCCCGGAAACAATTATAGATTCTATAGGTTAGACTTAATTAAATCCCTAAAAAAAGAGTTAGAACGAAAAAAAATAAAAGAAACTTCTGAAAAAACAATCCCAAGTAAAATTTCGAAAGTAACTGAAAATATCAGTGTAAAAACAGCAAGTCAAACAATTACTGCAAATCTCAAAGAACCTAATAAAATAAAGGACTTCTTAAAAACCAATAACTTTGATAAAGAAGAATCCAATGAGAAAGAGAATAAGAATAACGTAAACACTAAAAAAATCGAAGCGTCATATGATGACAAAATTACAAAGTTTTCTGAAAATCAATTTTTAAAAGATTTAGAGGACAAGCTATCAGGACCTTTATTGAAGAAAGCTAGACTTGGAGTTATTTTTTTAACCTCCTTTTTTGTTCTTTCCCTCGGATTAACTTATCTATCTTCAAAAGGTGTGTTAGGTGAATTATTCAACTCAAACAGAATTTCCTCGGTGCTAGGATTGGGAATTAAAAAAGAAAATATTAACGAAATATCGAACGGAAGAACAATCCCAAATGTACTTGCCGCAAGAACCAGATTCTCAGATTTTATTCAAAATTTTAATCTTCCGACTTTTTTTAAACAAAAAGGAACTTTTGAGGAAGGGTTGGATGTAACAGATTTAACTTTTATCGATACCGCTACTATGAACGGGCTTTTGGGTATTGACGCTACTACCAAAAATACCATGGAACAATCTTTGAGCATTGATGGTGATGTCGTCGGAACTAATATGCTGAGTACTGTGATAAAAGAAGGGGTTGTAGACGGCACAAAATTAGCTCCGGAAATTGAGTACGAAGGAAGTTTTGACTTTCTTAACGGATCACTTTTAATAGACGGAACGCCAATTGAAGCAACAGCCGAGGAACTTAACATACTATCAGGAGTTCAAATAACAGCTGAAGAATTAAATTATTTATCAGGAATGACTGTTGAAGATGGGGGCATTTTATTTGGCAGTGGTGGAGCAATTTCACAAGACCCCTCTACTCTATTTTGGGATACAACTACTGGAAGTTTAGAGATTGGAAACGGTTCTAATTTTACAGGATTCAGAGCACCTGAAACTTTAATTTCGGACCTAATTTATTCACTGCCATCACAGTCAGGTGCGGCTGAGTATGTACTAGCTATTCACGATAATAACACGCTCGAATGGAGAGACGTTACAAGTTTAGGAGGTGCAGGAGATATAACAGAAGTAGGCTCTATGACGATAGGGGCAGTATTTAACAGCAGTTCAGCTAGCGGCCAATGGCTCGGTCTTGGAGAATCAGTAGGAAGAATTCAATTTCAAGATGGGGTAAATGATTCTGTAAATATTCTTGGGGGTAGATTGGGTGTAGGAACTTCTTCCCCATCATACGATGTTGATGTTTTGGGAACTATTCAAGCACAAAATCTTAGATTAACGAATTTACAAACAAGTACAGATGTATTTGCATTAATGATAGAAAATGAAGAGGTAATGATAAGAGACATTGGGAATTTGATACTACCATCCGGAGGGGAAGGTCAAATGCTATACAACAACGGTGGCACTTGGACAGCTTTCAACGGTATGACATGGAATGACACAAATAATTATTTAGGAATTGGAACAATTAATCCAGGATACAAACTCGATGTTGTAGGATCGGCAAACGTTGGAACACTGTTTATTTCCGGTACTGAAGTACAGTCAAATGCTTACGAACTAAATTTATTACACGGACTTACCGGAGCACTTTTGGATTCGAGTACTATTCATCTTTATGCCACTACCGGAGTTAATGCGGGACAAGGATTAATTGGCGGAGGAACAACCGGAGTTTTAACAGTAGACATTGGGGCCGGAGATGGAATTGTGGTTAACCCTGACAATATTTCTATAGATATTATTACTTCCGGATCCACGACAAGCACATCTTCAAACTCCGGTCTTGAGCTAACTTCCCAAGGTCTAAGATTGCTCGGAGGTTGTGACAATTATGAAGTTTTAGTCTGGAATGAAGGGTCTCAACTATGGGAATGCCAATCACCATCTTCTATAGGTGGTGTTGTAACAGGTTCCGGAGTCTCCGGACAAATATCTTTTTATATCGATACATTTGAACAATCAGGAACAAATAACTTTTTTTGGGATATCGCAGAATCTCAACTTGGTATAGGCACAAGTGATCCTGACTATACATTGCATGTAAATGGTTCAGGATTAATAGGAACAATACTTTTAAGCGATAGTGGAAATAGCATTGGTATTGAAACAGATACAAATATAATCACTCTTTCAAATAACTTGGTAACTATAGAAGGTGGTTTAGCAACCACAGGTTCTATCACTGCTGCATCTGCAGTTAATACAATAAACGGCCTTGTGATAAATAGTGGAAATATAACAACAGGAGTATGGCAAGGTTCAACAATAACAGTCCCCTACGGAGGAACTGGAGCAACTACTCTAACAGACCATGGGGTTTTAATTGGTTCCGGAGTTGGTGCAATAACTGCTGTTGAACCGGGAACTGATGGTCAAGTCTTTCTAGGTATAAGTGGGGATGATCCAATATTTAGATCTCTTGGAGGTGACATTGCTTCAATATCAGTTGTAGGTACAGGACCTGCTGAAGTGACATTTGCAAATACAGGCGTAACGGCTGGTTCTTATGGATCTCAAATTATCATCCCACAGATAACAGTCGACACAAAAGGAAGAGTAACAAATATAACACCTGTTGATATCTCACTATCTCTTATCTTGCCTGGAATGGAAGGTCAAATGATTTATAGTGACAATGGTACTTGGACAGCTTTCAGTGATTTATTTTGGGACGATGTAAACAACTATCTTGGAATTGGTACAACAATCCCGACACAAAAATTAGACGTATCTGGAAATATCAGAGTTTCAGGTGGTTATTTTGACAGCAGTAATAGTGCTGGAAATACAGGTTACATAATGACTTCGACAAGTGTAGGAACCCAATGGATGGATATGTCAAATGTCCTACTTCCTACAGGTACTGAGGGACAACTACTTTATAACGACAATGGTTTATGGACACCTTTTAGCGGAATGTATTGGAACGATACAAATAATTATTTAGGTATCGGAACAACAAACCCACTGTATGAACTTCAAGTAGCAGGAACAATATTTGCGGATAGCTTAAGAACAAATATTTTGTATCTAGCGGGAACTCAAGTAACAGCTACTGCATCCGAAATAAATTTGCTAAGCGGTAGAAGTGGAACTTTATTAGATTCACTGAATACAGGTTCATATGCAGTAACATCTATAACTGCAGGATCAGGACTATCATCTACAGGGACAGGCCCAGGAGAACTGACTATCGATGTTAATGCGAATTTTGGACTTTTTGTTGATGACGATTCAATCGGAATAAAATTATCCACGGGTGACACCACTTTAAATACTTTTTCAAATTCAGGTTTAGAAATAACATCCGAAGGTTTAAGATTACTCGGCGGTTGTACAAGCGAGCAAGTTTTAGCATGGAATTCTTCTACTTTTGAATGGCAATGTGCAGACCCCTCTACTCTAGGAACTACACTTTCAGGTTCAGGGATTAATGGGCAAGTTTCATTTTTTACTGGAACAAATGCCCAATCGGGTTCTAATAATTTATTTTGGAATAACTCTCTATCAAGATTAGGAATTGGAACATCAAGCCCATCAAGTAGTTTATCGATAGTTCCTACAAGTGCCGGAGCAATACAGATAGATGCTTACGGGACATTGGCAGGAAACACAGGAGAATTGAGAATGTCCGAGCTGTCATCAAATGGCACAAACTACACTGGTTTTAAATCCCCTGATTCTTTAGAACAGAATATGGTGTACACACTTCCCAATAATACTGCCGCAGGCGATTATGTCTTATCTTGGCAATCAGGAAACACTTTAGAATGGAAGGACGTTACAACTTTAATGGGTGCAGGTGATATAACCAGCGTTGGTTCTATGACATACGGTGACGTTTTCTCCAGTTCTTCGGCAAACGGACAGTGGCTGGGATTAGGACCTGCTGCAGGAAGAATTCAATTTTTAAGCGGTACCCCTGACAATGTAAATATATTAGACGCAAGACTCGGAATCGGTACTTCTTCTCCTTCTTTTGAAGCTGACATAGTTGGAACGGTACAAGCAGAAAATTTAAGACTCACAAACTTGGGGTCCGGTACCGGAGCAAATGTTTTAATAATTGAAAACTCAGATGTAATAACCAGAGATATTTCAAACTACTTATTACCGGACGGAACTGAAGGTCAAATGCTCTACAACGACAATGGGACCTGGGTAGCTTTTGATAATATTTATTGGGATGACACTTTAACCAATCTAGGCATAGGAACAGTGACTCCACTTTTTGATTTAGATATTGCAGGTTCTTTAAATACTACTTATCTTTATTTGGCCGGCAGTCAAATTACTGCAGATGCTACTGAGTTAAATCTTCTTGATGGAAGATCGGGGACACTGCTTGACTCACTTAATGTTGGTACTTTTGCAGTGAATTCAATAACAGCCGGTTCTGGCATATCAGTTTCAAATACAGGGCCGGGAACAACTGTTATAGAAGCTGTTGCAGGAGATGGTATAACAGTCGGAGATGGTTCTATAGCTGTAAAATTAGCAGAAATTGAAACCACATCGGCGACCTCCTCCCCATCGGGATTAGAATTAACTTCGACAGGTTTGAGAATGCTCGGGGGTTGTGCAGGCGATCAAGTTTTATCATGGGATACATCAACACAAACATGGGAATGCAATTACCCATCAGCTCTAAGCGCAATTATTTCAGGTTCCGGTATTGCAGGACAAGTTTCATTTTTTGTCGACTCATACGAGCAAGCGGGTTCAAATAATTTATTCTGGGACATTTTAAATTCAAAACTTGGAATAGGGACTGATAATCCTGACTACACATTGCATGTAAATGGTTCAGGATTAATAGGAACAATACTTTTAAGCGATAGTGGAAATAGCATTGGTATTGAAACAGATACAAATATAATCACTCTTTCAAATAACTTGGTAACTATAGAAGGTGGTTTAGCAACCACAGGTTCTATCACTGCTGCATCTGCAGTTAATACAATAAACGGCCTTGTGATAAATAGTGGAAATATAACAACAGGAGTATGGCAAGGTTCAACAATAACAGTCCCCTACGGAGGAACTGGAGCAACTACTCTAACAGACCATGGGGTTTTAATTGGTTCCGGAGTTGGTGCAATAACTGCTGTTGAACCGGGAACTGATGGTCAAGTCTTTCTAGGTATAAGTGGGGATGATCCAATATTTAGATCTCTTGGAGGTGACATTGCTTCAATATCAGTTGTAGGTACAGGACCTGCTGAAGTGACATTTGCAAATACAGGCGTAACGGCTGGTTCTTATGGAGCATCAAACTTAATACCTCAAATAACAGTAGATTCGAAAGGTAGACTGACCAGTGTGTCAGAGATTGACATGTCATTGTACCTTTTACCGATGGGAACAGAAGGTCAATTTTTATACAATAATGCTGGAATTTGGACTCCTTTTGACGGGTTATATTGGGACGATGGGGATAATAATTTAGGAATTGGAACTGTTACACCAGGATACGATTTAGATGTTTCTGGGTCAGTTAACACAGTTGATTTATTCCTCTCAGGAAATCCCGTTACAGCAGACGCATCGGAATTGAATGTCCTAGATGGAATACTCGCATCAACAAGTGAGCTAAATATTTTAGATAACGCAATTATCAGTACGGACGAGCTTAATCTTCTCTCTGGGAGAAGTGGAGATCTTCTTGATTCAATTAATGCAGGCTCGTTTGTTGTAACTAGAATTACAGCTGGTTTAGGACTAACGCAATCAAACACCGGGCCAGGTGATACAACTTTAAATGTTGGGCAGGGAGATGGTATTTTGGTGAGTGCGGATTCAATTGCGATAAGATTAGCCGAAGCAGAAACCACTTCTTCTACCTCCTCTCCGTCTGGTTTAGAAATCACACCTTCCGGATTGCGTATGTTGGGGGGCTGTCTAGACGACCAAGTCCTGTCTTGGAATGAAGTGACTCAAACTTGGAGTTGTGCATACCCATCAGCCTTAGGTGGTGTTGTTTCAGGTTCGGGTATATCCGGTCAAGTATC
>CAZGHA010000009.1:16422-17761 GCA_964525475.1 uncultured Candidatus Saccharibacteria bacterium | reverse complement strand
TACAGAGGGCAGTTAGAAGTCATAGTTTGAGTTCCAAAAATCACTCATACCCCCAGCCAATAGCTATCTCTTCTTCAACAACCCACTAATAAACTTCATCGCAAAATTAACTATCTCATCAAGCACACTTCCATTTCTATTTTGATCAAGTATTTGGGTTAAAAAATCATTCTGTTGGTTAGAGCTTGTTTTAGTGTTTTTAACAGTTTTTTGTAAAAAGTCAGATAAAGTAGAACTATCGAGTCCTCCATTTTTTTGTTTATTTCCAAGAGCACCCATAACAACTGGGGCCAACATAACCAAAATCTCTCGCGCTTGCCCGGAATCAATTTGTATTTGACCGCCAATGGCTTTAGAAGCGGCGGATGTCTTGCTTCCCAGAATATGATCAACAATTTTTCCACCCTCTTCTTGTTTATTTTCACTAAAAAGTACAGAGGAAGGATCATTTAAGATACTTCCATCATGATCTTTTGCAAGTGCTTCAAATATATTTTCAGCTTCTTTTGGATCTTTAGCATTCTTAGCTAAACCTCCTATTAATAACGGCAAAGCCATGCTAACTGCACCCTGTGCCTTACCTTGAGAAATACCCAACTTCTGACCCATACTCTTTGTTAACTGCTCAGTAACTACTTCATTTATTATGTTATTTATATCCATGGATTTATTATACTTCTAATTTCAATCAACTATAATATCTACTCCAGAAGAAAGACCTTTTCTTATAGTATCCAAATCTTGCACAGAATAATTGTTACCAGAAAGGTTAAGTACTTTTAGTTTTGTTAGTTGACCTAACTCATTTGGAAGTCCTGTTAACTGATTATTTGAAAGGTCTAGAACTTCCAGATTTGGTAAGTGACCTATTTCAGCAGGAACCCCTGTCATAGAATTTTTAGATGCGTTAAGAACCTTTAATTTTGTTAACTTTCCTATCTCAGAAGGAAGGGCGCCAGTTAAATTATTATTTGAAATATTTAATTCTTCTAAATCAGTTCTGGATAAAACGTACGATGGCAATTTTTCTAGTCCTTGACCGCTTAAATCCAAGGATTTTCTAGCGGATATTTCAGGTATTTGAGTTTCCTCTTTTTCCCCTTTTTCTTCTTTTTCATTTTCATTCACAATTTTTTGGAGATTTTATTACAGAAGAAAAAAGCCAAAAGGAAGCTATTCCTAAGATAAATACAACTAAAAGTAAGGGTAAAGATGTTTTTTATTATTCATATAGCTAAACTTACCATTTATTGATGTATTAAGCAAAAAGCCAAAAGAAAAACATATCAACCCCTCTAAGATATAATTAAAAATATATGAAAAAAACAATTGTAAAAGT
>CAZGHA010000009.1:4252-16322 GCA_964525475.1 uncultured Candidatus Saccharibacteria bacterium | reverse complement strand
TGGTTTCAATGGTACTGCCGATACTACATTGGTAGAAGAATTCCCGATGAAGATGAAAGACAAATAAAAAGATGGGTAGCAATAAAAAGACACATCGGGCAAATCAAAAAAAATTGTGCTGAAAAAGATTTGGATTGCAGGAAAAAACAACGCCAGGCCGTTTTGCACTGGGCTTACGACAGCAGAAAAATTTAATTCTCGGTTTCCTCGACTATCTCAACTTCCTGGCCCAAATCCTCTTCCTCTTCAATATTTTTATTGTATCCGGACATCAATTTAGCTAACCAGCCAAACAAACTAAAACCATCATTTCTTTCATCTATGTAGTTAAAAATTCTTAATCTCTCCTCTTCAAGCTCGCCAAGCCTTGCTCTTAGAGTATTGCTTTCCTCCTCACCCATATTCTTTTCCATGGTTTTTTCAATTTTTCTTATCTGATTTCTAGTTTGAACTAAATTAGACCTTATCTGACCTAAATTTTTGTAATCGGGACCAAGCAAAAAACTCTTCCACGCGGGTCTGTCAGCAACCTCCTCAAGTGAGTTTATGTTATCAACCGAAGCATAGGATATTTCATCTACCGATTCAATAATTTCATCAGCAACCTCAACATTCCCAACTTCTTTTTCTGTTTTAGCAATTTTTTTAATCTCCAGTACGGTGTTTTTAACTTTTGATACATGACTATTAACATCTGATTTACTAAAACCCTCCCCAACCAAACTATTGTTTGACTTTTTGACCTTCTCTACCTTGCTTTTAGTACTTACTCCTAAAACGTTATCTTTCTTCAACATCGTACTCAAAATAACCATATCTGAAAAAAACAAGAATAGAGCAACAAAAAAAGAAAACAGAAACGGGATTTTTTGATTAAGTAATTTATTTATATTCATAATTCAATAATAGCACCAAATAAATACGTAGAAAAATCAGTATTCTCTAATAGCACTTACCTGAAAAACTGAACTTTCAGCGTAACCCCAAGTCTGATATCCGTAAGCTTCAACTTTCTTTCCCACAAAACCTTCAATATCGTAAAAATCCTTGTTTTCAGGAGGCGTTAATTGAATTTTATCTACGTACATCGGAGAACCAGAGGCGTTATTAACTAAAAGCAAGGGTTTCTCAAAATACATCCAATACCAGTAATCCCCTAGTTCTAATTCTTCAGGAATTTCTTCCTTTTCTATCACACCGTATAAAAATGTTGGATTATTAGCGCCAACAGAATTAATAACATTAGTTGTTTCCTTTTTTTCCTCCTCACAGACACATTCCTCACATTCTTGTACCGGAGGACATTTAACATCCTTATCATTTAAAATTAAAAAACCAAGAGAAAGAAAGGCAACCGAAAGAAGTACAATTATTAGTAGGGCAAGATTATTTCTTTTCATATTTATTATTTTAACATTTTGCAAAACTTAAAGTACAAAGAATTTGTCTAAAGTAGTATTATAAAAACATGAATAAAAATGAATTAATTCCTACCATAGCACTAGTTCTTGGTTTAACAATTTTCTTCACAATTAAAAGCAAAAAAGATAAGGATTCTTCCTGGAAGGGAGAGTTGGTAAAAAAGAAGACCATATCAGACGAAGACGACGAAAATCATGTTTACAGATTAATTTTCAAAACCACTGATGGTAAAACCAAAAAAGCCAGTGTTGGAGAAGATTTTTACAATCAAGTCCAGATAGGAGATAAATTTGAAAAATTAAAGGGTGAGTATGCACCGAAGAAAATCTTGGGTTAGAAGATTAGAAGTATTTATTTAATATGATATACTTTGCCAATGAAAAAAACAGAAAAGAAAACTAATAGTGAGAAGGAAGTTAGCAAGAAAGAAGTAAGTGTCGTAAATAATTTTTCTACTTGGTTTAGCAAGAATAAATCCCTTGCAATAACCATGGTGGCAGTAATGCTAGCCTTTTTAATCGGGTATTTAGTTAAAAATACTTTAATTGCCGCAATGGTAAATGGTAAACCTATCTGGAGAACAAAAATTGTAACACAACTAGAAAATTACTACGGAGCTAATATCTTAAATGCAACAATCGAACAAGAATTAATCAAACAAGAAGCTGATTCCAAAAAATTAAAGGTAACTGATGCAGAAGTAGCTGAGCAAATAAAAAAGATAGAAGACAGTATGGCATCATCAGGCCAAACCTTAGACCAAGCTTTAGAAGAAAGTGGAATGACAAGAAAAGACCTTGAAGAAAACTATAGATTAAACTTAATGGTTGAAAAATTATTAGCAGAGAGAGTAACTGTAACCGACGAAGATGTACAGAAATACATAGATGATAATAAAGACTCCTTCCCCGAAGGAACTGATTTAGAACAAGTCAAATCGCTGGTAGCCGAACAACTAAAACAAGAGAAAATGAGCACACAATATCAATCTATGATAGATGAGCTTAAAGCAAAAGCAGATATTAAGACTGTAGTTAAATACTAAAAAAGGTAGTAGGATACTAAAAAAGACAGATGCTGCTCAAATCTACTAGAACATTAAAAGAAATGGCTCCTGTTCTTTCAAACGCAAATTTGGGAGATCAAGCAAGTTTTGACGCCCCAGTTTATTGGGTATTTTCAAATGTTTCAAAGTTTTGGGAAAATATGACATTGATAGCCCCGGGGGAATATAACGGGGAATTTCCAAAAACTTTCGGACATTACCACTCTTCCACTACAACTGAGAGATATAAGCTTTTAAGTGGAAAAGGTATACTTCTGATGCAAAAAAGAAAATTTGTTGATGATGATTGGGTTTCAGATGAGCTGGAAAAGATATACTTCGTGGAGTTTCTACAAGGCGACGAGCTCGACATTACAAAGGAGTGGGGTCATTCATGGTCAAACATAGGAAACGAGCCTCTAGTGACCTTGGATAACTGGAGAGACGGTCATACACCCGAAGACTACCAACCGATAGAAGAATTAGGAGGCATGGGGTACTTTCTTGTAAAAAATAACGAGGGTGCTAATTTCATACCAAACCCCAAGTACAAAGACCTCCCAAAACCTGAATGGGTAAGCGCACAGGAATTCAACAGAATAAATAGCCTCTAAAAAAGGGTAAATGGATATCGTATATAAACTGCAGTATAATTCTGTCTTATGAAAAAACCAAAGACGAGCAAAATAACCAACCTCCCTAAACACGTAGCAATTATAATGGATGGAAACCGTAGATGGGCTAAAAAAAGAGGTTTACCTGCTTTCGAAGGTCATAGAAGGGGTTCTTTAGCATTTGAAAAGTTGATAGAGAAAGCCGGGGACATGGGAATAAAGTGTTTATCTGCGTGGGCATTTTCAACTGAGAACTGGAAAAGATCAAAAGAAGAAGTGAGTGCTCTTTTCTCCCTTATAGAGCAGATGCTTAGCAAGTATGCCGTAAGATGCCAAAAAGAAAAAGTCAGATTTGTACACATTGGAAGAAAAGACAGAATACCTTCAAATTTAAAGAATGCGATTGAAAAACTAGAGGAAGATACAAAGGAATTCGTAAAAGCTACTATTGTTTTAGCAATTGATTACGGGGGGCATGACGAAATATTGCGCACGGTTGATAAAATTTCTAAGTCCGGAAAGGATATTACTTCCGAAAATATCGAAAAAAATTTAGATACAGCTAAATTACCCCAAATAGACTACATAATTAGAACAGGCGGTGAAAAAAGACTTAGCGGGTTTATGTCTTGGCAATGCGCCTACGCAGAACTTTTTTTCACAGACACGTACTTCCCCGCTTTCACACCCAAAAAATTTGAAGAAGCTATAGAGGAATTTTCAAATAGAGTAAGAAGATTCGGGGGCAATTAATAGAAAGAACAGCACCCTAGCTTATTCTGTGCATCTTTTTCTTAGTCTTTTTTATCTTCTTATTCATTTGTTTTAGGTTTTTCTTTTTTCTTCTTGGCATAGTGAAGGTATTTTGCCACATTACTCAAATAATTCAAGGTGTTTTTTATGATATTATTTCGGCATGATAGTAATAGCAGGAGATAAAAAACAAGAAATTGATAAGAAATCATTTGAAAATTTATGCAAAAAATTTGAAAAAGTGATTCTGGATATTGGAACCGGCGACGGAAGATTTGTATTTAAAAATGCCTTAAAAGACAAGAAAAATCTATATGTCGGAATGGATCCGGCTGAAAAGCAATTAAAAATATCTTCAAAAAAAGTCAACAGAAAAAGATTGAATAATTCTCTTTTTATCTTAGGTTCAATAGAAAACACCCCGCCCGAGCTTTTTTCCCTTATCGATAAAATTTTTATCAACCTGCCTTGGGGAACTCTTTTGGAAAAAATTGTAAAATCCGAAAACTCCAGTGTAAAAAATCTGTACGACCTTTTAAAAGATGAGGGAGAAATAGAAGTAATATTTGGCTATTTACCAGAACTTGAACCAAGTGAAACAAAAAGATTAGATCTTCCAAAAATTAGCGGCGAGTTAGACGTACAACAAATTTTCTCTTCTTTCAAAAAGCACTTTACTATTGTGGAAATGTTAAGAATAAACAAAAAAGACCTAGGAAAATTAGAAACAACATGGGCCAAAAAACTTAAATTTGGAAACGACAGAGATATTTATAAAATTATTCTTAAAAAAATATCCTAAAAACTTACAATCCTAGAATATAAGTTAAAACAACGGCAGCAACAGCTAAAGCAAAGGTTACAAAAAAGGGTTTTTTCCACTCTACAATTACCGGTTTTACTTTTTTAATTTCATCCAAATCTTCTTTTGATGCCTCTTTAATAGTTGGATGCTCTATTTCCTGACCGGGAAACTCGGAATCCCTTTCTTTGCTATCCTGGCTGTCCTGAATATTATTATTTACTTCAGAAATAGGTTTTTCCTGAATTACATCTTCTTCTTCCATATTTACAATGCTAACACTTTGAAAATATCAGGTAAATGGGATATTATTCAGAAAACTCTCTAGAAAGGAGGAAAGAAAATGGCTTATCACATTTATAGATTAACCGTAGACACTACGGAAGGAGATCCTAATTACCTAATTTCCAACTTAGTTAGTTTGCGTTTAATCCTTGGTGTTGAATATGGACCAGTCCCAGATACCAGTTCCGGAACTGCAACTTATTACGTAAAAGTACCAAACAAGAGAAAGTTCGAGACGTATTTTAGGAAAAGAAAACCTGAAAGTGCAGATCCAGTAAGATTTATAATTGGAAACCCAACTTACGAATCTTACAAGAGTGAAATAAAAAAGCATGTTAGAGAAGGTGTAGAAGACTGTATTGACAAAGGCAAGAGAAATAAATCAAAAAAAAAGACTTATGAAAAGATGATGAAAAAGTTCGATTACAGATAAGATGAACCTGGCGGTTAAAGAAAAAACTTTGGCCGCCTTTTTATTATCCAAATACAAAATAACTACTAAAATGATAAAATAACTCTGTCGTCGGGGTGTGGCGCAGTTGGCTAGCGCGTTCGCATGGGGTGCGAGAGGCCGCAGGTTCGAGTCCTGTCACCCCGACCAGAATGAGCGTTGTGATGATCACGATGCTCAGAATTTCCCTTTGTAGTTTGATTAAACCTAACCTGAATTCTCAACTTCCGAACCGCTGTTTTTCCTGGTTTGGTCCTATATAATCACTTTTCGGTGGGGGCATAGTCCTCATTTTCCCAATATAGATGCTGGTTTTCCAAATATTGTTGTACACTTTCCTCTGATCTACCTATAACTAGACGAGTATTGTATTTAAGCGCTGCCCCCATTTTGTATTTGTAAGAATCCGGGCCCCTAGAAAGATCATATTTCTTTATTTGTTTTTGGATACACTTTTCTATATCGTAACCGTAAAGAAGAGTCCCAGGCCGTAATTTAGAAAACGATGGGTCGTGCCCAATAGTCATATTAAATCTGGTTGAGCCCTTTTCAATACCAAGAATTGTTGCACAAGGAATATGGTCTATTTCTAGAAAAACCAGCTCAAATAAACCCTTTTTTTCCAACGAAACGGCGTAATCCGTTATTAGTTCTTGAACTAAAGTATTTTTATATGCTCCCTTATCTCCCTTGGCTCTACGCACCTCTTGATGTAGTTGAAAGTGCTTCTTCATATCACTTGAGGCACCGCGCACATAAGCAATACTTTCAGCGTTTCTATTGGCATATCTGCGGTAATATCCTATGTCTGACTTTTGTCTCGTAGACAATGTTTCAATATAAGATTCCCATTTATCCGGCAGTTCAATATCAAAGCAGGGACAATATTTACTATCAAAACGGGAAATTAACCCATATTCTTCCGCAGTAGCCATCAAAGCTTTCATATAAAACGCGTCATCTGGCATATCCCCTATGTTCAGTATGTCTATCTCAGAGTGGATAAACCATTGAAAAAACCTATCAATTGCTTCATTGGCGAAATCGGTTTTAAGTAAAAGATGTATATAATCAGTGCCTCTAGTTCCTATTGGCTCCATAACCAGCAAATCCATTTGTTCGCGTGTCCACATTGGAAAAATTGCAACAACAGCAGCATCCCTATCATAAACAAATATCTGCAACTGTTTCTTTCCCTTAAGATACTTCCAATACAAATAGTTCCAATCCCAATCTTGATAAGGTGTAACATATGGAATTTCTTGATACAGCTTTTCCCACGAATCAGCAATGTTACAAAAAGACTCTTCATTGTTTACTATGCTCATATTCATTTGGTGTTGATACCAGTACAAGTCAATAAATAGTTGGTTTTTTTGTTTAATTCTTCATTTCTATGGAATGGATTCTCAAGCAATGCCTCATCATCCTCAATTTCAATGGCTGTGTTAATCCTTATTAACTGATGCGCATTTTTCACCGTTTTTTCATGCTCCAGTAATAATGAACGTAGTCTGTCCTGAAGACTTGATAGGTTCTCATATAGGTTTTCAATAGTCGTGTAGTTAGAAACCAGCCTCTGTGCCGTTTTTTTACCAATTCCAGGGACTCCGCTAATGTTATCTGACGGGTCTCCTTTCAAGGAAAGGTAATCAACATAGTATTTGCTCTCAAAACCAAATGAATTGTAAAACCTATCATTGTCCATGATTTCCGGATGTTTTCTCCCGATTTTTATTATATTAATGGAGTCGTCCAATAATTGGAGGAAATCGGCGTCGTTCGAAAATATAAACGTGTTTCCCTTTGCCTTACATTTTTCTGCTAATGCCCCTATATAGTCATCTGCCTCAAAGTTATCAGGTTCAATATATGGGATAGCCAGAAAAGTTAATATATTTTTTATTAACGGTAATTGCTCGTACATACCTGTATCCGAATAATCTCGATTTGCCTTATAAGTTTGGTCCTGTACTACTTTTCCAGAGATACCGGTTTCTGAATCGAAAACAACAACAATATTTGTGGGCTTTATCAAATCTACTACTTTTCTTAAATATGCAAAGAATCCATATACTGCGTTTACTTGTAAACCACTGGGTAGTTTTGCACTATCTGGTACCCCATAATATGCCCTATATAAATAGTGACTACCGTCCATTATCAATACCTTGTTTTCTTTAGAGTTGATCGACATTCTTAATTTCTAATTTACTATAATTTAACTTTAGACCCAGTTTTTGTAGATACTCATTAACCTTTGCAATAATGGCATCCTTATCCTTTGGTTTGTCCAATGCAAAGTAAAGATCATCGCTAAATCTTGCAAATTGCTCGGGAAATATCTCATCAAAAGGCAGCAGATAAATATTTGATAAGATAGGAGAAAGTACATTACCTTGAGGCAAACCTCTACTTGTATGGGAAACGCTCTTTCGAATTTTGAAAAGAATACCGATATCTATATTAAATGTATGTTCTAGATAGTCAAAAAGTAATTCTCTATCAATTCGATCAAAGTATTTAGCTATATCTAAATGGAGAATATGTGCTAGTCCAGTATCAACCAACTGTTGTCTTAAATCCTTCATTGTCAAACTTTTTCTATATCCAAATACATAGTTTTTCAATTTACTCTCGATACCAGGTTCAATTTGCAATTTCAAATACATTTGTAGCCATCTTTCATACACACAATAAACAAATATATCCCTGTCTTTTCCGTTATAATCAATTATGGTAGTTTTCTTTATTGGTAAAGTGTTTATTTGGTCTGAGTCATACTTTTCCAAAAGCAAGCTTCTATGTTTCTCATAATCCCTTTTTATCTCCCTTAAAGGAATTCCATCTATCCCCGGACAACCATAGTTTCTCCTTAATAGAAGAAAAGCTTTATCAATTAAATCTAATTTCATATTAAGTAGGCTGAACTAGTCGTGTATCTCCCTAGTTCAGCCCATATGTATTATACCAATTATATATTCGTAGGGAGATCAAAATTAAGCTTCTTTATGTCCTCTATAAGGAGCTGCACATTTTTATCTGGATTAAAGTGCTCGTTAACATAAGTAAGACTTGATAAGCTCAAACGCTTATATTGCCCAGGGTCGCTAAACAATTTTTGGATAGAAGAACACAAAGACTTTCCGTTGTCAGTAAGAACATGCTCTCGGATTGTGTTAGGATGCCCCCTTATCCCCGCATCATTTGCTATAATCGGCAAACCCGCGGCCATGTAGTCCAAAACCTTAAGACTGATACCTGAACCGAATGAGGGACATGCAAATGCCAGATTATAATCTGAAAAAAGATTATCTATAAGATCCACTTTACCTCTAAAGTTAAGATGAGGGTACTTTCCCTTCAACATCTGTAGGTCTCCTTCTCCTACAACGTCGATTTTAAGATCAATATTTCTATTCGAACAATCTCTGTAGGTATTCTCAAGAATTTCTAAACCACCGATATTAGGTGAATAAGACATATTCCCAAGGAAGATAGCATTAACAGGACTACCTAATTTAGTTCTCAAGACGTAATTTATTTTCATTGTGTCGATAATGGGATATCTGACCTTAATTTTTTGAGATTTTATACTCACTCTTTCTAATTGGTTATTGTCTTCTACCGTTTTTGCCCAATATAGATCCACAAATTTGTCCGCATCAACAAGATCTTGTTTTTGTTTATCAATCACATCAGACGGTAAGCCTGCCATTGTTGATAATACATGGTCTACATTTTGTATGTCATGGATTATTTTTAAACCTAAAGCTTCTTTTAAGTGTGCTCCTTGTATTAAGACAACCTCAGAGGTATCGAAAACCAATGTACTAATAGAATATTTTTGTAAAACATCAACAAGTAAATTGAGGTCGTCATAAAACACATCCGGGCTTATACACACAGTGTTAAATGGGAGTTCCTTATAAATATTGGGATCTTCCCACCCTCTATAACACCTAAACAGATAAACATTCAGTTCCGTTTTTGACAGACTAGTCAAAAGATTCATGAAGTGGTAGGATGCTCCCGTTGTAGTTGGATAAAACACTCCATCCAAAAATATCACAATGCTCTGATTTCCTTTGTTAATAGCTTTATTTTCGTATTTATAGAAAGGTCCGTCTTTAAAAAGGTTGGCACCTACCTGTCTTTTACTTGTCGTATCAATATATTTAAACCAATGTGGTAAAAAAGGTTCACTCTGCTTCATACTCATTCTCATTCAAATAAAAAATATTAAGTTTTACGTTAAGTTGTTTACAGCATTTTTTGATTACAGCGTAATATGGTTCCCAACCATCATATTCAATTTCGTTTAAACCGTAAAAATCTACCTCAGTTACATTTAGTTTTTCAAACTGAGGAACTACTTTTTCAACCATTTCATTTACAAGTTCCGCTTCTAGTTTTAAATCGTAAAACGGAATTGTATCATCCGTTTTCAAAATGCCATATTTACCAGAAAATATAACCATGGGTAGTGATCGCTTTTCACTTATCATATGCACGTAAGAAATTCTCTTATCTGTGTATCGTTGAATCGCTTGAAGGGGAATTTCGCGCTCATCTTTATCCTTACTGCATGTCGTCAGAACATAATGCATTTAAAAACCTTTCTGCAACAACTTTGTTATCAAAACTATTAACAAAGTACTCTTTGAATTTACCGGACTTCTTCTTGTAATGTTCGTAATTATCAATTATCTCCCTTATTTTCTTTTCTAAGTCTTTTACGTCATTTGGAGAAAAATACAATGCATTTTTTTTCACAAGATCCTTAAAATTCGTGGCATCGGCAGCTATTAAAGGAACACCGGCAGCAGAGGCTTCCAGTGCAGCAATACCAAATGTTTCATAAGTTGAGGGTAAAACAATTGCATATGCTTTCTTAACTATTTCAGGTATTTTACTCCAATCTAAATTGGGCAAGAATTCAACTCGATTTTGTATGCCTGTTTTTTCTACAAGCTTCTCTATATCATTAACTGCCTTTTTGGAATCTCCAAAAGGAAACTTTCCGGTACAAAGTACTAATTTAAATCCGGTATCCTTGAATTTACTGAATGCTTTAACCAGTACGTCTACATTTTTTCCATCTGCGATCCTTGAATTGCATAAAATGTACTGTTCCGGGACAACATTGTCTCTTTTATATAAAGACATATCTATAGAGTTTGGTACCACACTCATAACAGTATTTTTAGCTTTCGGGAATTCTTTCTTTATTTCTTCTTCTAAAAATGAGCTCACAACAAAGAAATTGTCATAATCATTTAGTAATGACTGCTCCATTATTGTTTGCGTTTCTGGCCATGCGTTGGCTATGTGATAGGAAATAGAAAATGGAATATTTGTGTGGTTTGTATAAAAAGTCGCACCTAAAATTCCCCAGATAGGATCCACAACAATAACATGGTCGGGTTTGTATTTTTTCAAGAAATAATCGAAATCATTGTTAATTATCTTTCGATGATCATACAAAAAAGATATAAGATGGTTCACGTCACCATCATAATCAGTAGGTAAATGGTTTGATCGATACACATTAGCGGGAAGGCTATCATTATCATCTATATATGTGGAACTGGTATAAACAATGACTTCATGTCCTAAATCATCTAAGCCCTTGGTTAGGTTAAATAATGCGTTTTCGATACCTCCAAAGATATCTTTACCATAAGTAAGAAATGTAAAAGCTATTTTCATCAAAAGAGAGAGAGGTTAGCTAATTTGCCTAAAATTGGTACTTGAATGAAACCTTCGGCATATTTTACATCTGATAGCCTAGAACCGAGTAAAGCATTTTGATCTCTCGCCACTTTTTTCCACATGTCAAAGGGTTGTGATTTGTAAACTGCTATCGCGGTCATTTTAATATCAAAGTAGTCAGACATATCCACGTAGATATTTGGATTGAAGACTCCATCTAAACAAATTTCATTGTATGTATCTGCACCCAACAATAGTTTTGGTATCCCCAGCTTGATTCTTGAGTTAACTATAGAATTCGACACTATTTCAAAAACTGCGCGGTGCTCTGGGTGAGAATCTTGTAACATATGTGTTATAAGAACTTCCGGACCAAATTCTTCTATCTCTTTTGATACTAACGCAATAGTTGACTCACTGACTTCGGGTTTATCTGCAACAATTGAGAGCTCGGAACCTAAAATATCTGCTCCCTGTATCGCTTCATCTTTTCTAACACTATCTGTTGTAAAACAGACAACTTTGGATCTTCCCCCACACTCATTCCATTTGGCTATTGTTCCGCCTGCCCATATCTCAGCATCGTCAGGATGGGCAAATACAGTCATTAACTTTTTACCTTTTGGATTCATGGTGCAATTATACAACAAAGATGGTAATACTTTTGATTGGTGGCCGGTTCTAATCCTGTTTCCCCGACCAGAAAACCTTCTCTCTTGATTAGATTTTAATTTAGTATAACCGCAATCTCCAAAATCCCAGCAATATATTGTTTTTTGTACTGTATTGTATACTGAAAATAACACACTAATAAAGGAAAGGAGGAAAAAATGAGAGGCCAAAGAATAAGACTTACAAGTTTTTTATTACCACCCCTACCTTCATGGATATTTATTAAGTATGGCAAATATAAAAAACTTAAACACTGGGCAAATGCAGGTTATTACGGTTCAGGAGGAAGTATAAAAGCAGCCATAGAATAT
>CAZGHA010000009.1:0-4152 GCA_964525475.1 uncultured Candidatus Saccharibacteria bacterium | reverse complement strand
AATTCTATATTATGTCCAAGTGGAACAAACGTACGATGTAATCATAGTAGGTGCTGGTCCAGCAGGAATGTTTGCATCTTTAGAGTTGGTTAAAAAAAACCCTACTCTAAAAGTAGCCCTTTTTGACATGGGTTCTAGAATTGAAAACAGAAACGAGAATGAGATTATGTCGGGTTTCGGAGGCGCCGGAACTTACTCTGACGGTAAACTACACTTCACACCCAAACTCTCGCATGAAAGAACTTTTCACCTTATCAAACCAGAAGATTATCAACAAATTTTAAATGAAATAGACGAAACCTTTATGTCCTTTGGAGTGACGTCTGACGAGTACCCAAAAAACAGGTACGACGTCGAAATGATGGTAGAAGAGGCTCAAAGACAAGACATCGAGCTTATTGTAAGAAGAACCAAACACGTAGGTACGGATAATCTAAAAACTGTTATGAAAAAATTCCAAGACGAGCTGGAGAATAAAGGAGTTTTATTATTCGACAATACTGAAGTTGAAGATATTTGCGTTGAAAACGGAAGAATTACGGGTATAAAAACAGACAAAGGTATTTTTTATGCAAACAAAACTCTGATTGCGCCGGGGAGAGTTAAAGCAAGATGGTTTCAAGAAATATGTTCTAAATACAACATAGAATACTTGTACGATATGGTAGAAGTTGGTGTGAGGGTAGAATTTCCGGCAGGAGTTATGAAAAGGTACGCAGATAATTTATATGAAATTGTTTTGAAAGTCAGAACAACTACCTTTGACGATATTGTTAGAACTTTTTGCTCCTGTCCAAACGGATACGTAGCAAGAGAAGATTATCAAGGCTATGTCTGTGTTAACGGATATTCAAACTCAGATCACACCTCAATAAATTCTAATTTTGCACTTGTTTGTGAAGTAAATTTAACCGAACCGGTGGAAAATTCTATCGCCTATGCACAGTCTATTGCCGAACTTGCATCAACCATAGGAGGACAAAAACCAGTTTTACAAAGATTAGCAGATTTAAAAAAAGGTCGAAGAAGTACGTGGAGAAAGATTGAAAAATCTCTTGTAAAACCATCGTTAATTGACGTAACGCCGGGAGATGTTTCAATGGCTCTTCCTCATAGAATTGTTGTTAATATTTTGGAAGCTTTGGAAAAACTTGATTTGATTATGCCCGGAATAAACTCAGGATCAACTTTGATTTATGCTCCGGAAGTAAAATTCAGATCTTCAAAAATTAAAACTAATCCAGGTATGGAAACAAGTGTTCGGGGGCTGTTTGTCGCTGGAGATGCTTCAGGTATGGCAGGGTCCATAACAGGAGCAGCAGCAACTGGGATTATGGCGGCAAGGGGAATTCTTGGATTGAGATAATCCTCTTTATTCCTTTTACAACAATCACAGAACTATTTGTATCAAGTAAATCTTCATTTTCCTTACTTTTTGTGTATTATATAAAACGTTCCATAAAGGAATAAGTTTTTAAATCAAAACTACATCAGAAAAGGAGATAAAGATGGGTACAATAGTTGAAAAAGGTGCAACTGTTATTGTTGATGCTTTTTGGGGTGATGGAGGTAAGGGCGCTGTAGGAGCCTGGATGGCTTATATTTTGAAGGCGATAATGGCTTTAAGAGGTTGTGGGGGCCCAGGAGCAGAACACGGTATTTTCTTTCAAAACAAGTATGTAAAGACAAATCAACTTCCTCTCAGTTTTTTGTTGCAAGGATGTAATGTTGGACTAGGTCCTGGAACAGCTGTTGATTCTGTCAAACTTTTTGAAGAAATGGAAAGGTTCAAGCTTAGGCCAGATCAAGTAAAAATTGACCCAAGATGTCCAATTGTTACCCCCGAACACATCAGACTTGAGAAACAAAGTGCAAACATGAAAAAAATTGGAAGTACTTTTAGCGGAATGGGAAGATGTATGTCCGATGCAGTTTTACGAACAGCTATTTTGGCAAAAGACGTTCCCGAGCTAAGAAAATATATTGGAGATGTTCCAAACCTTGTAAATGAAATTGCATCCGAACAAAACGTTATTTTGGAATCAAGTCAAGGTTTTGGGTTATCCAGATATTTTGGATTTGACAACTATGTTACGTCCGTCGATGTTACAACTGGTTCTGTAATTGCAGGGGTAGGCCTTGATTGGAGATTAATTAATAAAGTGGTCTTGGTAGTCAAAGCCCTCCCTACAAGAGAAGGTACGGGACCGATGGGAGATGTCGATGAATTTACACCTGATGAGATGATAAAACTTGGTATTGCTGAGACAAGTTCTATCATCAACCTTGAAACTGGGAGACCCCAAATCAGAAGAAAGGCAAAAAGTATCGACTGGGACATACTCAAAAAAGCAGCTTTGGTAAATGGGGCAACAGAAGTAGCTCTCACATTTGCCGAACACTTTGACCCAGAGGTAAATAATGCAACTAGATGGTCTATGTTGACAAAAAAAGTCCTGGGGCTAATCAGCAAAATTGAGAAAGTAACGAATGCTCCAGTAACAGTGGTAAACACGGGCAAACCTTTTACTAGTTTTGTTACCACATACGAAAAATCTCTTGATTTAAGTGGGGAAACACTTCAGAGATTAAATTCGTACTGTCAAAGATAGTTTTTACTAACACCACGTGATAATAAATATTTCGTGGTGTTTTTTTATTTAAAAACTAGTCTGCCCTCAATATCTCTACTAACATTCTGATTATTTTTTAACCACTCCTCTAAAACCTCAGCTGCGGAAGTTGATACAACCTTGTTCTGACCTGCTTCTAAAAGCTCTTTTTCACTAATATTTAAGTAGGCCTGACAATTTTGAAGATGGTACCCTTGGATACAAACTGAATAGAGAAAATTATCCATAACATCGGTATCGCGAATTTTCAAAGATTCCAACCTTTTTTCACTTTCGTTATAAATAGCTTTCACATTTGAATTAACTTGATAACACTCACCTTCCCCATCTCTATTTTCAATTCTCATAACGTGGGAAAAAATCTTTTTAAGCTGGTCTCCTCTAATCTCAAATCTATTTAAACTGTCATCGTAAGGAAAACAAGCTTTTAAATCTTTTAGGGTCACAATTGGACCCAATTCTTTTACCCTGATAGATCCGCTTCCAACCATCACTACATCGCTTTGTGAAACTTCCGCAAAAGCATCTGCGATAAGATTACCCAGCTCCGTTTCTTCCTCTCTTTTTGGATGTGTGAGTTTTCTTGAAAATTTAGTAACTATAGTATTGTATTTTCTGTCCACTTCTTCTCTAAATGAATCTATGAATTTGGTTAACTCCTCATCAGGTTCGGCGATATTATTATCAATTGGTATTAGTCGCCATTTATAATCCACAATGCTATTTGTTTCATCATCAACTGTAATGTCATAACGACCTATTTGATCAGATCCAACCCCGGCTTGAGAAATTAAAATATTATTAACCACTTCAGGTTTTTCTAAAAATGTATGAGAGTGACCACCGATTATCATATCTACACCCCACTCAGGTTTTAACATCAAAGCCAATTCCTTATCAGACTCAAAACCAATATGAGTAAGTAATATCGTTAAATCAATATCGTCATTTTTATAAGCATTGCAAATTTTTCCAACTTCGTTACTAGCTTCTTCCAATGTAACAAAACTTCCCACCAACTTATCCATTTTCAAAGAATCAATGACTTTTTCAGTTAAAATTCCCGTAAAGAGAATGTCAAAACCATCTTTATTAATTATTTTGTAGGGATTCATCAAGCGTTTGTTGTATTTTTTTACATACAAATTGGCGTTAACAATAGGAAAATTAGCCACTTTTTCTAAAAATAATAGGTGAGGAAGCCCGTAATCAAACTCATGATTTCCTAAGGCAACAACATCGGGAGCGAGATAGTTCATTATCTCTATCGTAGAACAACCCTTATACTCACTATCAATTATCGAACCTTGCACCATATCTCCTGAAATAACGTACAAAACATTCTTTTCCTCTTTTCTAACTTTGTTTATATAACCTGAAAGTAAAGCCAAACCCCCTACCATCTTTCCTCGTTCCTTTTGATCGTCGGTAAAAAAATCTCCATGCATATCGTTGGAGTGAAGTATTGTGAATTTTTTTTGTGTAGTCATAAAAACATTATACAGCTAGTTTTTATTTT
>CAZGHA010000008.1:3081-18094 GCA_964525475.1 uncultured Candidatus Saccharibacteria bacterium | reverse complement strand
AAGATGAGATTAATAGACAAGTGGGATCAGGAATATGTACTGTTTTTAAAACATAAAAAACAATTGGAAACACTTTTGGAAAATGTTCATAAAATTAAAGATGGGAAAAAGAGAGGTCGGGCAATAGGGGCTGTTAAAAAAAGGATTGACAGGGAAATTGAATCAAATAAAAAAGAAAAATATATTACGAAAAAAATTAAAGATTTGGAGTTTGAAACAGACGTACGTGTTGGAAAGTTGATGATTAGATTTGAAAATGTCACCAAAAAATATGGTGAAAAAACTGTATTTGAGAATTTGAGTTTTGAAGTAAGGGGTAAGGAAAAAGTGTGGCTTTTTGGGCCTAACGGTGCTGGTAAAACTACCATTATAAAAATGGTTATCGGCGACGAGGCCATTACTGAGGGTGTCATAAAAATTGGAGATAATGTTAAAACAGGTTATTATTCTCAAGTTCAGTCAGAGCTAGATTCAGAACAGACAGTGTTAGAAGAATTTATGAATAAAACAGGGTGTTATTACGGCAATGCCTATGGATACCTAAAGAAATTTTTATTTGATAATGATGCTGTAAAGAAGAAAGTAAAATATTTAAGTCCCGGTGAAAGGGCGAGGTTTGCATTTTCAATTTTTGCATATAAAGATTACGATCTGTTAATCCTCGATGAACCTGATAATCATCTTGATATTGAAACCAAAGAGGTTTTAGAGAGGTCTCTAAGAGATTTTAAAGGTACAGTGCTAATTGTTTCTCACGATAGATATTTTGTAGAAGAAATCGGAGTTAATAAAATTTTAAATCTTGAAAACGGGACTTTGACTTCTAATTAGTTTTACCATATAGCTATATTTAGTCGTAAAAATAATAACCAAAAATTTTAGATATGTTTTTGTAATAATATAGAAAATTTATAAATCTAAATGCTTTTCTTTGATATTATTTGTTTAAAATGAAAAATATAAATAGCAGTAAGTTATTAGTCTTTTTATTTCCAGTTATATTTTACGTAATATTTTTCTTACCTGTTATGAGTTTTGATAAAACAATCGGAGGTCCCGACGCTGTCAGATACTCTTATCCTGCAAGATATTATCTTTGGGAATCGATTACCGAGGGAAGGTATCCTTTTTGGACAGAAAAGTTATTTGGTGGTTACCCTATTTATACTGACTCTGAGCATGCTTACACCAGTATTATCAATATTTTATCGATTTTAATCCTCGGGCCCTTTAACTCTTACAAATTACTTCACTTTTCTTTTTATTACGTTGGCTCTCTAGGCTTAATTTTTTTACTAAAAAGAAGGAATATCGATTTAATGTCCTCCTCGTCCGCCGTAGTGGTTTATTATTTTTCCTTCTTTCTTTTGTATCATCAGCAGCATTTTTCAATGACACTGACAGCTTATCTTTTACCGTTAAGTATTTATTTAATTGATAGGTTAATTGATGAAAAAAACATTTATTTATCTTTATTTTCGGCTGTCCTGACCGGCATAGTGATTTCATTTGGATCCTTTCAGATGGTATTTCTGTTTCTACTTATCACATTTCTATATTCAATTACTCAGATAGATTTTAAAAATATACGAAACTATTTATTTATCATACTTGTATATATTCTAACTACTTTTTTCATCTCATTACCAAGACTTTTACCTACATACCAGTCTTATTTGAGAGGAAATAGATATAACAACGGCATCACTCACACCGACGGTTCTTATAACCCTCTAATGGCCGTCAATTTAATATATCCTCATATTTTTGGGTATGGTGAGAATTATAAATGGAACACTGTTAGTAGCGATTATCAAATTCATGAAACTTATATTTATGTTGGTGTTACGTCTGCAACTATAGGACTTTTTGGATATTTTTTGATTAACGATTCAAAATTAAAAAAGTTTATGAATTTATGTATTCTAATATTTTTAATTTTAGGATTTATAAATTACCTTCCTTTTATTAACAATCTGAGAATACCTGTTGTAAGTTCGTTTAGATTTTGGGGTAGGTCTGTAATTCTTCTTATATTTTCTTTATCTATATCTGTAGCTTACTTTATAAATAATTCGAATATCATAAAAAATGTAAAAACACCCAAAAATTTTACAATTATATTAATCCCATTAATTTATTTAGTTCAATTATTGAATTCTTTTTACAGTGATGAAAAGTCTTCGATAATAATTAGACAGATAAAAAATAGAGCTATTCAATTTGATGTTCAATTTTACATATGGTTTTTTTTACTTCTCCTGACATTTTTTATTGTATTGCTGATTTTGTTTCTTAAAAATAAACACAGTGTTTTAATAAAATTTTCTTTACTCTCAATAATCACTTTTGATCTCTTTTATTTTGGCCACAGTATTGTTAAAAAATATGATGTTAGTATAGCGAGTCTTTATAACAAAGATTTTGTTGAAATTTCCAATGGATACAAAAATCAACGTGTAGTTATCTATTCGAAAGATACAGAGTATAACTTTGGTCTGTATCTAAAAAGTTGGGGTGTGTTGGGATATAGTCAGTACAACCCTACATTAAGAACTAAATTAACAAAACCCATTGGTTTTAAAGAAACTTCGAAACAATGGGATTCGGAAATAGATTTATCTCAACTTAATAAATTAGGTGTAGTCAAGGTTATAGGAAACGATGGGATTATTACAAAAGAATTCGATGTACACTCCTCTTTACAAAATTTTGATGGTGCTACCTTAATAGAAGAATGTATTGAAGGAGAGTATCATTTTAAATTAAAGTCTTACTCACCCCAAATAATTAATACTTTTATTAATAACCACTCGGGGTGGGTTATTAAAATAAATGGGAACGTGTACAAAAATGTAAATCCCGAAAATACCTTCCTAACACTTGACGTGCCTTCAGGAGATGTTGATATCGTAATAAAATTTGTACCTAAAATATTCTACTACAGTGTAATAACGTCGTTTATAGGGGTGGTTTTTATTTACCTTTTAGTAAAAAGTAGATATCGACTCACTCGCTAACTTTTTGATAAATATTTATATTAGATAACCCCATTAAATCTAATTTGGTTGTTTTAAAGCTATTAAGTATTAAAAAATTTTCAGGATTCTTTATTTCTTTTTCAAAATTCGTCCACGAAGTTGTGTAATCAGGATATTTTTTTGATACATACGAATTTTTATAATTATTTTCCATATCTGAGTAGGTAATAACAATGTCATAATCTTTAGGATTTTTAGGTTTAAAATTTTCAGCATCTCCAGATTCATATACCTTGAACATCTCCACTTCGCAGTTTTTAATATTTGAAAACGGATCCCTACCTTTATTTGTATATACTAATATTTTTATATCTTTGTTTGGAGGTTTACTTAAATAATCGCTAGTCCAGTTATATGCAGATAACCTTGTATCACCAATATTTAATTGTTTAATGAGCGTTAATATGTAAAAAGCGTAAAATAAAAAGGATATTAAAAGAAATGAAATCCTAAGAATGTTTTGTTTTTGTTTGACAGCAATTATCTTTTCAAGATAGTAAAAACCATATGTTGAGTAAATGATAAAAATCGGTGTGATGGGTAATACCCACCTTTCTACTAATCTTTTATTCAAGCTGAAAAAAAGTATGTAAATAAAAATATTCCCGATTAAAATAATGTGAGTTACTTGATTCGCCTCTAATTTATTTGATTTTGTATTTTTTAAAAAACTGATTGACAAGAAGGTTATAGTAATCAGGCCCATTATATAAACAGGTAGTGTGAGAATGTTGCTTAATCCATAGAAATATTTTAGTGGGTTTAGATTTACCGAACTAAAAACTGCTCCTGCTTCTCTAGTTTTCATGGATATTACTCTGGATACAAAGGATTGAAAATTAATAATCGAAAATGGATTTGAGATTGAGAAAGATAAAATCACCCCAATCATAAATAGTAAAACTTCTTTTATTTTTCTTCTCATCATGATTACACCAATAAGTATTGGGGCTGCTAGTAGGGCGGTAATCTTGGTGCCGGTGGCAAATCCTAGAGCGATGGATGAAAGGATAAGATAGTTTGTTCTAACCTTTGATTCATCGGATTTTAAATAATTAATAAATAAAAATAGAGATGTTATTGTGAGCGATGTCAGGTAGATATCCTGATTTAGATATCTGGAATGTACTATTAACTTCCAATTAAATAGAACTAAAAACAAAGCTATTAAAGAACCTTTGCTTTTTTTAAATATTTCTTTGTAAATAAGGAATGAAAATATTGGAATAGATAACGAAAATAAAACTGTAATTAACCTTAAATAGGTGTGATAGAAATTTAAATTTATATGAAAATTAAATAGTGACGCGGTTTTATTTAAAATCATTGTACACATTGTCAAGAAATATGTTGGAAACATCCCATACACATAGCTAGGTGGTGCAAAATCATTTATACCCCCGTCCCTTAAAATGAATTTGTAGTTTAGGGAAAATTTTATTACTTCATCATATATATCCGTTTCATCAGCAATAAATATATGAGGAAGCCCGATATCAATTTTGTATATTCTAATGAATAGGCCTAACAACGTTGCTGTTATGATAAGAATAGCCGTTAGGTTTTTTCTTATAAAACTCATAAAAATATTATACATTCTATTACTCAATAATTTTTACTTATGAGTCATTTTATGTAAGAATAAGCTATTAAGGGGGATATATTATGCAAACTCAAAATCAAAAATATATAAAATGGGTTCCAAAAAAAAATACATATGTTCAAAAGGTATTAAAAAAAGGTAAAACCGAGGTATTTATTCCAAAAGAAGCGAAGAAGAAGTTTGAGATTGTTGAGGAACCAAGTGTAGAGAAAGAAGAAAAAGACGATTAATTTTCGTTGGTGACCCTACGGGGAATCGGTCACGGGTCTTAACATCTTGTGTTTCGCTTACGCTCAAACAATCTGTAAAGCTCGCGACCCCGCCTCGCTCGCTTCGTTCGCTCCGGCATTCGATTCCCCTTTTAAATCATAAACAAAAACATGTGCCAATCCTTCGGACTGACACATGCTTTCGTTGGTGACCCTACGGGGAATCGAACCCCGATTGCCAGGATGAAAACCTGGTGTCCTAACCATTAGACGATAGGGCCAAAACCTAGATATTTTAACAGCAAATCTATCTATTTAGCAAATTATAGCAATTTTTGATAGAATTTACCTTGAAATGAACATAATTCGAAGTGTTTTGTTTTATATACAATCACTGCTGCTTGCTTTACTACCAACCACCGGATATGTAGAAGGAGTGGTAGGTCAACCTCAATCTTTTATCCCAAATCAAGCTGAAAGCTATATTGAAAGAACCATCTCAGATCTCATTTACCGAGGTGTTTTTAAATACGATATTTACGGTGCGACAATTCCTGATCTTGCCGATACATGGACCGTATCGGAGGATGGGTTAATTTACACTATAAAACTAAAAGATAACCAATATTGGAATAATGGGAAGAAAATTACAGCCGATGATTTAATTTACACATCTTTTAAATCTCCTGAACTTTCCTATGTTTCAACAGACAAGATTGACGATCTTACAGTTCGTTTTACACTTCCAAATAAGTATGCTCCCTTTTTAAGTTTGCTTGTAATAGGTGTCATGCCGGTAGACTCTGAGGAAAAAAATAATCCACTGATGCCTGTTTCTAGCGATGATTTCAGAATTGCGCAAATAGAAAAAACAGGGTTTTTTATTGATAGGATTACTCTGGTTACTACAAAAAAAGAATATCCAATTCAAAAAATTACATTTAAATTTTTTCCTAATGAAGATGAGTTAAAAACTGCTGCAAAGTTAGGAGAGATAGATGGTTTTATATCTGAAACCGCTTGTTGTAATGATTTAGAAAATTTTGAAGATCACAGATATCCTGTACAAGGTGTTTATTATTCACTGTATTTTAACTTAAGGAATGAAAAATATGACGATATAGACCTTAGAAGAAAGATGTTAAAAGTTCTTCCAATAGATGATCTTGTATACGATTACGGGATAACCGTTCAAGGACCTATTAGTAGAAGTTTTTTCACTGATAAAAGCTTACCTTTTGATATTTATGATGAGAAATTTTCTGACGACCTTGAAAAACTCGCTGTAGAAATTAAAGTTCCGAATGAGAAATCTCATGTAAAATTAGCTGAAAATATTTTAAAAATATGGGAAGATAAGTTAAATTTAGAAGTATCGATTGTAAAAGAAGAGCCTGAAAATTTTATTGCTGATGTCATTGAGCCAAGAAATTTTGAGATTTTACTCTATGGACAAGAGGTTGGTCGAGACCCTGATAGATATGTATTGTGGCACTCAGCTCAGAAAGATCCCCCAAACCTTAATCTTTCCGGTTTCGAACAAATAAGAGCTGATAGAGCTTTGGAAGAAGGAAGAAATGAAATTAATAACGAAAAAAGAGTTGTCCACTATAACGAGTTTCAAAAAGTTATAAATGAGCAAGTCCCTGCAATATTTTTGTATCACCCTTTTATACATCACTATGTTTCCAAATATATTGAGGGGATAGGGCAGAAATATACCTTTACATACTGGGACAGGTTTCTTGATTTTTATAATTGGGATAAAATCTCAACTAATTAATTTTTCTTTTTGTTTTTTAAAAATTCCAAGTAAGGCAGCTGAATTCCCTGGCTGTTTTTGTTTTTCCTATTAAAATGCATGAACCAATTGGGGTTTAATCTTTTGAAAAAAAGCAAATCTTCTGTAATGTCGTATAAAAAATGTACAGTAACAGATAAAAAAAAGGTTGCAAAGTAAATTTTACTTTTAGTTAAGAACAGGTACGTTAGGAAAATTGAAATTATCGGACTTAATATTGTATGTGAGTATAAACCAGTTAGATACTTGTGATTTTCTCTTAAGAATTTTTTTACTTCTTTAAAATCTCTTTCTTTTATAAATATTTTGATAATTTGCGAATACTCACTGTCTTTTCCATATGTGAGGTAATAAATAACATGATCAAGATCAGGAAGAGTATTTCCTAAAAAACCACAAAGTAAGAGAAATAACAAATTTTCCCCCTCAAATTCCTTAGAAACAACTAAGGAACATATAAAGCCAAGAAGTATGTGGATCAATATGTGGTAAGTTTGGCTTTTTTCGACTAATCTTTTTCTCATAGTATTTTTCAAATTGTTGAAAATTTTTGGCTTAAATATTATGTGAGTATTTCGAAACCTTCTTTTTTAACTAAGATAGTATGTTCAAAAATACAAAAGTTTTTACCATCGGCCATCTCTGTTTCCCATTCAGTAACATTTTTAACGGCATCATGTCCCTCGCAAATTAACGATTCTATGCAGATTGTCATTCCTTCTTTTAATTTTGGTCCGTCGTTTTTATGTCCAAAACAAGGTATTTCAGGATATTCATGCATAGAGTATCCAATACCATGCCCCTCGTAATCTTTTAAAACATTAAAACCTTCTTTCTCTACTGTTTTTTGAATAGCCTGAGAAATTGCTCCTATTTTTGCGTTGTCTTTAACTTTTGATATTGCATTGTAAAGAGCTTTTTTAGAGGTTTCTAGAAGTTTTAAATTATTATCATCAATTTTTCCAACCGGGTAGCAGTGTGCACTGTCAACATGAAGTCCTTCTGAACTTATAACAGTATCGATACTTACAATATCACCTTCGTTTAGAATCACATTTTTTTTGGGAAAACAATGCACGGATTGCTGATTTATGCTGATGCACAAACCTGTTGGAAATGGGGGTAGCGAACCCTCGCTGTAATTCTTGCAAGCGGGTATGACTTTGTATTTTTCACAGAGTTCCATAAATAATTTTTCAATCTCATAAACATCGGTGTTGGGTTTTATAATTTTTTCCATTTCATCAAACATCAAAGACAGCGTTTTACCGAGTTGTCTCATTATTTCAATTTCCTTTTGATTTTTTATCAGCCCTTTTTCCATAAAGCTCATTATACCCCATTGAGTATTAAAATTTGTGATAATATATATGCATGACGGAAAAAAATACCCCTACAATAAAAAATAAAAAATTGAATATCGTGTATATAGTCTTAGGCATCTTGTTATTAGGAGCCTTAGGTTATGGAATATATTCTTATAAATTTACATCTAAAAGAACCATAACAGTTGTTGGGACATCTACAGGTGACTACGCAAATCAGATTGCTAATTTTTATATAAATCTCGAGTATCACAATAAAGAAAAGGATAAAGCAGTAGAAGAATTAAATGAAAAATCAAAAATTGCGGTTGATAAGATAAGAGAGTTTGGGATTGATTCGAAAGATATCATGACTCAAAATTTGAATGTTTATCAGAGAGAGGAGCCTTACTATGAAGATGGGATTACAAAGTATAAGCCAAATGAGTGGTATGCAAGCTATTCAATAGAAATAACTTTAAGAGATTTAACCAAATCTACTGATTTTACTGAGTTTTTAACTTCTGTAGAAAGCTCGAGCATGTGGGGACCCAATTTATCAATAGATTCAACAAAAACTGACTCAGATGAACTTTTAATCTCCGCAATTGAAGATGCAAAACAAAAAGCTGAAAGGATGGCTAGTAGCATGGGTGCGAAATTAGGTAAGGTAATTCAAGTTGAAGAAGGTGGTGCAGGTTCGCCTATGTTGTACGGTGTGGCTAAACAAGATTTGCTTATGATGGGTGGAGGAGGAGCTCCTATAGAGCCCGGATCAACCGAGATATCAAAAACTGTTACAGTGACTTTTGAGTTGAAGTAAATACTAATTAAAATTAAAGGTAAAAATACGGCAACTCTGTACGAGAGAGTATGTTTATAAAACTATGTTTATTATTTTTCCAGGGATGTAGATTATTTTATTGATAGTTTTTTCTTGGAGGAAATTTTGGATTTTTTTATCTGCTAGGACTTTTTCTTTTACGATATCTTCTTCATCATCTATATTTATTTCCACTTCTGATCTCACTTTTCCATTAACTTGTATAGGAATTATTACAGTATCTGTTTGTAAATATTTTTCATCTGCCGAAGGCCATGATTGAAGATGAACACTATTTTCCTTTTTCCATTCAGAATAATTGTTAATATCTTGCCACAGCTCTTCCGAAATAAACGGGGCAAAAACAGATAATATCTTTAAAAAACCAAGCCAGACGTCCTTACCGATATACTCATTTTTCTGAATATTTTTCACAAAAATCATTATTTCGCTGACACAGGTATTCATTTTCAAATTTTCTATCATATTGGTCACGTTTTTTAGCATTGAGTGATATGACTTTAAGGTATCTTCATCACTGGTTTTATCAGTAACTTTTTCCTGTAAAGAAATAATATTTTTTATCATCTTATTTACGGTTTTAGTAATATTAGGATTCCACGGATATGTTTCATCGTAAGGACCCATAAAACAAATAGTAGCTCTTAGTGAGTCCGCTCCCCACAGGTTTACTTGTTCTATGGGGTCAACTCCGTTCTCTTTGGATTTAGACATTATAGAGCCATCAGGCGCAAGAAGCATACCCCCAGTAAGTCTCCATTTATAAGGTTCCTCTGTTGGTACAAGTCCCAAATCAAAAAAGAATTTATGCCAGAATCTGGAGTAGAGAAGATGTAACGTATTATGTTCAGCACCTCCGAAATATTTATCAACCGGAAGCCAGTATTTCATTTTTTCAATATCTGCAAAGGCTTTGTCGTTCTTTGGGTCTGTGTATCTTATATAGTACCAACAAGAACCTGCCCAATTCGGCATTGTGTTGGTTTCTCTCTTTGCAGGTTTTCCTTCGAAAGTAGTATTTACCCAATCAGAATTTCTTTCCAACGGGCTTGCCCCATCCTCAGAAGGGCTAAAATCCGGAACATCAGGTAGATTGAGAGGAAGGTTTGCCTCTACCTCATCAGGGTTATTAGTATTACATAAAGCTTTTACTCCACCATCTGTGTGAACCAGAGGCATAGGTTCTCCCCAGTATCTTTGTCTTGAAAATACCCAGTCGTGAATTTTGTAATTTGTTGTTTTCTTACCAAGACCGTGCTTTTCTAGTTCTTCTATAACAATGTTTTTAAAGTCTATGGACTTGGTACCATCATAATTTCCACTGTTAACCATAATGCCGTCCCCTGTGTAAAGTTCCGTACCGTCGCTATCTTTCCCATCTTCCTTAATTACCTCAATAATCTCAATGCCAAACTTTTTGGCAAATTGGAAATCTCTTTCATCGTGCGCAGGAACGGCCATGATAATACCTGTCCCATATTCCATAAGCACATAATCTGAAATGAATACAGGCACGTCTCTGTTTGCAAATGGTACTTTAGCTTTAATTCCTTTTAGCTCAACTCCGGACTTCTCCTTTTCTATTTGTCTTTCAAGATCAGATTTACTTTTTGAATCACTTACATATCTTAAGACTTCATCTTTATTTTCAATTTTATCCAAAAACTGGTTTACAAAAGGGTGCTCGGGGGCAACGACCATAAAAGTAACTCCATAGATAGTGTCGGGTCTTGTGGTAAATACTTCAATTTTATCCCCCTCTATACCAAAAACAATATTTGCCCCCTCGCTCTTTCCTATCCAGTTTCTCTGCGCCGCTTTTATAGATTCAGGAAAATCAACTGTATCAAGACCCTGGAGGAGTTTTTCAGCATAGTTTGGTATTTTTAATACCCACTGTTTCAGCATCTTTTTCTCAACAGGTTTTGCACCTCTTTCAGATATTTTATTGCCATCCTTGTCAGTCAATACCTCTTCTTCTGCAAGTACTGTTTTTAACTCCTCGCACCACCAAATTGGGGTTTCCTTGTATTCAGCAAGTCCGTTTTCAAAAAATTTCAAGAAAAGCCACTGCGTCCATTTAAAATATTCAGGACTACTGGTATTTATTTCCCTGTCCCAATCCACACCATAACCCATTCTCATAAAGGAATCTTTGAATTTTTTTATAGTTTCTTGAGTTATCACTGCAGGGTGAATGCCTGTTTTAATGGCATAGTTTTCTGCAGGAAGGCCAAAAGCATCCCAACCTATCGGGAACATAACGTTGTACCCTTTCATTCTAAGGTATCTGGCATAAACATCGGGAGCGGTATATCTCATCATATGACCGGCATGCAGAGAGTTTCCTGAAGGATATGGGAATTCAGCCAAAATATATTTCTTCGGCTTTTCTGAAAAATCAATGGCTTTATATATGTTGTCCTCAAGCCATTTTTCTTTCCATTTATTTTCTATTTTACTATGATCGTATTCCCCCATATAACACATTGATTTTACCACAGCGACGCTTAGCAACATATATAAAAGAGGGTTTTACCGTTGCATTATTTTACATTTTGTACTATATTAACTTGCTATGGCAAAGAAAAAAGGAAATAGATTTTTAATAGGCATGGGGTGCACTGAAACCGGTAAAAGGTCTTATGTGACCCAAAAAAACCGTATTAACTCAGAGGGTAAACTTGAGTTAATGAAATACAATCCTTTGTTAAGAAAACACACTCTCCACAAAGAAATACAGAAGTTGAAGTAATTCTCATAAGTTTTAACAAATCTTTTTTATCTCAAAAGCAAGTGTCATCAGAAAGTGGTAGAATAAAGGCTCGTATAGGGTTTATGAATAATATGGAAAAAGGTAAGCTCTACATTATAGCTTCTCCAATAGGAAATCTTTCAGATATAACTCTAAGGGGTATAGAAACTCTAAAAGAGGTGGATATGATATTGTCGGAAGACACCCGCGAAACTGATAAAGTTCTTAAAAAATACGAAATTCAAAAACCCCAGCTTTCATATCGTGACCAAAACCATAATTACATATTTCCAAGACTTGTGGAATCTTTAGAAAACGGTCTAAGCCTTGCTTTGATTTCTGACAGCGGTACTCCGTTAATTTCAGATCCAGGTTATAAACTAGTTAGAGATTTAATTAAAAAAGGAATCGAAATAGTTTCAATCCCCGGCCCTTGTGCCGCTATTTCAGCACTGGTTTCATCGGGTTTCCCTACAGATAAATTTTCATTTTTAGGTTTTTTGCCAAAATCTTCTAACGAGCGTGCAAAATTAATAAAACAATACGGAAATACAGAATCTACATTGATAATCTATGAATCACCTTACAGAGTTGAAAAGTTATTAAAAGAAATTCAAGAAAGTCTGGGTGAAAGGTATGTTTGTTTGGCTAACGAAATTACAAAAATCCACGAAAAAATAATTAGAGGAAGTGTTAGCCTTGTTTACGAATCGATAAAAGGAAAAAGACTAAAAGGTGAATACGTTGTCTTAGTTGGAAAGGGGGATTTTTCATTATGAATGATGAGGAAATGAAACTAGAAAAAAATCATTTGAATGAGGTTTTATTCAAGATAAAAAATGCGAAAATATCTCTTAACGATAGTTTAGATAAATTGGGAAAAGAAAATATTGAGCGTTTAAAAGAATTAAAAGAGGAGGGTTCCAGTTCATATGGTTTTGGTTCCAACGATTTTGACATTCTATTAGAACAACTTCACCAAAAAAATCTTTCTCTTAATCTAAAAGGAAAGTATCAAACTTTAAGTGAGTTGGAATTTCTATTATCTGAACCTTATTTTTCAAGAATTGATTTGTCTGACTCTGAATCTAATACAATTGAGAATTATTACATTGGAAAATTTTCATATACCGAAGATAGGCCAATAGTTACAGACTGGAGAAGTAAAGTTGCTTCAGTTTATTATAGATACAGATATCCACAAAAAAATGTAAGTTATGACACTCCCTTAGGAAAAGAGGTTAAAGATTTAAAATTAAAAAGAACATTCGAGATACAAGATGGGGAGCTTGTAAAATTTTATAATAACGATTTACAGCTTGATGAGTCCACAATAATCAAGGAAAAAATCGATAAAAGAACCGGTGGTGTTCTTGAAGATATAATTCAGACAATTCAGGAATCACAGCTTGACATAATTGAGGCCGACCCAAGGCAGATTTGTATTGTACAGGGTTGTGTTGGTAGCGGAAAAAGCACGGTAGCAATTCATAAGCTGGCTCATATTTTTTTCAATTATCCAAAAGTAGTTCATCCGGATCGTTGTTTAATGGTTACTAAAAGCCAAATACTGGCAGGATACCTTTCTACTCTTTTTCCAAAACTTGGAATATTTGATGTTACTTACAAAACATTAAGAGATTTGGTTTATAACTTAGTTTTTAGAGAAGAACTAAACATTAAATTTGATTTTGATAAAGGTCAGGATACTGGTGATTACACTTTGACTAAGATAAAAGGGGTGCAAAAAATTATTGGCAATATTGTTGAGGGATATGAAACTAAAATCGAACAAATATTTAAACACCCCGATCTTGAATCTTATGCCAGTTTTAAATATAGCTACGATGAAACTCCTTTTGAAAATATTATGTATCTTTTAAGAGATACCGTTGAGGAAATTAGATTTCAAAAAATGCAACTAAAAGATAATCCTGATGGCGCTAACGCTTGGTTGAATAAGGAAAATATTGTTCATTTGAGAAAAATTCTAAAATTAGCTAACAAGGTAAAAAATGATTTACAAAATATTGCTCTTAAAAAGATTATAAAGGAGTTAAAAATTGATATTAATTCAGAGTTAAGTTATACAGAGGTTTTGATTTATATTTATGTACACTCTGAGCTGTTTGGTATAAGAGGCTTTAAAAAATTTGAATACTGTGTGGTTGATGAGTCACAGGATTTTAGTTTACTGGAGTATCTTTTATTAAATAAGGTAGTTATAAGGGGAAGATTTGCTCTTTTTGGAGATTTAAATCAATCATTAGAATCAGACGGTGTAAAAAATTGGGAAGAAATTGAGTCAGTTATAACAGATGCTAAAAGTGCTAAGAAATTTAGTCTTGAAAAAAATTACAGAAGTACAAAACAAATAATTAATTTTGCAAATAAAATATTAGAACCTTATACAAAACTATACTTACCAAAATCGATAAATAGGGTAGGCGAGGAGCCAGAAAATAAAATTTTTGCAGATGAAAAAGAAATGTTGAGTGCATTTTACGAAGATATTTCTAAAGAATTGAAAGATATTAAAAAAAGTATTGGGGTTATTGTTTTTGAATCTCCACAATTAGATATAAATAAAGTTAAAGAGTTTATGTCGGGTTTGCAAATTGAAAAAGATGGTTTGGAAAATAAAGATGGAGGTTTAATTCAACTCAAATCTAATGAAAAGATTAGTTACACACCTTTAGGAATATATTTGATGAAATCCGATGATTGTAAAGGTTTAGAATTTTCAAAAGTATACGTTATAAACTTAAATTTAAGTAAGGTAAAAAATCATGCGGACGCACGTAAAGCTTTTGTTTCTGTAACAAGAGCAATGAACGAACTTTCCGTATATGGGGTAAAATAATATTTAAATATATGAAAAAAATATTTAGTATCAAAACTATTAAAGAAAATTTCCAAGAAATAATTATTTTAGCAGTCTCATCTTTGTTAAGATTTACTTATCTTGGTTACTCTGATTTTCAAGGTGATGAAATAAAGGCACTGTATTTTCCTTCAACAAATCAATCTCTTGTGGATTTTATTATGGAGCAGAGAAAGGGACCTGTTCAGTTTTTAATTACCTACATATTAAAATTTTTGGATCCTGTGTATGAGAATCAGCTTTTATTAAGATTTCCGTTTGCTTTGGCTGGGGTGCTGTCAGTATTTGTTTTTTATAAATTTGTTAGAATGCATTTTGGAGATAAGATAGCGTTTTACTCATCTTTGTTTTTTGCAACTAATGGTTTATTTATAGCTTTTTCAAGAATTGTTCAATATCAATCATTTACGATATTTTTTGCCATACTTTGTTTATATTTTCTTTCCCTTGCAAATAAAAACGGGAAGTTTAATTTACTAGGAATTTACCTTGGGTTAATATTTTGGGCATTTTCTATCTTGAGTCATTATGATGGGTTTTTCATATTTCCTTTCGTTTTTTATTTACTCTAC
>CAZGHA010000008.1:0-2981 GCA_964525475.1 uncultured Candidatus Saccharibacteria bacterium | reverse complement strand
GCATATAAATTATTATCTATCTTGGGATCAATATTTATATTACTAGGTTTTTTCTCAACGTTTATTTTGAAAATTAAAAAACTTCCACAGTATATTAAGGAATTTTTTTCTCACACTACAGATATAATGCAGTCAATTAAAAACGATAAATTCAGAACTGCCTCACTTTTTTTGTGGATAGGGGTTACAGTTTTATTTTTTGAAGGGTATGTTTATATCTCAGGAACTCACATATATAACTATTTAATACCCGTGTTTATACTTTTAGGTTTTGGTGTGGTTTCAATAGAAAGCGCGATATTTAAAGTTTTTGAATTTCAGTTAGTAAAAATATTCAATTTTCTAGGTGTGTTTACCGTTTTTGTATTTCTTTTAGTACAAAGTTATGTAATTTTTGTAGATCATAAAAAAGAATACCCTTGGGAGAAAGAAAAGTTTTTAATTTGGGATTTTAATAAGCCCGATGAATCATACCATTTAAGTTTATTTGGTTTTCCTTATTACAGAGATTGGGAAGGCATTAGAAATTTTGCTAAATCTAATCCCGATTTAGTTGCTTATTCATCAAACGAAAGAAGACAAATTTCTGGATATTATATTGATATGGATAGAAATTACGAAAAATCAGGTCTTTATGTTTACATCAAAAATCCACAGAGTTTTATCGAACAGATAAGTGATGATAAAGCCGCCTATTGGGTAGGACATCACGATCCTGTTTTTACTCAAACATCTTATGGCACGGATAAAGTTCGGGTGTATCTTATGGAACCAGGCACTTTAGAAGAAATTATCAAAAAAGGTTTTTAGTTAAAAATTCTCGGTCCAAATATTATAAGAAAATTAACTAAAACTGTAAGTGCAGTAATCAAAACCGCTGCTGCAGAAACATCTTTAATAATTTTCACACTTTCATCAGTCTGTTTCATGAATCTATCCATAATTTCCTCTATTACAGTATTTGTTAATTCCATAAAAAGTAAAAATCCCGAAGATAGGGCTATAAGTGACCATTCAATCTTTGTTACGCGGTAGAGTTTGCCTAAAAATATCAAAACTGTTACTATCATAAGTTGTATCCTAAAGTTAGGTTCACTTAAGATAGCATGCCATATACCCTCAAGAGCGTATTTAAAACTCTTCAGCTGTCTTACAGGATGATTGCGTTTAAATAAAGTTGGCATGTTAAAATAATAACACACAGATGAATAAGAAAAACATATTCAAAAAAACAAAAAATTTAATCTTTTTTCTTTTCGTTGTTGGAGCTGTTTTTTTGTATTTTAAACAAAAAAATTCAGTTACTGTATTAGTAAGAAAAATTGATGTTGAAAATAGAGAGGTTAGAAAAACTGTTACAGCTTCCGGCCTAGTTTTATCTGATAAACAAGCAGATCTTTCGTTTATAGCGAATGGTAATATATCTCGTATTTTGGTATCTGAGAATGAAAAGGTTACAAAAGGACAGTTGCTTGCTTATATTAATTCTTACCCTCAGAGTCAAACCGCTCAATCCTACAAGGATGCAAGAGATATAAGATTAAGACAAAAAGAATTATTTGAAAATGAAAAAAAGAGTAATTCTAGATTGCTTGGAGGCAATGATTCCTACGATATTAAATTAAGGGAATACGAGGAGGCTTTGAGTCAGGCCGAAGCTTCCTATCAAGCTCAACTTGCCTTATTATCTAATTACTATATATACGCACCTTATGACGGCACTGTGGTGAATATTTCCAAAAAAGAAGGTGAGGTGGGTACTGCAGGGGTTCCCGTTATTACAATCGCCGACCTCGAAGATATTATTTTTGAAGTAGTGTTGGACCAAGAAGATTATTCAAATGTTAAAGAAGGTCAGGAGGCAGAAGTAACTCTAGATTCATATGACAACCACCCATTTAAAGGCAGGGTTGATAACCTTTCTTTGTATTCAGATCCCGTAAGAGGAGGTTTTGTTGAAAAGATTAGATTTGAGAGCAATGGTAAAAGTATAAAGGTAGGTATGACCGGAGATGCCTTTATGATTACTGATAAAACTGACGGCGTGGTTCCTTCATTGATTTTTAATGAAATCTCTTATGATGAGAGTGATAGGCCTTTTGTTTGGATTCTTGAAAATAATAAGGTAATGAAAGAATATATTGAAATAGGGTTGGAAGGAGATCTTTACGTAGAAATAAAATCTGACCTGTCGGGAAAAACGGTTGTTATACCCGCTAAGGATAACCTTGAAATCGAGGACGGTTTTACAGCTAAAATTATAAATTAAAATGACTCCTGTTTTAGAAACAAAGAATCTCTGTAAAAATTATGAGATTGGAAATATATCGATAAAGGCTGTGTGTGGTGTAAATATCTCTATCGATAAGGGTGAGTTTATTGCTATAACAGGAAAGTCAGGATCAGGGAAATCAACTTTGATGCACATGCTTGGACTATTAGATACTCCCAGCTCCGGTGAGCTCATTTTGAATGGTAAAAATACCAAGGGCATGAACGAAAAAGAACTCGCGGAAGTTAGAAATAGAGAAATTGGATTTGTTTTTCAATCCTTTAATCTTTTGCAAAGAACAACAGTACTGGAAAATGTCATGCTCCCACTTACTTACAGTAAAATCCCTGTCCATAAACACGAGAAAATGGCTTTAGAAGTCATAAAACAAGTTGGACTTGATCATAGGCTTAATAACAAGTCAAATGAGCTATCAGGTGGCGAGAGACAGAGAGTAGCAATCGCCCGAGCTTTAGTTAATAAACCGTCATTGATATTGGCGGACGAACCTACTGGAAATCTTGATTCAAAAACAGGGGATGAGATTGAAAAGATGTTGATTGATTTAAATAAAGAAGGAATTACGATTATTCTAGTTACTCACGATAAGGAATTGGCTCAAATTGCTAAAAGACAAATTGTTTTAAAGGATGGAGGTATAGTAAATGAATCTTAAAGAGACTTTAGGTACATCTTTAAAATCTCTGTC
>CAZGHA010000007.1:7673-18240 GCA_964525475.1 uncultured Candidatus Saccharibacteria bacterium | reverse complement strand
ACCTGATGTGATTATGAAAGAAGCCGTCAGAGCTATGATTTCGGTTCTTAGGGCGGTAGGTACAGTTGGAATATGGTTTATCGCCTTTATTCCTCTAATTATATTGTTAATAGCTTTAAAAATAGCTATTAAATATATTTTTAGGAAAAGAAACGTAGTAAAAAAGTGAAGAATTTTCTTTGAAAAGAGGGGTGTCTCTAGAAAAGATAAAACTTTTTTCTAAAAGAAAAGGTATTGATTAAAAAATCAGAGGTTTTTCACGGGCTCGGCCCCGGACAGGGCCGAGCCCTGCTTTATGGGGAAATATTAGCTATTTTTATGCTAAAATATTTTCAATTAAGTTTTTCATTGATGTTGGAATAGATTAACTTTCTTGATGAATTTAAAAGATATTTCTTTAAAAAATTTTAATACAAAAACATTTCTCTTGTTCCTTTTTATTACGTGTGCCTCAATTCTTAGATTGGTTAATTTAGGATATTCTGATTACCAAGGTGACGAAACGAAGGCTTTTTATATTACAAAAGGTCAGACTTTTTCGCATTTTTTGCTGTCTCAAAAGAGAGCACCCGGGCAATTTATTTTAACTATGTTCTTAAAACCAATATCTGATAATTACACTTCAGAATTTACCACCCGGCTTCCTTTTGCATTATTTTCAATATTTTCCTGCTATGTGTTTTTCTTAATAGTAAAAAAATTATTTAATCAAAAAGTTGCTTTTTATTCCTTGATATTTTTTGTTACCAACGGACTTTTTGTTGCTTTATCAAGAATAGTTCAGTACCAGTCATTAGTAATATTTTTAATGCTGTTGGTTATATATCAGCTTATACTTCTTTCCGAGAATGGAAATATAAAGCACCTTTATATTGCAGGTATTTTATGGGGCTTAAGTTTTCTAGTTCATTCGGACTCCGTTTACTTTTTTCCAATGGCTTTTCTTCTTTTATTGGAGTGGATTAGAAAAAACAATTTAAATCTTAAATCAACCGTTAGAAAGACAATTTTGCCTGTATTTTTAGGTATTTCTATAATGTCGGTTTTTTATTTACCTTACTTGTTAAATTTACCAACGGGCGCTTTAAACTACTGGAAGGCTAGGGTAGAGGGTACTCATCAGCCGAACGTTGTAAATAGTTCTAGATATACTTTTGAAATCTACCAACCTATATATGTTTCTCATTTGTATATCTCGGCTTTTTTGGCAGGTTTGGCCCTTTTGTTAATAAGTAGAAAGACAATATCTTGGGAACGAAAGCTGGGGATAGTGTCTTGGTTTTTATTCTCGTATATCTTTATGGAATATGCAGTGGAGGTTCCCGGAACTCATATTTACACATATCTTATTCCCGTAACAATTGTAATGGGGTATTTCTTTAATTACATATCTGATTTTATATCTAAAAAATTTAAAAAACTTTTACCCGTATTTTACTTAGGGATGTTTTTAATGTTTTCTTTTCTTTTTTTACAGTCGCACGCAATATTTGTTAGTCACGAAAGAGAATATCCTTGGCAAGAGGAGAGTTTTTTAGTTTGGAAATTTCCTATTCTAAATCCTACTTTTAAGTTAACTTTATTTGGTTTTCCTTATAGTAGAAATTGGGAAGATATTTCGGAATTCATAATTGAAGATGGTAAGTCATTTTATTATGCAACCAACGAAAAGCAGTCATTACCTAGGTATTATTTGCCTACTAATTATATCAATGATACAAGCATGGCCGGGTATTATATATTCGTTAACGACCCTCTTTCTATGACAAATTATGTTATTAATAAACGATGTGCTAGTTGGATTGATGGCAACGATCCCGTTAAGATTTATTATAATAAAGACGGGGAGATTACAGCTAAGTTGTATTATATTCCCGAGATTTACTGATATATTGAACTTAGGGAATTTAAAAATTTCCTTATGGTAGAATATTTGTTAGTTTCTTGTATTTTGATTAAGCCCCTGTAGTTCAACGGACAGAACGTGCCCCTCCTAAGGGCAAGATGCAGGTTCAATTCCCGCCTGGGGTACCATTTCATAAATTCTCTGAAACAAGATACAATAATATAAGTATGTCTCTGCCCAAAATAAAATTAAACTTAAAAATATCCTTTGGTTTCAAAATACTTTTTTTAGTGTCTTTCTAATTCTTTTTTCCGTTTCCATTTTTATATACGTAAAAAAAGTAAATGAAAAAATTTCAAGAGTTGAGAATTCAGTTGTAGAAATGTCCAAAACACAAGAGAATATAAAAAATACCCTCGATGTTTCTTTGTACGAAGATCACCTCAAATTGTCTCAACAAATAAATTTATTATCTGAAGCGGATTCTTTGAAAACACAATTAGAGGAACTAAGCTCTATAAAAGAAAATCAGGATTATCAAAAGATTCAGGATGTTTTTAAATCTTATGAGACTTTTGTTTCAAATTTGGATAGAAATATTAAAGTTAAATTGGATACAAAGGAATATGAGGGAAATGTATCTAAATGGGGAGAGATGCTAATAAAAAAAGATTTCGATAACTTAAAAAGTGAAATTGACACGTCGATATCAAAATTAGACGAAGCTCACGAAAAATATTTAGCGAGTATTCCAAAACCGGTTGTGAGTAAAATCTCTGGTGGAGGAAATTACATGACAGTAGATACAGAAAGAGGAAAATTTGGCGTTTACTTGATAAAGGTAGCACTTTCAGACGTTAAAGTGATTACGGCCTCTGCGAACGGTGATGACTGCAAAGATAATTGTCCTACCAAGTCTTTGGCAGAACATGTCAAGGATAACGGTGGTTTTGCTGGAATGAACGGTGCCTACTTTTGCCCACCGGATTATTCTTCTTGTTCGGGTAAAATAAATTCAAGTGATTATGCTTTTTATAAATCCAGTTCGGGGAAGTGGCTGAACAAAGGAGCTTTGTCATGGGGTGACACGGGACTTGCTACATTTAACGGGAGCAGTGCAAAATTTTATAAAAAATCATCTGATTACGGTGGTGGCTCCGTTACTGCTGGAATTTCAAATTATCCTACACTTTTAAACGGTGGCGACGTAGTTATAAATTCAGATAAACTTACTTCTTATCAAAAAGAAAGGCGCTCGAGGGGCGATTGGGGTAGGTGATTCTAATCTATATTTAGCAATAATTTCAAATGCTACGGTGGTAGATGCAGCTTATGTTATGAAAGCTTTGGGAGCTAAAGATGCTCTAAATCTCGACGGCGGGGGTAGTTCGGCATTATACTTAAATGGTTCTTACTTAGTTGGGCCTGGAAGAAGTTTGCCCAATGCGATAGTGTTAGTTAAATAGGAGGGCTCAGCTCAGCGCAGACTCAGCCCGGAAAATATTATGAAAAAATCTTTCAAAACAGGAGTTAGCTTTGGATTAGTGTCAGGGGTTTTAACCACCCTAGGACTTCTAATTGGTCTAGGAGTAAGCACTCAATCGAAAGCCGCTGTGATAGGTGGCATTTTAACTATAGCTATTGCTGATGCTCTTTCTGACTCTTTTGGAGTACATTTGTCACAAGAATCTTCTGGTGAAAATACTACAAAGCAAGTTTGGGAAGCAACCTTTGCTACATTTTTATCTAAGTTTCTTTTTGCCTTAACTTTTTTAATTCCCATTTCATTTTTGAGCATAAAGTCTGCTTTGGTAGTAAGTGTTATTTGGGGATTAATTTTAATAAGTGCTTTAAGTATATTAATTTCAAATAATGAGAAGGGTAGCAAGGAGGGAAAGCTATCAGTTTTGTCTGAGCATTTATCTTTATTTTTAGTGGTTGTTGTGATGTCCTATCTTGTTGGTTTTTTAATAGAGAAATACATCTGAATTTTCCGTGTTAAAATTAGAGAGAATTTTTGACCACTTCGTCGGGGTGTAAGAGCTTGCTCGGTTGCACAAGCAACCTGCGCTTCCTCATACATCTCTCGCTCACTTTGTTCGCTTCGGGGTGTAGCTCAGTTGGTAGAGTGCACGGTTCGGGACCGTGAGGTCGTCCGTTCGAATCGGATCACCCCGACCATTTTAAAATTCCAAAAAATTAGCTGCAGTTAGCAGAGTTAATTTTCAGCTAGGGTGGTCTTGCAGTATTTTAAAAAGCTTATATAACACAAAGAAGTCCTCGATAAATCGTGGACTTCTTTGTACCAATGTTATTGCTAACATTGGTAGGAGTTATGTTACAGAATTTTAAATATTTGTCAACACTTTTTTGTTAGATTCTTCTATAGTTTTTAAAGCACAAAAATATTCTTAAATTTAAATATAATATTTGTTCCCAAAGATTATTAATTTATTTAAAAGAGTGCTTCTCAATGTATAATGAACTTGTGAGTTTTGTTAAAAATAAAAAAATTATTAATCTCCCAAACCTGTTAATTTTTTTCGGTATCCTTTTTTTGTTAATGTCTTTTGGACCTCTTATTGCTCAAGAGATTTGGTACTTTGTAAAGGATATGAAAAATCAAGAATATTCCTTGGATGTCTCAGGTAAGGATAGTGAGGAGTACAGTGTTTTTGGAAACCTATTGAAAAGTACACCTGTAAAAATGAAACCTGTAAACGAAGATTTTTCTATTATAATAGAGAAAATTGGTGTGAACTCCCCAATAGTACGAGATGTTTCAGTTGTAGACGAAAAAGCTTATAAAGAGGCTCTTAAGACTGGTGTAGCTCATGCCATATCTTCTGATTATCCAACTACGGCTCCCAGCAATGTTTACCTCTTTGCACACGCCTCTTTAAATTTTTGGGATCTTGGAAAATATGCTACGGTTTTTAATTTGCTCCGTAAATTGGATTTAAAAGACAGGATAAATATTTTTTACCAGGGGGATAGGTATGTCTACGAAGTAGTCAACAAGGAGGTTGTGCAAGGCTGGAATACAAATTCCATCACAAGGGCTGTTATAGAGCCAATTTTGACCCTTCAGACGTGTGACCCACCCGGTACTACCATTAATCGTTTAGTTGTCACTGCAAAATTAATTGAAAAAATAGAGAAAGAGTGATGAATTTTTATCTTATGCTAACCGTGTAGAGGTCTGTTTGATTGCCAGATTTAAAAGATGTAAGTATGATGACCTTTTCTCCACCAGGTGAGCTGAAAGCTGAATCAGAGTACAAAGTGTTGTTGTAAATTTCAGTTTTATTACTTCCATCAATTCTAATAAGACTGACAGTTCCTTTTTTCTCGTTTTCAATATCTCCTTCTACTAAAATAAGATGAAAGCTATCTGTGTACCATTTAATCTTTGGTTGGGGTGCTTCAATATCTGTAGTCAAGACTAGGGACTCTGTTTTTTCTCCTATTGGTAAAGGTATTTCAAAATTGTACACCCAGTATTCCAACTTGTTTCCGTTTTGTTTTGTGTACAAAAATTTTTTATCATCCGGGGCCCAGAAAGCTTCCTTTGATAAGGCTAGCTCTACTATGTTTTCGGGTATTTTCACAAGTGAGTTGTCTATAAATATCTTTCTTTTTTCACTTTGTTTTTCTGCCCATTCCTCCAAAATTTCTTCTGATTTTAAGGTTGTTTGTGCCGTCTTATTATCAAGATCGACAAGATAAAAAACATCATTAGCAGATCTAATTAACAAACTTTTTTCATCAGGTGACCACATTATTTCTTCAGCTGAAGAGTAGGTTGTATATCTTGTGTCCTCAATTATTACAGTTGGGTTTGTTCTAAAAAGTCCTAGATTTACACCTGTCAAAGGTATTACCCATACTCCGGGTTTTTCTGTATCAAGTGAAAAATAGGCTAATTTAGTTAAAGAAGGAGAGATGCTTGGGAATTTTGCTCCTGTGTCTGTTAGTGGTTCTAATCTTGGGCTTTGAGATACAAGAACTGCGGTGATGTCCGTAACCAATTGTTCATAAACCTCGATTTGTTTATTCCATTCTAAAAAACCTTTTTTGATAATTTTAAGATCGTGTTTTCCGGGAATAATTCCAGCTATAGTATCGTCCGTAGCTGTTCTAATTACTCCGTCAACATACACAGTTGCACTATCAGGAATTGATTTGACACCTATCATTCCGGTTTTTGCAATATCTAAGGTACCCTCTTTTTCATCTCTGCTTACTCTGTAACCGGATGTATATAAATAGAGAAGGGTAGTAATACCCACAATTACAATAAGTGTGAAAAGAGTTTCTATATAGCCAAGCTTTTTGAATGTAAATTTTTTCTTGGGGTTTTTTGATGTCATAGCTCTGATAATTTTACCACAATAAAAGGATTTTTACTCAAAAATCGGTATAATAACAACCATGGTGTCTAAAAAAATACTAGGTGTCAGAATAGATTTTGATCTTAATATGCAGAAGGTTTTGGATATGATTGAAAACAGTCTTCTTAAAGATGGAAAAAATCACATAATATGTACAACTAATCCTGAGTTTGTTATGGATGCCCAGGAAGATGTAGCTTTTAAAAAAATAATTAACGAGTCTTCTTTGTCGGTGCCTGACGGTGTTGGTGTAATCTATGCCAAAAATTATTTGAAATCAGTTGAAAAATTAAAACGAAATTTTATGTTTCCGGTGATTGCATTTTTTAAAGGTTTGTTAGTTGGGGTGTCTTCGTTTATAGGAAAAAATTTAAAAAACGAGAGGGTGTCAGGGGTAGATCTTACATATGAAGTTTGTAATTTATCTTCTAAAAAAGGATACAGCATTTTTTTCCTTGGAGGGAGGGCTAAAAATGCCGTTGGCAATTTTGCAGACGAATGTGATAGCGATATGTCAAATTTAGCCGCAGATGTGATGAGGGAAAAATACCCGGGCGTTAATATTATAGGAGCAACGTCTGCCTTTAATCGGGGGCCGGAAGATGATGAAAAAACCTGTGATTACATTAAAAATGTTATGAGAGAAAAAGGTGTAAATAAAATAGATTTTCTTTTTGTTGCATATAATCACGTACATCAAGAAAAATGGATAATGAGAAATAAGGATAAAATAGATGCTAAAGTTTCAATTGGGTGCGGGGGAACCTTTGATTTTATTGTTGGAAATTGCAGTATTCCTCCTGCTTTTTACGTTAAATACAACTTAGGGTGGGTTTACAGACTTATTAAACAACCTTGGCGTGTTAAAAGAATAATAAAGGCATTTCCACTTTTTCCTATGAAAGTCTTCTTGTCATCCATTAGAATTAACCATAATAAGGACCTTAATTAATAATATTACGACTATTAGTATAATGGTCATTTATTGACATATACCCACTTAGGTGTTTTCATTTATCTATGATAAAAATTGAAAATAAACTATATAGTTCCACCGAAGTCGCAGAAATTTTAGGTGTTAGCCTTAGATCAGTTTACAGATACCTGGAAGAAAACAAATTACAGGCTGAAGTAAAAACTGCAACAGGAAGACACAGATTTACAAGACAGAATATTGTAGATTTCTTATATCCCTCAGGAGTTCCTGAAGAGGAATCTTTTGCAGAACCAAGAACAATGCCTGCAAAAACGATATCCGAAGTTAAAGTTTCAGTGGAAACTCCGGTAGAGGAGCCTACTCAAGAAATTGTTGAAGAGCCAAAACCAGAGCCTGTTTCGAAAGAAGTTAAAGAGCCCGAATTACAGGTACCTGTTGCACCACAACCAAAAATGGAGGTTGAAACACAGAAAGTTGATGTTGAAAAAGAGGATGATCAGGTCGATTGGCTCGCAAAGTTTAGAGAAGCTGCTAAGAAGTTTGAAGAGAACACAGAACAATTTTCAGGTCTTGGCACTGTTGACCAGGTAGTTGAAGAAGTTGCTCCAAAGAAAGAGATGGTTTACTACAGAAGCAGACTTGGAGGCTTAAAAGATGTAGCTCAAAATATTGATAAAACTTCGAGAAACTCAGGCTTAGATTATGCATTTACTCTTAATGCAGGTTTATCACTTTATAAACCAATTAATCCTTTCTCAATTTTACATGTTTATGTACGGCCTAAAGACAAAGACTTTTTTGAAAGAATCCTTGCTCTCACACCTTCTGACGAAGCTAACGCACAGCTTTGCATAATATCGTCTGATGAGAATGTCATATACTCAACAGCCGATGAAATGCACGGTTTGAAAGTAGTTGGAAAGAAAAGACTTATTGAAGATATCAGTGAAATGAAAGAAGAACTTCTTAAGGAAGCTGAAAGTATCTTAATCTAAGTTTTTAAGATTTAGGACTAGAGATTACTTTTTGGGTAGTTAAAAAAGAGGAGGCCGCGCCGGAAGGCGCGGCCTCTTGTTTTATATTTTTCATTATTTAATCATTGATTTATCTACTTACTAATTTATCGAATTATGTGTTTACTTTTATCCCTACCTACCCATCAATCTTTAAATCTCTCTACCTATTAAACTTACTTTTCTTTTGCAGATATTTTCGATTTTTATCTCACACTTTTTCATATTAATGTTTATATTTTCTGAATTATTAACTTCGTTATTCTCTACAATTGACAACGTTATAGTATTTTGATATACTTCCGGCATATTCAAGAAGAACCCTATCCGGGGGAGACGCTAAGGTTTGTTATACCGTGGGCAGGGGTATAATAAACTGTCTCCTTCGGTTAGGGTTCTTTTTTTAAATTTTTCTCTATAAATTCCTAAAATTCCTAATAAATTTCTACACAATTACTACACAATTCTTTACATATCTAAACTTTTAATGGATAATTGCGTCTGTGAAAGATCTCGGTTTAATATTAGATCTAAATCAACCCTTGATTTATGAGGAGAGTATAGTCAAGAAATCAATCTTGGATTTTTATAATCCGTTGATAAGGGTTTTAAAATCACACAAAAATATAACCATTTCTTTAAATATTCCCTTAAGTACTTTAGAAGTATTAGATAGGTGTGGTGGTTTTTTCTTTATTTCTGAGTTAAAAGAACTATATCAAAACGAAAGAGTTGAGATAGTTAATTCTTCTCCATATGGAGTATCGCTTTGTGGTTTATCAAAAAATGTTGTTGAGTCTCAAATAATACTTAATGAGTATGGGTTGGGATACTTTTTAGGATCTACTAAGGGTTTTGAAGGTGAACCTTCAATCATGCTTAGAGACGCTTTGGGGTTTTTTCCTGCAAATTATGCCCTTGATGAGGTCGCTTTAAAAGTTTTAGTTGATTTTGGATATTCGTGGTTCGCAGTAAGAGGCGAGGATATAAAAAAGGATATTGTCGAAGTATCGACAAAAGATAGTGCGCTTAAAGCGGTTGGTGTTTTTAATGATTTAAACAAATTGATTTACTCTCAAAAAAGTGATGGAGATAGTGGTGAGATTGTTGTTAATGCCGGTGAAGATTCGAAAGGTATGTCAGTTAAGATAGACGAAATAATTAAAAAATATTCAAATGAAGGTTTAGATAGTGTTGTTTTTCAGTTGGGTAGGCCGGGGTTTGTTCCTCAAAATAATAGTGACTACAAAGATATTATAAACAATATTGAGTCAATTTTGGACGCGTTTTCTAAAGGTAACTACTCTGTAAAATCAGTTGAAGAGATTGTAAAAAATAAAAGTAAACTCAAAGCTATGGAATTAACAGAATTTTGTAGAAATATGTCAAAAGAAAATGGGGAAGGGGATAGTCAGAAAAAGAAACTTATGGGTATAGATAAAAAGATAGGGAAAATTGCGGATGATAGGATAGCCTTAATGTTTAATAGTGATAAAAAATATGAATCATCTGTTATTAAAATATGGGATATTGAAGAAATAAAAACACTTAATGACATACAATTACGTAACAACATGTCCTTTTTATTATTCATTAGCAAAATATTACCTATTAATGAAATAAAGCAGTCTAAATTAAATTTAGATGGCAATGAAATTCTGAATAATCAAGATTATTTTAATTCAAAAATTGACTTTTTAATTTCTGAACTTTTGACATATATTGACGACCAGGAAGACTTAGTTTTATTCAAAACTTTTCTTTAGGTTGATTAATTTTTAATTTTTCCCTCTTACTTTATAAATTTTGTTTTATTAATCACACACGCTCTTAAATTTTAGAATAGTGCCGGTACTAGTTAAATGCTTAATTAACAACTATAAAAACCTGTTATCAACCTCGTATTTAGTGTGATAGGTGGTGATGTCCTATAATTTCATTACTGTCAAATAGAAAAAGAAGAGGCCGCCTAAAGGCGGCCTCTTCTTTTTTAATAATCACTTTAGTAGAGGATTTATTTCAACTCAACTTTTGCACCAGCTTCTTCTAATTTCTTTTTAGCTTCCTGTGCATCCTCTTTCTTAGCACCTTCAATAACCGCTTTAGGAGCGGATTCGACTAAGGTTTTAGCTTCTACTAAACCCAAAGCTGAATTTATTTCTCTTACGGCTTTAATAACTCCTATTTTGTTAGCTCCAGCATCAGCTAAGATAACATCAAACTCAGTTTTCTCTTCTTCGGGTTCTGCGGCTGCGCCACCGTTTCCATTTGCAGCTACTCCAGCAACCATTACAGGTGCGGAAGCGCTAACTCCGAATTTTTCTTCTAAGGCTTTAACGAGGTCATTAAGTTCTAAGACGGTCATTTTTTCAACCAT
>CAZGHA010000007.1:0-7573 GCA_964525475.1 uncultured Candidatus Saccharibacteria bacterium | reverse complement strand
TCTATCAAAGCTGATTTTGTTTTTGGTAATTCATATTTTTTTGCAAATTCATAAATAACTTTAATAGGGGAGATGGGATCGGAAAATGAAAATACTGCCATGGTTGGTCCTTCCAAATCTTTTTCAAGTTCTTTTATACCTTTTTCTTCTTCAGCAGCCTTTTTGATAAGGGTGTTCTTTGCTACCACCACGGAAGCATCGCACTCCTTCATTTTCTGTCTGAACTCGTTGACATTGTCAGCGCTTAAACCTAAATAGTCCACAAATATTATGGATTTGGCTTTTTCAAAGTTTTCTTTTATTTCCTTTACTATGTTTGTATTTTTTTCGTTTGGCATTTTATTCCTTTATTAAAACAAAAAACTCACCAAAGATGTGAGTTTTAACTTAAGTAGTTTAAGTTTTCACCTCGGCAAGATTTTTAATCTGCTTTTTGTGTGCAGACCTTGCTGTCTTTGGTACGAGGAATAGTTTACAGAATTTAAGAGAAGTGTCAAGAAGTTAGGGGGGGGGAGATGAGAACGTTTCGGGCTCAGTACTAGGTCTGATCCTGTTCTAATTCACATCAACACCGCTTAAATTTACTCCGTTAAAGTTCATTAAAATCTCTGTTCCTGGTGTAGCGAATATCCAGTTTATATTTAGCCCTCCGTTAGTTACAGTGCCGTCGTTTGCATATATTGTTTGATAACCGCCTGCGTTGCTTTCGGAAACGTTTACATAACTTATTGAGTAAGTAGCATTTGGGTCCACTCTTAAGTACCAAGGTGCTAAGGAACTTGAAGTTAAAGTTAATAAGTTTCCTGAAGCTCCTTCAAAGTTTACGTTACCTCCGTTAAGAATATTTACAATTGCGTCTTGGGTAAATATTACGGTTTTTGTGGTTGCCGTTGCTATATCTAAGTTGTAGAAATTGGTTTCTCCGGTGACTGTTTGTGCCCCCGAGCCATTTAGATACACGGTACTTGTTCCTGCATTTAAACTCCCATAGCATGTCCAGTTTATATGAACATTAATATATGAGTCGTTTGCTTTTATTGTTCCCAAAGCTCCAATAACTATATAATCTGATGTTATTGAGTAATCGCTTCCTGATATGGTATCCAGAATTGAATTAGCCGAATCCGTCCCCGTTACTGTAATGGTTTTTCCGCTTTCCATGGTTATATCCGATGTCATATTTACAGTCAGTGTGTATGCGGAACTTGATTCAGGGTCAATGTAAAGATTTCCGTCAACATCAATTCCCGTGGGTATCTCATAGGTTATGTTACCAGCAAGTATTGGTTCAAAGTGCAGGTTTCCGTATGTTGGTATGATAGACACTATTTGGGGAACTCCCGCTCTATAAATAACTGTACTATCAACATCCAGATTGATGGTCGGATTCGTAAAAAGGGTGGGGAAGGAAGTTGCCGTAGTTGTACCACCTAAACTTAAAAAAGCTCCCGAAGCTAAAGTTAATGTTCCCGTGGAACTACCCGTTATTTGATTCCCTCCGTCATAAAGTGTTCCTGCTATGACATCTAAATCATTTTGCACGGTAACAGTGTTTCCCAAGGTTCCAGTGCGTCCCGACATGTCTACTTCTAAGTTGTAAAAAGTAATTGTCCCTGAAGTTAATGCGGTGTTTCCTCCTGTTTGAGAGTAAACGATCGTGCTCGTACCCTGGTTAAAAGTACCGGAACGGGTAAAAATAGTACCAGATGTGCCTTCAAAAGTTATGGTGGAGGCTCTCGCGTTTAGGGTACCTGCCGTACCTATGTTTAAATACCCCGAATTTATTGAATGGTTGCTTCCGTTTATTGTGTCTAAAGTTGAGGTCCCTGATGTGTTGCCTGATAAAGTTATGGTTCCTGTTGAAGCAACATCTAATGTACCCGCCAGATTTACGGTTAGAGTGTTTGAAGAAGCGGAAGTCGGGTTTACGGTAAAATTACCATTTACATAGACTGCTCCTGAATCAAATGTATAGTTGACTCCCGTTGTTATGGTCGGTGTAAATGAGAGGTTGTAGTAGGTAGTATTTTCAATGGTTGTGTTAGAGCTACCCGTAAATATTGTAGTGTTTGAAGTTGGGGTAAATGTGGCTCCCGAATCAACACATAGAGGTAAAGTTAAAGCAGCTGAGGAATCACATGATCCGGTTCCTGATCCTATTAGCGACAAGGTCTCAGATGTACCTGTGTAGGTACCTTTAATATGAAGTTTATCAGTAGTAACATTTCCTCCCGGGGCGAAAGTTTCACCTAATGGGATAAATAGTTCAAATCCGCTGGCCACGGTCAGATTACCCGATGATATTGTCACCCCATCTTCATTTTCCGCGTCCGAAGAATCAATTTGGTCAATATCAGAATTAGTTACATTGCCGGAAGCTTCTCTATTAATAAGGCATACTCTATCCGTTATGATATCTGCTGTTGTGTCGTATCTTGGAGTGCCGTCGGCTACTAATACAGTACTTCCGTTTTCAGTCTCACCATCTAAATAAACAACAGCTACGTCACCATCACCGATGTCCAGCATATTATAACTTGCAAATGTAAAAACTCCATTTGAGTCGGTCTCATCAGTTCCTATATAAGAGCCATTAATATATAAATTTACAGTTTTTCCTGCTCCAATATTGGTGTTTTTTGCCTCATTTGTATAAACAGTACCTGTAATATCTTCGTAATAACCGACCTCAGCCTCAACATAGTCAATGTTCTGGTAAACACTGCTTCTATTAGAATAAACACCCCAGGTAAGGATATCATCACTACCTATATAATTGGAAAAACCCGAAGTTATGGATTCTGTTTTTGTGTATTCAATGTTCCACCACATACTGGTATTTCCGCCAATTTGATCCCAAGAAGCATCGTTTGCCCAATTAGATCCCGACCGTAGGATATACATAGTAGCATCCGTTGTATAGAAAAAGCCCTGTGATAGTGATGCTTCCCATGTAAGATCCATGTTATATATTCTTGATGGATCTTCAGTTATTGGCATTTCAAACCACGCAAATACTTCATCTCCACTTCCAGGATTAGTAGTAGCGTAGTCTACATCGTTAGAAGTTGAAAGATTGCTATATTGTGAGTCGTTTGCCTCCGTGTGAGTATTTCTATTTGCGCTATTACCACCAAAGGGAAATTGATCTACATCGTCTCCTGAAGCCCACCAATCTGAATCTGTATCACAGGTAGAGCCGCATATCCCATAATTGTAGATAGTGATGCCGTCGGAAGCTATCTGCCAAGTTCTAATTTCTTCAAACATCTTTTTTTCATTTTCAAAAACCTGAGCCTTCCCAAGTTCATAAAAATCAGGACTGTTCTTGGGGGCTTGATATTCGTATATCAATTCCTTCGTTTCTCCTTCTTTCAAATCAACTTCCCATGTTATTGTTTTTTTGTTTCCTTCAGTTTCAACCACACTTTTACCCTGCCAAATTATGTTAAAAGATGCCGGTAACTTTTCGACTATTTTCCCTTTAAAATCTTTTTTTGCAGTTACTTTTAGAATCATGTGGTATCTGTCAGTTGCAAAAGGATTTATTCTTGTCGCTCCGTCTCTTTCTATACTAAAATCCAAATCTTTTTTTACTTCAAATTGGGTTTCTTTTTCATTTCCATTTTCTAAATTTGTTAATTTAACTTTATAAAAACCTTCTTCGGTGGGAAAAAAATAAGCAGTGTAATCAGGGTTGCTTGTAACATTGTTACTTTCATCGCAGGAATTCATTTTCAAAATTTCTCCGTCTTTTGCTGCCAGTTTTGTCTCTTTTCCATCAGGACCTTTAATGGTTATTTCCAGATTGCTGTCACAGAGAGTGTCTCCGTTTGAGTCAAGTGAGGCTAACCCAAGTATTACTTTTTCGTTTGGCTCATAAGATGACTTGTTGGTGTTTACGGCCAGAACTCCTTTTAAAAATTTATTCTCAGGTATTTCTTCCAAGGTCTTTTTATTTTTCGACATCAATAAAATTGAAAATATAAAAGTTAGAACGAATAATAATATTGTTGCTGTGATAATTTTATTGTTTTCGTTTGTTTTTTTCATGTTTTGATTTTTATGGGTTTAGAGCCATCTCCTGTTCCTCTTCAGGTGTAAATTCAGCGCTAGTAATTTGTTGGGTATCGGTATTTTCACTTGTGACCTCAGGAATGACACTCACAGTTTCTTCTGTAAGAGGAGTTTCTGTGACCTCGGTTGAAGTATCCGAAACTATTTCTGCAGGAGAATTTGCCTGACTTCCTAATATAAACCAGGAAACTTGGAGATCAGAACTTTCTTCTTCAGATAGTGTAATTTCAAATTTACCTTCTCCAACATACTTGCTTCCAAGAGCGATAGGTCTTTCAGGTGTAACCATTATTATTGAGTTTTCATTTACTGCGGTTGTTTCTACTGTTATAGAAGTTTGACCTTCGGGAATTGTTACTTTTCCTGCTGAAGCGGATTCAACTTCCGGTGTATTTATGACAATCTGTGTAGTTTTTACATCTTTTGCGGTTACTGTTCCTTCGACCTCTAACGAACCTGCTAATTTCATTGTTCCGTTAGGTTCTATGACAAGTTTTCCATCAAATATATCAAGATTTCCAGTAAGTTCTTTTTGTAAATAAAGTGTTTGGTTTTCACAAATCTCTTCATCTATGTTGCCTGTTTCAGAGTTGTAGCAGGGTATTCCTACGACTCCTATTGAATTTTCTAACGTGTCAACTTTTATCATTCCTGCCATCAGGTCTCCTGTTACTGTTAAGTTGGACAGGGTAGTATCTCCAATAACATTCAAAGATGAATCAATTACCAAGCTTCCATCTACTGATTTAAGTCCAAGTGCGGAAATTAGTTCGACTAGGTCGTTGTAGATTGTTTGAATAGAGTTCAAAATACTTGTGTTGTTTGCAAACAACGCTTCCATTGAAGATGATGATTCGGTTGATTCTATTGTGGTATCTGAAATTCCAAGTACGGATTTTATAAAGTCGATGTCATTTTTTACACCTGTCACATCTGATATTACATTTGTGATTTCAGATGATTGAGATTTTTGAATATTTTCAATTGATTCAAGTTTTATTGAATTTTCTTGAATTATTATTTGTTGCTCTTGGATAGCTTTTGTAAGTATAGAAGGAAGTCTTGAATAATTTATTCCCATCTTTCCATCTGTTGGGTTTATAAAAGTAACTTCGGGGAATATTTCGTTCATTTCTTGTGCTAGAAATCCTACGTCTGTTTTTTCTGTGTCATTTATCCAATTGAATGATATCGGATTGAGTTGCATTACTTTAGAAAGGGTGCTATCTAAGTTAATTACGTTTGTTTTCATAGTTTCATCGGAAGTACTAGTAGTTAATGTTCCATCAGCTGTTAGTCCTAAGTCATAGGTTTGAGCTAAAGAACCTACCGTGGTGAATCTAGCACTTCCTACTACATGTAATTTTTCTGATGGGTTAGTTGTTCCAAGACCTAAAGCTCCTTGTGAAACTATCAGATTTACAAAAGGTGTGATAGTTAAATTTCCTGTAGTATTGCTTATTGTAGATGTTGTTCCTGCAACACTTAGAGGAGCAGTCGGGGCTGTTGTTCCAATTCCCAATCTTGAGTTAGTGTCATCCCAGAACATTCCTGAAAATGAAGCCCATGTTCCTGAGTTGTTGTAAAGCATCTGACCTTCAGTTCCCGGAGGAAGTACTTCTATTTGACCTGATGTATAAAGACCGTTTTTGAAAACCATACCTGCGATGGTTGAAGTTGCGCCCGGAGTTCCATCGTATGAGTAGTAGTTTGTGGCTCTAATATTTCCTGAAATATCAAGATCAAAGCCGGGGTTGGTGGTTCCAATTCCAATATTTCCATCATCTCTTATAAAGAATACTGAAGTTCCTCCGTCTTGAATATCAAAATCTCCTGTAGCATTTAGGTTGAATGTGACATTTCCTGCTCCGTTATTTATAAATGTTAGTGCTTCTGAACCGTCTTGAGTAATTGATGTATCTTGTGTTAAATCTCCTCCCCATGTTACAGAGTTGCTTGAATTTACTAGGCCGTTGGTAAATGTTAAAGGAGCTTGATAGTCTACGTTAGCTGTTGCTACTGATAATAATCCGGAGCCATTTGCAGCTTTTACTAAACCACCTGTACCCAATGTGCCGAATTGAATATTTCCTGATGCTGAAATATCCGTAAGTCCGGTTGCACCACCGCCGATTGAAATATCCCAAGTGGTTGAGTTAATTGAAACGGGGCTCGAGCCTCCTCCGATATTAACTACACCTCCGGATGTTCCTGTGTTTATATTAGTTGCGTAATTAGCATTGGTGTTGATATTTACAATCCCTCCGGGTATGGTGAACGCGTCGTTTGCGCCCAAGCTCAATGTATTTGCTGCAGATCTAAATATTTCTACATCTGACCCAAGAGCAATACCCCCTTCAGCTGTTGTATGGTCAGCTAATTGAAGTTTGTGTGTTGGAGCTGTTGTGCCAATTCCTAAATATCCTCCGGTGTCATTCCAGAATATATCACTGAAAGGTTTCCACTCACCATCGTCGTTGTAAATCATCTGACCTTCGGTACCGGGTAGGAGTAGTGATAGAGCTATATCAATATTTGATACATTTGTAATTCTTCCTTTTGAATCTACTGTAATTTGAGGAATTATTGTACCTGTACCGTATGATCCTGCTGTTACACCGGTGTTTGCAAGTGTAACTGATGCTGATGTTCCTGTTATTGATAATGAAGAAACATCACCTGAAAGACTTGCAAATATTGGGTCATCTCCGTCCCTTCCGACAAGAATTTGTCCTTGTGCTCCTGGTGTTAGGGCAGTTACTGTTCCTATTCCAGAGCCAATCAAAACTCCGTGATCTGTTAGAGTTGTTGCCCCCGTACCTCCATAAGGAACAGTTACCGTGGAGCCTTGCCAAACTCCTGTGGTTATATTTCCGCTATTTATCACCAAACCGTTTATCGTGTTAACTGAAGATGGGGCAGTGATAGCACCTGTTAAAGCTAATGTACCATTTATTGTAACAGCGTTATTTTCAAGGTCTATTAAATCTACATCTCCTGTAAGACCGATGTTGCTGGCGCTTAATAAAACTCCACCAATTCTTCCCGAACCTCCCACATCAAGTGTGTACTGAGGAGTAGAGTTATTAACCCCGAGATAATGATTTGTGTCGTTCCAGAAAATGTCGCTGAAAGGAGTCCAAACACCTGCATTATTGTATAAAAATTGTCCTTCAGATCCCGATGCTATTAAGTAAGGTTCAATATCTAAAGTAGCAACTTCTGACCCTGATAATACTAAGGCATTCATACTTGTGCTGGAAGGTAGTGAGGTTAATCTTAAGTTTTGTGCCTGAGCTGTTCCCGCTACATCAAGAGTATAAGCCGGTGTTGGTGTTCCAACTCCAAGTCTGGCATCTAACACATTTACATAATCTGTAGTGGAATCAACAAATTGAATTCTACCGTTGCCTACTCCCATGCCAAGCCATTGTCCGTTAGCTGATGTACTGTTAAAGACATCTCCGGTAGTCATTGAACCTACGGCTGAAATATC
>CAZGHA010000006.1:0-18280 GCA_964525475.1 uncultured Candidatus Saccharibacteria bacterium | reverse complement strand
AATATCTTGATTTATTAACCAAATAGCTTGCGTAAGCCAAAAAAGGTCTGCCCTGTGCCTCTCTGTAACCATGAACAAAAATAGATCCTTGAATATAAGTAATAAAACGTGCAAAAGAACTCATGAAAGGAAGGCTAATTAAAAAGGCAAACACAGCCCCCGATAACAAAAACTTCACTTTGTTTTTGGACTTCAATATAAAAAGTGGGAAAAGAACTAAGGAAAACGATTTAAGGGAAAACGAGATAGCGTAAAAAATCCCTGTTTTTATATCATTGTTTTCAAGATTTTTTAATGCCAACATCATAAATAAAATTCCTAGAGGTTCCGAAAGTGTATAAGAATTTGTCATTACTAAATGTGGATTTATAGACCAGAAAAGTACCCCTAAAAAAGCTATCCAAAAGTTTTTCTCATCTTTATACAATATTTTAAAAAGTAAAATTCCAACTAAAATATCTGCTATTAATACAGGAATCTTAAAAAGTATATGAGGCTCTATATCAACAATATCACTTAAACTATAAAAAGGAATATATATGTAAAGAAGAGTCGGAAAATAGGCATATCCGTGGTTATCTGTATTCTCATAAGAATATGATTTTACAGTTTTACTATAGATGCTATCACCGTCCAAAAAGGACTCGACAACATCTGTAAAAGTTTCGGAATCACCACCCTCTTCATTAAAACACACCATTCTTAAATAAAGAGCAAGAATCATTAACAGGGAGACAGATATAATTCTGACGATTTTTAAATTCCCGTACTTTGAGATATTTTCTTTAAAAACCTTCTTTTTTCAATGAAAGAACGATATAAATACTAACTCCAATTATTATTAAAACTACTAAAGCAAATATTATATCTATAGCTAGCGATAATTTTTTAAATTTTTCAAACACACGTTGATTGTTTCACGTAAACAATTATCAAGTCAAGTGCCCACTGTCTTGTGAAAGATAAATTTCAACCAAAATTGGTGTACCATTTATACATGAGAGAAAATTGTCCTTTTTGCAATAAAGAAATTAACCAAACTGACAAATTTTGTCCCAACTGCGGAAACAAAATCCCGGAAAATGATATCCCCTTTTCAGCTGGCCAAAAGGTTAAAATGTACTTCCTAAGTATTGTCCTAGCACCACTCGGACTCTATTGGTTTTTCAAATATTTTAAAAATGAAAATTCCGAAAAAAGAAAGGTCGCCTTTAGTATCCTCTACATATCCATAGTTATGAGCATAGTTCTATTAGTAATAAATATCTATTTTGTTAAAGCTCTGCAAACATATGTAGATTCCTACAGCTTAGAAAATTTTGGCTACTAATGTATAATATTTCTAAATTTAATTTTTAGACTTGATTTGAAGTTAAGTTTATAAAATAAAATGACAATATATGACAAATAAACTGAGTACACAATCTTATAAAGGTTCTAGAGACTTTTATCCTGAGGATATGAAAATAAGAAATTTCATATTCGATAATTGGAAAAAGGTCTGTAAATCCTATGGTTACGATGAGTACGACGGTCCTTTCTTGGAAAGTTTTGAGATTTACGCCGCTAAATCTGGAGAAGAACTTGTAAACGATCAACTCTATAGTTTTACAGACAGAGGCGATAGAAAAATTGCTATAAGACCAGAAATGACACCGACACTTGCAAGAATGATTGCTCAAAAAGTTAACGAACTTCCCCGCCCAATCCGATGGTTCTCTATTGCAAATTTTTGGAGATACGAAAAACCTCAAAAAGGAAGAGGAAGAGAATTTTTTCAACTAAATACAGATATTTTTGGTTTTGAAAGTATTGAGGCGGATTTTGAAATCATCTCGGTAATGGCAAAGCTAATGAAAAGTTTTGGTGCAAAAGAAGGTATGTTTGAGATAAGAATAAACAGTAGAAAGCTGATGGATGATTTTTATAAAAAAAATGAATTAAAAGACGAACAAATAAAAACAGTTAATAAAGCAATCGATAAAAGTTCTAAAATATTACCAGAAGAATTCGTAAAATGGCTAAAGGACGACGCAAAAATGGACAGTAAGCAGATAGAAAGTCTGACTGATTTTATTAAAAACCCCTATCCTGTTATCGAGGAACTTTCAAGAGTAGGGTCAGAAGGCGCAAATGAAATTAAAAATTTAATGGAAATTATTGAAAAATCAGATATTAATAATTTTGTGAAAATAGATATTTCTACCATAAGAGGTTTGGATTACTACACGGGTACTGTATTTGAGATATTTGACCTTAACCCAGAAAACTCCAGAGCCATTGCAGGAGGTGGAAGATACGATGATTTAATTAGTCTTTTTGGAGATGAAAAACTTACAGGAACAGGTTTTGCAATGGGAGATATAACGCTTGTAGATTTCCTAAAAACATGGGGACTTTTACCAAAATTTGATGAGAACGCTGGTTATTTTATTACACTATGGCCTTCTGAAGATCAAAAATATTTTGATAAAACTCTAGAAGTATCAAATATACTTAGAAAAAAAGGTTTTGAAGTCTCTACCTGGCTAGAAAAAAACACTAAAATTGAAAAACAACTAAAATACGCCGATAAAAAAGGGTTTGAATTTGTTGTTATTATTGGTGAAAATGAGATAGAAAAAGGCACAGTAATAGTAAAGAACATGAAAGAAAAGACTCAAAAAGAGGTAAAATTTTCTGACCTTTAAAATATTTTTTTGTGAATAATTACAGATAAATAAAAATTACACTTTCTATCTTTAAAATTTCCAGTTAGAATATATTAATGCCTAAAAATAAACTGCCCGATAAACTGCCAACAGGTTATATTCTTCTTTTAATAGCAACAATTCTATGGGCGGCGGCCGGACCGATAATAAAAAATACTTTAGATTACATCCCTCCTCTAACCTTTTTATTTTTAAGATTTTTAGTAGTTTCTATCATTTTTTTACCCTACACTATTTACGAAATCCAAAAGGTAAAAATAAATTCGAAGGACTACTTAAATTTTTTTCTACTTGGAATTTTTTCACAAACCTCTCTCGCACTAATTTTTATCGGTCTAAAATATACGACCGCTACTGACAATGCAGTAATTGGAATTCTAGGCTCAATACTGTCGGTTATCGCCGGTAATTATTTTTACAAAGAAAGAGTAAATAAAGACTTAAAAATAGGGCTATTTCTAGCTTCTCTAGGCACTATTATTGTTGTAATAGAGCCTTTTTTCAACCCTATTCAAAACATCAATATTTTAGAAAGAATATTTGGAAACTCTTTAATTTTAATCTATAACTTTTTTTGGGTAACCTTTATTGTTTGGTCAAAAATGAGCATGGGAGAAAGATCCAAACTTCTTAAAAAAACCCTTAGCTTTATGCACATCAGACCAATGAGAAAAGACTACCCCCCTACTCTTCTAACTGCAATTTGTATGTATGTAGGTCTATTTACTGTTGCCCCACTAGCTGTTTTTGAAATGATAGGAGCCTTTGGAAATACCCAGTACTTCAATATCATGCAAATAGATCTTCAAGGGATACTCGGTATTTTATACATGGCAGTTTTCTCATCAATCATAGCCTATATTGCATATCAAAAAGCTCTTCAAACTGTAAAGGTTTCGGACATTGCTTTTTTCCATTACTTAAGTCCCCTTTTCACATTACCCGTCGCATTTGTAATTTTAAACGAAATCCCAAACAAATTCGTTGTTTTTGGAACAATTTTAATTGCAGTAGGTGTTTATATTGCCGAAATAAAAAATAATAACGATTAAACACTTGTTGAATAAAAAAAATCCTGTTATACTCCTAAACGCTATGAAAAAGGACATTCACCCAAAACTAAATAAAGAGTGCGTAGTAAAATGTGCTTGTGGAAATACTTTCACAACGATGTCTACCCTACCTTCAATAACTGTGGAGATATGTAGTGCATGCCATCCTTTTTATACAGGACAATCAAAATTTGTCGATACAGAAGGTAGAATTGAGAAATTTTCCAAGAGATTAAAAATTGCCGAAGAAAAAAAGAAGAGTGTTGATGAGTTGAAATCAAGTAAAAAAGCTAAAAACAAAGGCAAAGGAGAGTTTAGAGAAGTATCTCTAAAAGAAATGCTACAAAAAGCCAAAGCAGAAGAAGAAAAAGGCAAAAAAGAAGATTCAGATCAAGAATAGATTTTAAATCCCGTGCTTAAAATAAATTTCCCCAAAATCATATCATTAATTTATTTAATACAGCAATTCTTGCTGTAGAATATAAACATGAATCAAGATTATCTAAAAAACGAAATTCTAAGAATTGAAGATGAAATCAAACTAAATCAAAATGCTTTGGAAAAAGAACAGAACGAAGATATGAAATTGTTGATTAGACAAGAAATTGAAGACTTAAATAAGCAAAAAAATGATATGGGGCTCTCTTTTTCTAACGATTATCAAGTTGAAGGTGATTCAAAAAACAAAGCTAATGATGATGGAAATATTGCCGATATCGATGAAAACACTGTAATACTGGAAATTAGGTCGGGTACAGGTGGGGACGAAGCAGGGCTATTTGCCAGAGATTTGTATAGAATGTACTTGAGATACGGCGAAAAGGCTAAATGGAAAGTTTCTGAAGACTATATTAACGAAAACGAAGCTGGGGGAATAAAAACCCTTATAGCTGAGATTAAGGGAGATAAAATATATAAATTATTGAAAAACGAATCTGGAGTTCACAGAGTACAAAGAGTTCCCACAACAGAGTCAGCAGGAAGAATTCATACTTCGACCGCAACAGTAGCGGTACTTCCAAAAGTTAAAAAAATAGATATTGAAATAAAACCTGATGATTTAAAATGGGACTTTTTTAGATCCGGGGGAAAAGGAGGACAAAATGTGAACAAAGTATCTACTGCTGTTAGACTGACGCATATTCCCACAGACACGGTTGTGGAATGTCAGGAAGAAAGATACCAGGGGAAAAATAGGGAAAAAGCCTTACAGATACTGCATTCTAAGCTTTACACCCAAATGAAAAATCAAAGTGTAAAAAATATTACTGATTTAAGATCTTCGCAAGTTGGGTCAGCAGAAAGAGGTGAAAAAATAAGAACCTATAATTTTCCTCAAGATAGAATAACGGACCACAGAATTAACAAGACTTGGCACAGCATGGATAAGGTAATGAATGGTGAAATTGAAAATATCCTTAAAGACACTGCTATTGAGATGGAAAAAAACTTAGAAAATTAAACCCATTTACTAATCAAGATTATTTCAGAGTTATTTGAAAAAATTCTTCAAACAGCTGTTGGGGATCTTTAGAAATCTTTGGCTAATTCTATTGCTTTATTAAGCTGAGAATCCACTTGATTATTTAAATCCTCATCAGTTATCTCAACCAAAACATCGGGATCTAAGCCATTACCATGAACCCAAACTTTATTAGGCGTTAGCCATTTGGCAATTGTTATATGAATAGCGGAACCGTCTTTAAAATCCTTGGCATCTTGTATCGTACCTTTTCCAAAAGATTTAGTACCTATTAATTTTGCACCAATATTATCTCTTAAGGCTGCTGCTAATATTTCCGATGCAGAAGCACTCCCCTGATCCACTAATACAAACACAGCCGGGATGTCTTTAAACACCCCAACTTTAGTGGTGTTAAAAGGAACTTGCTGACCGGTTGATGTTTCTTCGTACAAAACAGTTTTTCCTCTGAAAAAGTCCTCGCTAATATGAACTGCGGACTCAAGATAACCGCCTGGGTTTCCTCTAACGTCTACGATAACCGCATCAAGCTCTGTCATTTTTATATTTAACTCTGAAACAACTTTATCCCACTCTTTGTTAGTATCGGTCCCGAATCTGCTAATCCTTATATATGCTGTGCCATCTCCCTTATCTTCCCATGTAACACTAGCAACGGTTATGACTCCTCTTGTAATTGAAACTTCTCTTGGATCATTATTTCCTGTTTGCAAAACAAGTTTAACAATAGTTCCTGAATCACCTCTTATTAGAGCTACTGCCTCGCTTGTGGTCATACCGGCGGTACTTTTATCCTCTATCTGCAAAATCTTATCTCCGGGTCTGGCACCGGCATTTTTAGCGGGAGAGCCGTCAAAAGGGGACACAATTATTAAAGTTCCATCTTTTATGCTCAACTCAGCTCCAATACCTTCATACTTTCCTCCCATCGAATCCATAAAACTCTCATTCACTGTCGGAGGTAAAAATGATGTGTATGGATCACCTAAAGCTGAAACCATCCCGGATATGGCTCCGTACATCATCTCTTTTTGGTCAATAGGTCTCTCTAAATAACTTGTATTTAGTTGGTCCCAAACCTCCCAGAAAAGAGAAAAATCCATCTTACCGTCTGCAGGAAATTTGTTTGTTATCTCAATTTGAGGGGGATTTTTTCTAACTTCAAAGACAAAACCTCTTTTACCAAAGTAATACCCACCGTAAAAAAACCCAACGGCTATTAAGAAAGTTACTAATATTCTTTGAAATCTTTGAAATTTCATAAAACTTTTATTCTACAATCAAGAAATTTGGGAGCCTTATCTCAATTGTTCTATCATCCAAACCGAACTTTACAAATATACTAGATTCAGCCACCCTGTCAACTACTCCGGACCACCCAAAATAGGGACTTTGAAGTACCTGAACCTTCATCCCAGCCTCGATATTTTTTACGTATTCAGGACCATTACTTACAATATCTAAATCTCTTACCTTCTTTTTAGAAGACTTTTCAACAACTAAATCCTCCACCCTAATAGGAATTCTTAATAAGTTTTTAGCTCCTTCAAAAAAGACGTATCTATATGAAACGGAACTTAAAAATTTATAAACATCTTCGGGTGTTCTAATATTTCCAAATCCCGAAAACACACCAAATGGAAATTTATTTTTCTTGGCAAAATCAAAAACATCAGTGTGGGCACTCCCAGTAATAATTGCCGCTGCTCCAAGATCGTACGCACTTTTAACAACCTCTAAACTTACATAATTACCAATGTAAATTACCTTTCCTTTTACACCTTTAACAAAATTTTCCAAATAGGATTTTTTAAGAATATCTGAAGGGTTTGGAAAAACTACCAATTCTCCTGAAGCACTAAATTCAGTACTAAATGCAAAAATAATGTCTTTTTCCTGAGTCTCGATAAGTGCAGATTTTCTACCGTAAAAAGACTTAACTGTTCCCCAAACTCCGGAAAGAAGAATATATTTTTTTTCATTTTCCTCAAAAACATATTTTTTGTCATAGACTTCTATCAGGCTACCGTCAAAAGGAGCAAATATTTTTTCGTTTTTAGATTTTCCAAGCAGGGTTTCGGAATAATAAAACTTACTCGGACTTTTAAAATCACTGGGCTTAAAACCATCCGGAAGATTAATTTTATTTTGAGAAAAAACACAATCACCAAGACGGTCAAATGGTTGGACAAAATCACCGATTTTAACAACCCACACTCCTTCAACAGGGAACACTCTCTCGACGAAACTTTTTTTATTTTCAGTTATTTTTCTTACTACAGGTACCAACATATCACTAACCTTTCAAAGTATCCTCAAATTGTTTGATGCTGTCATTTAAAAGTCTTACATCTGAATAAATACTCTCTCCTGCTAATCTAGTATCAAAAACTAAACCGACTACTCCCCCATTTGTGTGAACATCTATTGTACCTAATTCCCTGCTTTTCAACGAGAGCCTCGCAGAATTTTCCAAATTTAATGGTAAAACAAAAACTTTATTTTCTTCTATCTCAATGAATTTATCATTCTCTGATCCAGTACTTAATAAACACTCACAAGCCCCGCCCGTGCGTATAAAAAGCCCTGTGTTTTCAAAGTAATCCTGAATATTTGGAACTAGGCTTCTGTCATACATTTGCATAGTTCTAGTTAGAGCGAAGGAGTTTGAAGTATCAAGATAAACATCAAAAACCCCGAGACCACGAAGTATTTCTAAAATTAATATATAATTAAGTTCCTTATCAATTATCCCCTGAGAAAACCTACCACCGGTAAAAACAATCTTTCTGCCTGATTCAAAACGTAAACTGTTAGGAATATTTTCACATAATTTTGCGTCTAAACTAACTTGTGAAGAAAGGTCATCAGGGATTGTTTGAGGATAAGCCTCAAGATTTGCTATTTGATCATATTCTCCAAAATCATTTACTGAAGAATTATCTTCTTCTTTTATTAAATTCTGAGTATTTACTACCCCCTTAGTTATAAAGGAGTGATTATTAATAAAAACAGGAATAAAACCCTCGGTATTTTCTATTAAATCAAAAAGTTCAACTGAATATTTAGTTTTAAGTTCAAGCTCAGGAGTATCAGAAAATCCGCAAGTTAAAATATCGCAGGTACTTATCTTTATGTCTCTATCTGATAAAACCTTTTCAATTAGGCGTGAATAAAATTGTTTTTTAGTGCACTGATTAGATAACGTTCCCTTAGAATACACATAAGGAAAATTGAAAAATTCGGTGTTTTTCTTGTCTTTTATAATCAGGAAACTTACACCTGATACATCAAAATGAGCAGTTAATAAGGCCATGTGTATATGATATCAATGACTAAAGCGCGTGTCTATCGGTATATGGTAAAAGGCCCATATATCTAGCTTTTTTTATTTCAAGAGCAGTAAGTCTTTGGTTTTTAGCGGTTAAACCGCTGTATTTTTGAGGAAGTATTTTTCCTCTTTCATTTATAAATCTTCTTAAAACCAGAACTTCTTTATAATCCGGCTTTGTACCGGTTTCGGTGAAATAGCAGTTTTTAGCTACTATTATTCTTTTTTCTCTTCTTGGTTTTTTATCTTTTTTATATGCCATTTTTTAAAATTTACTTAATCTTTTTTTAATCTTTCTACTAATTTGGTTAGAAGCAAAAAAATTAAAGGACTTTGTGCCCCGCCTTTAGGCGGGGCACAAAGATCAAAATCTAATTTACTTGCCTTCCTCTACAGATCCGTCTAAATCACCTAAATCCAAATCCCCCAAATCATCTAAATTAATCTCTTCCTCGGGAGCTATTTCGCCATCGGTTTCAGGAATTTCAACATCTCCGAACTCTTCTTCGGAACCTTCTCCGACCTTTTTAGGGGTCAATATTATCATGTCGTCAATAATTATTTCGGTCTTGTATCTTTTTTTACCGTCATCTCCAACCCAATCTCTGGTTTGAAGTCTTCCTTCTACAAAAACCTTCATACCCTTTTTTAAGAGCTGCCCACAAATCTCTGCTAATTTATTCCAAGATACAACATTGTGAAAATCAACAGATTGTTTCTTTTCTCCTTGTGTGACCCACTCTCTATTTGTGGCGATTACAAAACTTGCTACTGCATTCCCTTGAGGAGTGTATCTCATCTCGGGATCCCTTGTCAGATTACCTATAAGCATTACTTTGTTTAGATTTCTTGATGCCATAGTGTCTCCTTGTTTCCTCTGCTCATTTCTGAGCTGTAAATAGATACCTTACTAAACCGTTTATTAGATTTAGTTTTTCTTTTAATTTGATAACTTTCTCTGATTCAAATTCAAAATTGAAAACGTCGTAAAAACCCTCTAGATTATGATCTAATTCGTAGGCAAACTTTCTTCTACCCCAAAAATCATTTTTAAGGTCTTTACCACCCATAGATTCGATTATTTCTTTTATCTTGCCGGAAAGGTCTTTTGCTCCTTCTTCCCCAAGTTCATTTTTATAAATTGTCATTATCTCGTATTTCATATATTTATTCTAAAACTACAGTCAAATTATATATTTAAAATTGTAGCTGTCTATACTTTGAATTCTATTTTAAATAGATTTTTATGTTAAGACTTGGAAATGTTAACAAAAATGGGAAAAAAGGCAAGGGCTATACACTAAACCTAAAAAGCACCACGTCCCCATCTTGCATTTCGTAATTTTTTCCTTCTAGTCTTACTAAACCTTTTTCTTTAGCCTTTTTCATGCTTCCTATTTCTATTAGAGTTTGATAATTAATGATTTCTGCTGATATAAAGCCTCGTTCAAAATCTGTGTGAATTTCACCGGCGGCTTGTGGAGCTTTCGAACCTTTTTTGATTGTCCAAGCTCTGACTTCTTTTGGACCTGCAGTAAGGAAAGTTTCAAGACCTAACATTTCGTAACCTTTTTTTATTAGTTTATCTAAACCAGAATATTCAATTCCAAGTTCTTTTAAATAGTTTTCGCGCTCGTTTTTATCAAAATCTGCTAGTTCTGACTCTAATTTTGCACATATAATAATGCTATCCTCTAAGCTTTTATCTATGTTTTGTACATTTTTATTACTCAGATAATCCTCACTGACATTTAAAACATAAATTTGGGGTTTTAGAGTTAATAAATTTAAATCTTTTGATGCCTCTAACTCCTCTTCTTCTAAATTTAACTCTTTTGCTAAAGTCCCATTATTTAATCCTTCAAGTATTTTTTTGGCGGCTTCATATTTTAATTTCACTTCTTTTTCTGGTTTTCCTCTCACATCTTTTTCTAACTTACTAATCGTATTTTCCAGTGATTGAATATCAGCAAGAAGAAGCTCGGTGTTGACTGTTTCTTTATCAGATATAGGATCTATAGAACCCGCTCGAACAACGTTTCCATCTTCAAAACTTCGAACTACATGGGCGATTGCATTTACTTCTCTAATATGGCCTAAAAAAGCATTTCCAAGTCCTTCACCTTTCGAAGCACCTTTAACTAATCCCGCTATATCGTAAAATTTGACCACTGCAGGAGTTATTTTTTCAGGTATTTCTCTACCTTCAGAGCCTCTTCCGTAGTCAGTTATTACTATTTTGCAAAGCCCGTCTAATCTATGATCTGGGACATCCACAACTCCAACATTTGGCTCTATTGTTGCAAAAGGATAATTTGCCGCCAGTGCAGCTTGTCTTTTTAATAACGCATTAAAAAGGGTGGATTTCCCAACGTTAGGAAGACCTACGATTCCTATTGATAGTGATGACATAAAAGTATTGTAGCAGTGAAGAGAAAAAATGGAAGTGAAAAACTTCTCAATAATATTTCTGATTATGCTGCTTCTCTTAACCTCTCCATCAACAAACTATAAAATCTCAAATTATGAATAGTAGCCAATCTTAAAGACGTAGTTTCATCGGTTTTAAATAAATGATGTAAATAAGATCTGGAATATTTTCTGCATAGCAAACAATCACAAGCTTTACTCACGGGTTCCGAATCATCTTGATATTTTTGTTTTGAAGGATCCAAAAATGAGTAAAAATTGTCCTCTCGAATATTTATGTCGTTAATTGAGTTAGCATTGTATACATACAATCTGCTATGACGAGCATCTCTAGTTGGAAGAACGCAATCGTAAATATAAAAACCTAAATCAAAACACCCAACAATATCTTCGGGTTTTCCTATTCCAAGTCCGTATAAAAGGTAATTTGAAGGAGAGTTTTCTGCAATTACTCTTGGAACATCGAAATTAAAATCTCCATTTTCTTTCATAGGCCAACCACCATAACCCAAACCATCAAAACCAATTTTAACAAGCTCTTTTGTACAATACTCCCTTAAATCTAAAAATTCCCCGCCCTGCACTACTCCCAACAAGTAAGGTCTATCTTTTTCATCTATCTTTTTCTCTTTGCAAGTTTTTAAAAACTCTTCTTTGGATTTTTTTGCCCAAAGAATTGTTCTTTCAACCGTTTCTTTTGCTTCTTCATAACTACATCCAGGCTCTGTAAAATCATCTAAAACCACTACCATATCAGGTTTTAAAAGCATCTGAAACTGAATTGATTTTTCAGGCGTAAGATTTACTTCCTGACAACCTTTTTCTTTAAAAGTAACACCATCGTCATTAATAACACCTTTGTTTTCTTTGGACTTTGCTAAAGTCATTACCTGAAAACCACCCGAATCTGAAATCACAGCCCCACCCCATGACATAAATTGTCGTATTCCGTCGTTCTTTTCAAGAATTTCTTTTCCCAAATCTTTATACAAATGATAAGTATTAACTAAAATACCTGGGGTTTGTGTTCCTTCGATGTCAGAAGAATCTAAAGTTCTTATTACTGCCCTTGTAGCATCAGGAAAAAACACCGGGAGCGGTATCTCACCATTTTTCGTTTTAAATTTTTTTATGGTTCTTTTTGGAATCACAAGTGAATAATACACACTGGATAAAATTTGGCAAAGAACAGATGATTCTAGTTTGTCTTTCCGTCACTCATTTTTTTAACAAAAGAGATAATTTTCTCTTGTCTTTTCTCTTCAGGAATATTTTTTAAATATACTGCCCAGCTTTTGGTGTGATTTTCAAGCTTTGTTAGTAATTTTGAAAGAGAAGTTCTCTTGTTAATCAAAGCTTCTCTACTATCCTCACTCCTAGCATAAATACCTGTTAGTAAATGTAAGGCGGTAACAGCGGTGCTTGTCTTGTTAACATTCTGGCCTCCTGGACCAGAGGATCTTGATTGAGAATAGTCAATATCCTCATCTAGATTTGTAAAAAAAGGATAATTATCGTCTATGGATTTGAATACCCAAGTTGAATACTTAGTAAGAACGTCTGATAATTTTTCTTCACTAAAATCTTGGAATGGGAAGTGCTCGAGGTCCTTTTTTAAATCTATTTCAGCCTGTGCAACTCTATTCTTATTAGCATTATACTTATGTAAATTACGTATCTCCCGAGATGTTTTAGGACCTTTGTGTTCATTTTTACCCCCGCCTCCACTAGTAACTTTGTCCCCTGCCCCAGAAAGATTATCTTCAATTTCCCACAACGCATCTTCTGTTAATGAACTTATACTAAAAGAGTTCATATTTTAATTTCTACAAAATTCTCTCAAAAATACATGTATAACTTACTGTAATTTTTCTTCGAATAATTTAACTAATGTACTAAGCATTTCTCTAAACCTCAAACCGCTCGACCTGTTCTCTCTATAAGGGGCTGCTAATCTACCTCCAGCATACTCAAAATAGTCGTACAAACTTCCTGGCATAACTTTTATTTTGGAATTTAGAACTGCATTAAGTTCATTTTTTACATCACTTAGCTCAATCGTCGGTATTGACGACCTCAATATTGCCTCTAGCTCCTTCATTGAATGGTTATCAAACGAACTATCAAAAAGCTTGATATAGGTTTTTCTATCAATTTTACTAGCTAAACCCCTAAGCATTTCAATTTCCTCTAAATTTGTACCCAAATTAACAACAGTACTTTCAATAACATTTCCATCTTTATCTTTTGTAACCCTTTCAAAATTCTTAAGGTAACTATCATCATTCTTTTCAACTGCAAGATCAATCCCTCTTAAATTTTCTGTGATAAGTGCATCCCTAACTAAAGAAACAATGCCAGAATCTCTATACCAAAAAGGTGCTATTTTATTTTCGTTAAATTGATATGCAGAATCAAGCTCAAAAATATGTTCTGGATTTTTTTTATAAATTTCCTCAAACTCTTGTAGAGCATTAGTTAGTGTAGCCCCAGTATCCCTAAACTCGTCTACAATTAATATTTTATTTCCTAAATTATCAGCGCTAAATTTCTCTCTAAACATCCTAGCTGTTTCTTCAGACTTTATCTTTCTCTCTTCTCCAACTTTACCAACATCCATAAATCTTATTTCTGGTAATTTAGTTTCTTCAGAGAGGTAACCCTTATCTTGCAGAACATCAATAATTTTTCTGTATATATATGCGCCTGGCCTAGCTGATTTATCTAAAAAGAATACGGTATCGTAAGGAATTCCTTGTGAATTAGCATCTACTACTTTTTGAACCAACCTTAGGGTACCTTTTAATAAATATTCGGATTCATTTATCTCAGGTCTAGCAAAATCTCCACTATATTCCCCCCAACCAAACTTACCGTACTCTTTATCCATATCTGACTCAATAATCCTATAATCACTATCATGTAATAATGATTCAAAAGACGATTTCTTATCATTTTCGGATACATTCTCAACCGACGGAACTATAGATGAAATTGATTCTAAATTCATAACTACATTTCATTGTAACAAATTATAATTTTGTATTTACAAATTTTATCAATGCTATTCAAAACTCCATCAAAATACTCTATTATATAAATAATGCCCAAAAATAAATTTGTTTGTTCTCAAAGATTATTTTCATTTAAAACGATACTTACGTTACTTGTAATATCTATTATATCTTTTAAAGCTTTGGCCGCAGACAATACACCCCCAGTAACAGTGCTTGAAAAAAACCCAACCAATCCTACTGGAAACAATGACTGGTACAGAGAACCAGTCAAAATTACAATCACAGGTACTGACCTTGAAAGTGGAGTTAAAGAAATATTTTATCGTGTTGATAGTGGAAGCTGGGTGAAAAAAGATTTTTCTAACTCTGTAAATTTAGCCCCAAACCCCTCATTTGAAACACCCTACGCTAATCCACCTCTTGACACCCAAGACTGGAAAATAAGTAACTCTAATCCTGGAGCCGTTTATTCAAGAGATACTTTAGTTTACATGTCTTCTTTTGCAAACACTTCCATAAAAATAAATTCGAGCGAAGATAGCTGGCACTCCGTAGACCACTATGATATGTTTGCAGCTTCTAATTCATTTAACAACATGTCTGCTTACGCATGGATTAAAACATTAAATATCTCAGGTAGCGCATATTTTAATGTGTACTCTATTTCCCAGTCTGGAACGGGTCCAAAAACTGTAAATTTTGTAAAATCCAGTCCAGTAGTTACGGGTACTAATGACTGGACTAAAATATCAACCAACTTTACCCCCACCTCTGATAACGTTATTGGAATTTATTTGGAAATTGGTTTTTTAGGTACAGGAACTATTTGGATTGACGCTGTTAACATTAGTAAATCTGACATCCCAACAACCGCTTTTTATGTAAGTACAGATGGAAATCACACCGTTGATTATTATGCAGTAGACAAAGCAGGAAATATTGAAACAACAAAATCAGGAAGTTTTAAAATTGACCAAACACCTCCCGGTAACTGGAAAGATTCTGGAGCCGTAAGGTCATTACTTGGAAATGCTCATCAGCTATACATGTGGACTAATGTTGAAGATAAAACTTCTGGGTTATCGGTATTTACAGATAAGTTTCAATATTTTATACCAGGTAAAAGCACTGGTTTTGGGCGTTATCCACTACTAGGTAGTTGCTCAGGTAATTGGCAATCTGGTGGTTGGGGTATTTTAGTATCACCTCCCTTTTCTCCAGGAGTTAAGGAAGCATATCTAATTACACCAATGGTAGATTTCTGTAACAGCGAGTGGCATAAAGCCTGTCACTATGTCAGATTTTATGCCGAAGATATGGCAGGAAACTCTTCTACAAGAGACATGTGTATAAACGGTCCATGGATCAGAGTTAGAGGAGAAGGGATAGTGAGGGCAAATCAGAATATTGATATGATTGCTGAAGTTCCTTCTGGAGAATATAACACAGACGGTTTAATCGAAGTAGGCGAACACTCGATTAATTTCTTCAACTCCTCTAAAAATATAGCATATTACGAAGCAGAGGTCCCAGAAGAATACGATTATCAAAAATTCTTTGATACAGTGAGAGGAGAGAAAACACAAATATCTACCTCAGGCAACCTAATTTCTTCATCAGGTATTTATTACATAAATGGAAATTATGAGATTAGTGGAAATAAAATACCTTCAAACTACAGTACATCTGTTTTCAATCAAATAGTTTTTGTCAATGGAAATCTAACAATCTCTAGTAACATTGCAGTATCCAAGCAATCAACCACACTTTTTATAGTAAAGGGGAATGTAAACATCGATGAAGACGTAACAGCTGTCAGTGTCGGGTTAATTTCAGATCAAACTATTGATACCGCTTATAACTTTTCTGACAAAGGTAAACGTAATTCGATTGAAATTAAAGGTATATTAATAGCAAATAAAGTCGCTTTTAAAAGATCATTACAAGGAACTGGAAATAAAAAATTCCCTGCAGAAGATATTACATATGAACCAAAATATGTTTTAAAAATGTCGGATTATATTGGAAATAATACTGTGAAGTGGGTTTACTCTGATTAAAACTTCTTTTTTACCTTAAAGTCACCGTTTGGAATATCGTCTATAACATATCCAAGGTCATTAACTTGTCTTCTTAGAACATCAGCTTTATCCCAGATTCCGTTTTTTCGATACTCCCCTCTCATTTTTGCAAGATCCAAAACGTTCTTAGGAATTTCCACACCAATATGTTCTTGTAACTTTAAGCCTAAGAAATCATCCATTTTCAAAATAGTATTTAATTTGGATTCTTCTGGAATGCTACTTTTTATAAGCTCCCACACAACTGCTAAGACTTCTGGGATGTTCAAATCCTCCTCAAGCTTTTCCTTAAATTTCTTCATAAACTTGTCCGAGATTTCAGCTTTTGGATCATAAACATAACTTGAAACAAGCTCGTAGATTCTTTTTAATGAATTTTGAGCGTTTTGCATTGCTTCCCACGTAAAATTAAGAGGGCCTCTGTAGTGAGAAGTCATAAAAAGATATCTTAAATCCAAAGGAGAAAAGCCTCGCTGTTTGACATCTGAGAGTGTGTAAAAATTACCTAAGCTTTTACTCATCTTTCCACCGTCAACCGTTAAAAATGCCCCGTGGACCCAATAATTAACAAATTTTTGCCCTGTTGCACACTCACTTTGAGCAATCTCATTTTGATGATGAATCATTTTTAAATCTTCTCCACCAACATGAATATCGATAGTATCTCCAAGCTCTTTCATAATCATTGAAGAACACTCAAGGTGCCACCCCGGAAAACCCACCCCCCATGGAGATTGCCACTCCTGTTGTCTTTTTTTATCAGATGGCGAAAATTTCCAAAGAGCAAAATCAGTAGGATTTTTCTTTTCAGGATTAGGGTCAATTCTGGCTCCTTCTTTGATATTTTCAATTGTTAAACCAGAAAGCTCTCCGTATTGTTCAAATTTGGAAGTATCAAAATAAACACCATCGGAAGTCTCGTAAGTAAAACCTCTTTCTTCCAATGTGGCTATTAAATTTATTTGGTCATCGATGTACTCTGTAGCCTTTGTAAACTTTTTTGGCTCAAGAAGATTCATTTCTTTGAATTCTTCAAGGAAACTTTTGGTGTACATATCTACAATTTCTCTAGCAGACCTTCCTTCTTCTGTGGATTGTTTTTCAATTTTATCTTCCCCGCCTTCCGGATCTGACCCCGTCTCGAACATATGACCAACATCGGTCATATTCATAATAAAATCTACCTTGTAACCAGAAAGTTTTAGGGATCTATTTAAAAAATCAGCTAAACAAAATGTTCTCCAATTGCCAATTTGTTGATCTTTGTAAACCGTAGGACCGCAGCAATACATTTTTACAAAATCCGGCTCAATGGGTTTAAATTCTTCTATTTGTTTTGATAGAGAGTTAAAGATTCTCATATTCTGAGTAAAATTTTACCACATTATATACCTAAGCGCCCTTCCAGTGCCCTGCTTAATGTAATGTCATCGGCGTATTCTATGTCTCCTCCAACAGGAAGTCCTCGTGCAATTCTTGTAATTTTTACATTTTTATCATCAAAACCAGATTCTCGGATTAATTTTGAAATATACATTGCGGTGGACTCCCCTTCCATACTAGTGTTTGTTGCTAGAATAATTTCTATTTCTTTTGGCTCATCAAAATTATCAAAAGATTTTTCGTTTAATAAATTTTCAATTCTATCCACAAGATCTTTAACAAAAATTTCATCAGGACCGATGTTATTCAAAGGATCAATTATTCCATGCAAAACATGGTACACACCTTTGAAGTTTGTCTTTTCTAAAGCGAAGGCATCTAAGGCACTTGATACGACTGCAATTATTCTTTTATCCCGTAAAGGGTCATCGCATACTGAACAAATGTCATTTTCTGAAACATTTTTACATACTTTACAAAGCTTAGTACCTTTCTTAAGTTGGGTTAAGGAATCAGAAAATCTCTCTAATTCTTCTTGGGGAAAATTCAAAAGTGAGAAAGTTAGCCTTTGTGCAGTCTTGGGACCGATGCCAGGAAGTCTTTCAAAATAGTCTATTAAGTTGGATATTGGTTTCGGTAATTTCACTGGAATATTTTAACACGCAAATTGATTTACTACTCAACCTAAAATAGGAAGACCACCATCGAAAGCATCTAAAATGGATTTTCCATCCACGTTGGAAGGAACAACTACATTTAAATCAGTTAAAGCTTCTAACTCGCTTTTTTTCA
>CAZGHA010000005.1:18212-22872 GCA_964525475.1 uncultured Candidatus Saccharibacteria bacterium | reverse complement strand
GAAGTTAAATCAACAAACGGAGACACATACCTTGGTGGAGATGATTTTGACCAAAAAGTTATTAACTGGTTACTAGAAGAGTTCAAAAAAGACAGCGGGGTTGACCTTTCAAAAGATAGACAAGCAATGCAAAGATTAAAAGATGCCGCCGAAAAAGCCAAGATAGAATTATCATCAACCTTGGAAACAGAAATAAACATCCCGTTTATTACTGCTGACAGCACAGGCCCAAAACACTTAAATATAAAACTTACTAGAGCAAAACTTGAACAACTAGTCGACGAGCTTATTCAAAGAACCATAAAACCAATGGAAAACGCATTAAAAGATTCTGGCTTAAGTAAAAGCGATATAAATGAAGTGGTTTTGGTTGGGGGTATGACCAGAATGCCAAAGGTTACACAAGTGGTAAAAGATTTTTTTGGAAAAGAACCCAATAAAAGCATTAATCCTGATGAAGTTGTAGGTTTGGGAGCAGCAATTCAAGGTGGTGTTTTGTCTGGAGATGTCAAAGACGTTTTGCTTTTAGATGTAACACCGCTGACCCTAGGAATTGAAACTTTAGGTGGTGTATCAACTCCTTTAATAAACAGGAACACCACTATACCAACACAAAAAAGCCAGGTATTTTCTACTGCCGCGGACAGTCAAACTAGTGTAGAAATAAATGTTCTTCAAGGTGAAAGAAACATGGCTTCTGATAACAAGTCTTTAGGTAGATTTATGTTGGACGGAATTCCACCAGCTCCCAGAGGTGTTCCCCAAGTAGAAGTTATATTTGATATAGATGCTAACGGAATTTTAAACGTTACAGCAAAAGATAAAGCTACATCAAAAGAGCAAAAAATAACTATTCAAGGTGGAACAGGTCTTTCCAAAGACGAGGTTGAAAAAATGGTAAAAGAATCAGAACTTCATGCCGACGAAGACAAAAAGAGAAAAGAAGAAGTTGAAACAAGAAATTTGGCTGACGGTCTTTGCTACACTGCAGAAAAATCAGTAAAAGACGCGGGAGATAAAATTCCTGAAGAACTTAAAAAAGATATTGAAGAAAAAGTGAAAAACATCAGAGACAATCTTCAAACCGATAGTGTCGAATCCTTAAAACAGAAGACTCAGGACCTCTCTAGCACTCTTCAAAAAATTGGAGAGCACATGTACAAACAAGGTGGGCAAGAAGCAGGAAAAGATAATCAGGGGCCTGGGGATGGAAATGGGAATGGTGATCAAGACAAAGGAAAAGACGGAGATGAAAAAAAAGACGAGCCAGTAGAAGGTGAGATTGTAGAGTAAAACACTTAAAAAATTAAGCGGATTTTTTAATAATCTCCGGTGTCGTCCATATAGGATTCAGAGTCTTCTTCTGTGTCCTCTATCGTTGTTGTGGAAGTATCAACATCTGCTTTAAAGTCCTCATCAATTTTTATTGATTTTTTCCCCTGATCAACTTCAGAAGCTTCCTTTTCAATAACCATACTTTCCGTTGATGATACGGGGGATGATCCCCCAGTAGTATTAGAAACTTGCTGTGAATTAGCGGGGTTCGTGACTGGGTTTGTAGCTGGAGTATCAGCCATATTCCCAACAGGATTATCACTAACCCCCTTTACTAAATCGTTGTTTGTATTTTGCATATTATCACCCATATATTTTTTCCTTTAACGTAATTTTTTATCTAAATTAAGTATACCAAAGGTTGACTAGTTATATGAATTGATTATACTTAAAATATATTTTACTGCCCGTAAAATGCACTGCGGTGCTGTTTAGGGGCAAAGAAAGCCCAAAATGGAAACTCTAGAAATAATATTAATGATTACCCGAATTTTACTTTACGTAGTAGGTATAGGTGTTCTAATCTACTTTGTCCTTATTTTAAAAGAAATAAGAGAAATTGTGGAAGATGCAAAAGACGTGGTCAAAGTAGGAAGAAACATCACAACTTCTATCGCCTCACCTGTGAATTCCGTGGTTGGTCTTTTGGGAGGAATCACTAAAGGAATAAATGCAATTAGATCTGTAACAGATTTGTTTAATGAAAAGGAGGATGAATATGAGGAATATTGATATGCGTGATCAAAGATATAACAACCAAAAATATTATAGAAATCTTCGTCGTCAAAAAAACGGATCTTTTTCAAAAGGTTTTGTCTGGGGTGCTTTAATAGGCGGTGTTTTAGGGATTCTTTTTGCTCCTGATAAAGGAGACGAAACAAGAAAAAAAATTAAAAAAACGGCAAAAGAATATGAGGAAAAAGGAAAAGAAGCTTTAGAAAAAGCAGCTGCCGAGCTAGAGAAAGCGAGAGTAAAATACGAAGAAGCTAAGTTAAAAGTAGAACCTTATGTTGAAAATGCGAAAGCTAAGTATGAAGAAATGAAAGTAAAAGCAGAACCGTATGTAGAGATAGCAAAAGAAAAAGCTTACCAGGCTAAAGATTTTATTGAAGAAAACAAAGATCCAATAATAGATGCTGTGCAGGATATAAAAGACAGCCTAGGTGACGAAACAGAGAAAGTAAAAAGAAGATATTTCAGAGGTGTAAAGAAAAGATAATTTTTTTTAATTTATTGCTATTAATTTTTTCTCCTAAGATGATAGAATATTTGTATGGATGCCCCATTAAAACAATCGCCAATTTCAACTTTAAATCCTTTTAATCCTGAACTAACGGCCGATGAAAAACAGAAGGAACAGATAACAGGATTGGGTAATGGTTCCGAAGTTCCTGAGTGGTTACAAGGGACGGAAAATCCGTTAATTACAACAAAAAACGAACCTATTTATTCTAAACCAATTAACAAAAATTCCGATTTTTCTGAAACTTTTTTTCCAGGAAACTCAGAAAATAAAGAAAAGTCATTAATTCTTGCAACAGGTGAAATATCTGGGGAACAATCACTACAAAACGATCCCAACGTACCTAAAATAACGCGAGACGCTGATAGGAAAGAGGCGGAGGCTTTAGAACGCTATAAAAACGCTCACGAAGTAAATTCAATAGTTTAAAAACAAAAAACTGCCCATGAACCCAACTGACACAGCTACAATTAACAACACACTAACAACAACGCTTTTTTATTTAGCTATCCTATCTTTAATCGTATTCATAATACTGCAACTAATCTCTTGGTTCAGAAAGAAAAACGAGAAAGAACACCAATATAAACTAACTTTTTTTCAAATTTTAATTCCAAAAGACAACGAGATAGAAACAAAAGCTGCAGAGCATATGTTTTCAAACTTAATGGGATTTAGAAAAGGACCCTTCGGAGCCTTTTTTACAGGACAATACCGAATATCTTTTGAGATTGTCTCCAAAGAATCGGGAATTGCTTTTTATGTAGCCGCTCCCGATGAAATAGCCACTATTGTAGAAAAACAAATAAACGCGGCCTACCCTTCCGCAGAAATTGACATCGTGACTCCTCCTGAGATATGGGATAGGGGTAAATTTACCAAAGTAGCAAAACTTAATTTAAAAGGACCAGAATATTTTCCAATAAAACAATACGAGGACTTAAAAAACGACACCATGAGCTCAATAACAAATGCCATGAGCAAAATGAAAGAAAACCAAGTGCTCGCTCTTCAATATGTTATTCAACCTGCAACAGATAGCTGGAGAATGGCTGGTAGAAGTTTTATAAACAGAATAAAAACAAGAAATGCAAATCCTGAAAAAAAATCTAATGTAGACGAAGGCTTTTTAGAAGCAATAGAGAAAAAAATATCAAACCCGGGCTTCTACACAAAGGTCAGAATAGTCTCAATAGCTGAAGATAAAATACAAGCCGAATCTCAAATTCAAAACCTTGTGGCAGCCTTTGAACAATTTAACGACATCAGCTACAACAGATTTGTAAGAAAAAATGCTATAAGACCGAATAAGTTCATCGAGGATTTTATATACAGACGAGCAGGCGTAAAAAGACTGGTAATACCTCTTTTAGGAATAAAAATAAAGTCCAACGTATCGGTATTAAATAATATTGAGATGGCTACTATCTTTCACCTACCTAATAAAGAAGTAACAACACCAAACATTTTGTGGCTTGGATCAAGAAGGTCCTCTGCCCCAACTAACCTGCCTGATGAAAACGATGGGGTATTTTTAGGCTGGAGTACTTTTAGAGGAACAAAGAAAAAAATATTTATTAGAGACGAGGATAGAACAAGACACTTATACATAGTTGGACAAACCGGCTCCGGTAAATCCGAGCTTATGATGTGGGTAGCCCTGCAGGATATTAAAAGAGGCGAGGGTGTAGCAATAATTGATCCTCACGGTACAGACATAAATAACCTTTTAGAGAAAATCCCACCTGAAAGAAAAGAGGATGTAATACTTTTTGATGCAGCAGATCGAGAGAGGCCTCTTGGAATAAACATGCTAGAGGCAAAAGATGACACTGAAAAAAACATGATAATAAACTCTTTTATCGCCCTGTTATACAAACTCTATGATCCCAATCACCAAGGAATTATGGGACCGCTCTTGGAAAGATCGATTAGAAATGTCATGTTAACAGCGATGGTGGATCCAGAGGCTACCATGATTGATGTTTTAAGAATGTTTATTGATGAAAAATATTCCAAGAAATTTTTAGATAAAGTTACTGACCCTCTTGTAAGAAGATACTGGACTGACGAGGTTGCAAA
>CAZGHA010000005.1:0-18112 GCA_964525475.1 uncultured Candidatus Saccharibacteria bacterium | reverse complement strand
TTCGCTACTCCTGATTTTGCTACTATTTTGTCGGAAGCAAGGAAATATAAATTGAATCTAACGGTGGCACATCAATTTATTGACCAACTACCTGATGATATTAAAACAGCAATTTTTGGAAATGTTGGTACAACGTGTGCCTTTAGAGTAGGTATTGATGATGCGGAATATCTTGAGACCCAATTTGAACCAACATTCACCAAACAAGATTTAGTTAACCTACCTGTTGGAAACGCTTACATGAGGCTTCTAGTAAAAGGTCAACCCTCTCCTCCATTTTCACTTTTTGTTGACTGGAATGATTTAACATCTGTACCAAGAGACCCTGCACTAGCTCAAGAAATTAGAGAACTATCAAGGCTTAAATATGGAACTCCTGTTGAAGAAGTAGAGCATTTTATAAACCAAAGATTAGAAGAAGACGCCCTGCCCGAGCTCCCACCTGAAACCTCTCCTTTTTCTAAATTGCCTTTTTAATAAGTGGCACTAATATAATATTATTTGTATAATCAAAACAATGATTAAACTGCCGTCTTTTAAAAAAACTTACGAGGACACAAATAGATTCTTAACTCTTAATATAAATGCAAGAGATGTGAAGTGTCTTGCTTTTTATCTTGATGAAGATATCTTTAAAATCACCGGGTTTGGAAGTCAGGACCTACCCGAAGGAAGTGTTAGAAATGGAATGATTGTTGACAAAGACGTTGTTGTTGAAGCCATAAAAAGATCGGTTGATATTGCAAATAGAGATTCGGTTGAAAAAATAAAAAAAGTAATAGTAGGCGTTGATGGCGGTATAACAACGGGAATAACCACTACCGTAAGAATGAAAAGACCAACAGCGGAGCCGATTAAACAGGAAGAGGTAGAAACCCTATACAATAAAGTGTCAAATATTGCCGGTGTACAAGCTAAAAACAGAATTTTAGAGTCTACCGGAGATTCTGAACTACCCCTAAGAACAATTACAACCTCAGACATATATTTAAAAATAGACGGGCAAAAAGTGGCACTTTTAGAGGGCCAGCACGGACAAAATGTTGAAATAGCAGTATTCAACTCATTTGTACCTGAATTTCACATTAAATCTATTCAAGAAATTATTAAAAAGGCTGGTTTAAACTTAATTGCTATTGGGTCACAAATGTACTCATTAGTGGAATGGATAAAGTCATCACAAGAAGGATTATCAGATTTTGTATTCTTAAATATTTCGGAAGATTCCACTGAAGTTGGAGCGGTGTTTGGAGGAGGAATTACTTCTACAAGAAGCCTAAACATAGGTTTTAATCATTTTGTTGACGCAATAAGCACTAAAATGGGGTTATCAAATAAAAACTCTGAGTCAGTCATAAAAATGTACAACGCAGGGAAACTATCAGAAAGTGAGACTGTTGTAATAAAATCCTGCCTCAGAGAGATAATTGATGTTTGGATTGACGGGCTGAAGATACTTTTTGAAGATTTTTCCGGAGTTAAAACATTTGCTTCAAAGATATATATTTCGGGATGTGGGACAGATATACAAGACATAACTCAAGCACTTAAAGACAGTGATTGGACCAAAACCGTTCCTTTCAAAGACGCGCCTGTTTTCAATAAAATATCTTTTTTGGACAACGGCAACATCATCAACTCAACTGATCAGGAACTGACCACGGACTGGGTTTATTTAGCATCAACCTCAATTATTTACAGAGAAATTATAGGAGAATAAATGATAAAAATAGAACTTGAACAAACAGACAATGCTCTTTCAGTCATAAATAAAATTAAGGAAACGAGCGACCTAAATATTGAGTTAACAATTCCGGAAGAATCTGTTTTGTTTGAAAACATCATAAATCTGAAATTAATACAACAACAGGCAGATAAAATGGAAAAAAGCGTGGATTTTATAACTGATGATGAATTCGGAAATGTTTTAATAGATATCCTTTCAGGAAAAGAAATTGAGAGAATTCCCGAAGATTTTGGAGAAACAGATAGTTACGAAAAAAAGAAACTACTCTCTTTACCAAAAATAAGTATTCCGTTTTTCAAAATTAGAACACCGAGCATCAGTGGTGCTAAAAAAAGCATAATATTTATAATTTTAATTCTTGCGTCTTTAGTGGGAGCTTTTGTTTACTACGGAAACACAGCGCCTAGAGCTAAAGCAACAATTACTGTAGGAGCCCAACCCTACACTCGAAGCATTACTATAAAAGTTAAGGCTGATGCCTCAACCAGCGTTGAGGAAATGACCCTTCGTGGAACAACTCTTTCCACTAGTGTCCAGGAAACAGCTGAAAAGGACACCACTGGAACAAAAACCGTTGGTGAAAAGGCAAAGGGAGAAATAACTTTTTACAACAAAACTTCTTCGAAAATAGAACTTGAAAAGGGAGATAAACTAATCTATGGAGGCAAGGCAACAGACCTTGTTTATTTACTTGATGAAGATGTGGAGATTCCGGAAAGTACCCCGCAAGACCCATTAGACCCTGCAAGCCTTTTAAATCCGGGCGAGGCTAAAGCAAAAATTGTCGCAAGGGATATTGGCGATGATTATAACCTCGATGACGGAAAATCTTTTGAAATAGATGACTACGAAAAAAGCGAAATAGAAGGGAAAAACAAGGATAAAATATCAGGAGGGAGCAGTAAAGAAATAAAGATTGTCACCCAGGAAGATATGGATAGTCTTTCTCAGGAATTAAGAACAAAATCCATTCAAAAAGCAGAGGAAAGTATTGAAGGTAAACTAGGATTATCTCAAAAACTTATTTCAGGATCGGTTAAAACATCTGTTTCATCTGAAAGTTTTAGTGCTAAAGTGGACGACGAAAAAGATAAAATCTCATTAACACAAACTGCAGGGGGAGAGGCTCTAGTTTATAACGAAATTGATTTAAATAATTTTATAAACGATTACTTTAAAGGTGTGATACCAGAGGGTCACTACATGCCAGACAAAGATAAGAAAATCACAGTTAATATACTAGGTCAGTCTGCAAACAGTGTTCTTACATCAACGGAAGCAGATATTCAGGTAACACTCAGTTCTATCATCATTCCTGACATCAAAGAAGAAGATGTAAAAGAGAACTTAAAGGGAAAAACTAACGAAGAAGCAAGACAAGTGATAGATGGTTTAAAAAATGTAGAATCCTATGAATTCAATATCTCTCCTGTAGTACCGTTCTTTTCCAAAGTACCTAAAAATATAGACAAAATAGAGGTGGTAATAAATAAAATGTATAAAGGAGAGGCTTTGTGAAGATAGATAAAAACACAGAACTACCGAACTATTTGGGAGTAGATTTTGGAGAAACAAATATAGGGCTCGCTATTGGTAACAACGGTCTCACTGCTCCATTAAAAATAATATCCAATAAAACAGCGCGGGACGCACTATTCGAAATAAATAAAGTTGTGATTGAAAATAAAATTGGAAATATTGTTATTGGAATACCGTTAACTGCTGATAACAAAGAAACCAAAGAATCCCTTTTAGTAAGAAGATTTGCTAATAATTTAAAAACTGTAACTAAAAGACCGGTCATTTTTCAAAATGAATTTGGAACATCTAAAAGATCTTTGGAAGAAGCAATATCCCTTGATGTGCCAAAGAAGAGACGTGCTACCAACGACCATCTAGCGGCCTCTCTTATTTTAAAAACATTCTTTGACGAAAATAGCGACACACAAATATCAAACTAACAAATATATGTGGAATTAGTTTGAGATACGATATAAAATAAATTCATGGAAGTTTATAAAGTGATTTTAATTATTTACTTAATTTTAGGTTTTATATACGCCGTTTTTATATCAACGAAAAAGATAGATGAGTGGTATTGGTTTCCTGTAAACTGGCTTTTAGGACCACTGACGGTGGTGTATATATTTTACTTAACTGTAAGAGGAAAAAGGCTTCCCAACGACTGGTAATTATGTATAAAAAATTATTTGAAGGAAAAAAAGCAGTAATATTTAGTCTTGATGAAGCCGTGGTTACGGGTTTAAATGACGTTAAAATTCAAGTTTTTCAACAAGTTATGAATGAGGTTTTTCTTGGTTACATCGACCCCACACCTTATTGTATTCCGGGATACTCGTTTAGAACCATTTGGGAATCAATTTTGTATGCAAATGAAATTGAAAAGGGAAAATTTAAGGTTAAGGATTTAATAGAAAAAACCACAAATGCGTTTGTAGAAGTTTTAAATGCCAAGGATTTTGATATAGAACCTACAGAAGGTTTTTGGGAGCTTTTTGCAGAATTAAAAGAAGACCACGGTTATAAAACAGCGCTTATTTCCAATTTTCCAAAACCCATTGTAGACAAGCTATCCGAAAAACTTGAGATAGATGGAATTTTTGATGTGGTGGTTTTCAACGAAAACACTAAAGAACAGCTTCATAAAATTTACAAAAAAGCCCTTAAAAAACTAAAGGAGGGTGCAAAAAACACAATATCTTTTGAAGGATCAATCCCCGGCGTCCGTGCCGCAAACAAAGCAAAGGTAGATGTTTTTGTGATATGGGATATAAAAACAAGGAAATCATTTTTTGGAGATAAGGTTAAAGAATTCTCCATAGACTTTACTGCATACCCGGGAAACATAGATAAATATTATGAAGAGTATCTTGCAGAGTCCATAAAAGGTGCTTTAGAAGACAAAAAGCAACGAGGTAACCCTTAGACCCCCTATCTTTATAATCCACATTGCTTGATAATTGTGGATAACCTGTGTAACTTATACCCTACTGCCAACCGCACATTGGGCGGCGAAGTTTCCCTGAATAAGAGCGTTAGAAAATTAAACATACTGTAAATAAAAATTAGTAAAATTTATGAACCAAGCATTAATTAATGATCCAAAAGAATTTTGGAAAGCTGTTTTAGGACAGGTTGAAATAGAAATATCTCCTATGGTCTATAAGACAATGATATCCAGAACCAAAGGAGTTTCTTTTGATAAAAACACTCTGGAAGTTTTTTGCGAAGACAACTTCGTTAAGAAAAATTTAGAAACAAAATACTCAAATAATATAAGCACGGCCGTAAAAAATATCGGTGGGGACGAAGTAGAAATTAAATTTTCAGTAACTAAAAACAAAGACAAAAAGGAAAATAAAGACGAGTTAGGTCCTCTTTTTTCACAACAAAAATCTTTTGAAACTATGAACGAAGAGAAAAGAATAAAATCTAACCTTAATCCAAAATTTTCTTTTGACACTTTTATTTTAGGTAAGAACAATAATCTGGCATACGCAATAGCCACAGCAATATCAGAAAAACCTGGAGAGCTTTACAACCCAGTTTTTATTTATTCTAAGGTAGGTTTAGGAAAAACACATTTAATCCAAGCTATCGGAAACAAAATAATTGAAACAAAGCCCGGAATGAGAGTTGTTTATACAACAGGAGAAACCTTTACAAACGAGCTTATTGAAACCATACAAAGCGGTAAGGCAAGAGGGAAATACACCGCTAACCAATTTAGAGAAAAATTTAGAAAAGCTGACGTTCTTTTAATTGACGACGTTCAATTTATTATTGGAAGAGAATCTACTCAGGAAGAGTTCTTTCATACCTTCAACGCGTTGTACATGGCTGGAAAACAAATTGTAATTACATCCGATCGACCCCCAAAAGATTTTAATAGTCTTGAAGACAGAATTACTTCAAGGTTTAGCAGCGGGATTGTTGCTGATATTCAAAACCCGGATGTAGAAATGAGAGTGGCAATACTAAGATCAAAAAGAGATTTTGAAAAAGAAAAAATATCGAACGAAGTTCTTAATTTTATCGCTGAAAGAGTTGACTCTAATATTAGAGAACTGGAAGGGGCCTATATTCAAGCTATCACGTACGCCAAGGCGACCGGAACAGAATTGACAGTAGATACGGCGGCACGGGCGCTCGGGGCTACAGTAAAAGATAAGGTTGTTAAAAATGTAAATGTTAATGAAATTTTAAAAGCGGTATGTCTTTACTACTCAGTAAAAATGCAAGATATAAAAGGAAAAAGAAGAAACAGAGAGCTGGTTTTACCTAGACAAGTTGCAATGTATCTAATGAAAGAAATTACTGACATGCCTTTTATGTCTATAGGAGAGTTTTTAGGAGGCCGAGATCACACCACAGTTATGCACGGTGTTAGCAAAATCCAAGGAGAGGTTGCAGAGACAGGTAAAATCACCCAAGATGTGGTGAATGTTAAACAGATAATTTTTAACGGTTGATAAACAACAAACAATGTGGAAAATAAAAACTCGAAAGAAACATGTGGATAAATAAGTCAGTTTATCCACAAAGAAATCCACAAACTTTGCAGGGTTATCAACATCAATAAACTACTGAAACAAAACAAATAAACCACAAAAACTTTCAAAAGGCGGATACAAAGCTAAAAAAAGTAATCCACACAAAGCTAACCGACAATATTCTATCAAAAAGGCAAATAAAAAGTTATCAACTTATACACACTCTCTTCTATGACTACCTCTTATATTATATACAAAGTATTAATTGTTAAGATTTGTGGATAAATATCTAATAACATAAAAACTAATAAATAAGATATAATAATTTTATAAAGAGAAGTGTTGTTAAATATTCTGCCCCTTAGTTTCTAATGAATATAAAAGAAAAACTATTGGGAATTTCAAAATCACTGTATTTTCTGTTGATTCTTTTAATACCCTTAAATTTGGGTAAGCACTTTGAAGCAATAGGGTCTTATGTTGGTGGTATATTAGTTGACTACCTAGTACCAACTGTTTTTATTCAGGATATTATTTCAGTTTTAATAATTTTATTTTGGGTTTTAAGCGGTGGTCTAAACTCCCTATTCAAGATTAAAAAGGATATTTTTGAAAAAAGAGAAGTGCAATTCTCTACCCTGTTTGTTTTTTCCCTTTTTATATCAACATTAGTGGCAAGTAGATTTGTTCCATCCATATATGCATGGATTAGAATTATTTTATATTTTTCTTTGTTTATATATACACTTATAGAAATACCTGTTGAGGACAATTTCTTTAAAATAGTTGATTTAGTATCAGTGTCAGTATTTTTATTAAGTATTTTAGGAATTGCTCAGTTTATTAACAAGGGTTCGGTTTTTAATAATTATCTTATTTTAGGAGAACAACCCTACTCCGCTGCTGTCTTCGGTGTCCCGAAAGAATATTTTTTTGGAAAAGTAGTGGTCCCTTCTTACGGACTTTTTAGACACCCCAATATTTTTGGAGGTTATCTGGCAATAACACTCGTCTGGTTGTTTTCCTTTTTGAAAAAAAGAAAATTTTATCTACTGGTATTTTTGTCGGGTGTGGTCGCATTGTTTTTTACATTCGGTTATATATCGTGGTTAGTTTTTGCAATCGGTATTATTTTTCATTTGTTTTTTATAAGAGATCCAAAAAAGATAAAAGAAAGAAAAAGCATTGCAGTGTATTTCGTTTTAGCTGTATTTTTCTTATCTTTATCCCTTCCTTTTTTAAAGTTTTTAAGTATATCTGATAATTTAAGCATAGTAAGAAGGGTGAATTTCACTGCAGCTTCTTACAGAATAATAAAAGACTATTTTGCTTTTGGGGTGGGACTTAATAACCTTACTGTTTTAATTGATAGCTACAATTTTGATTCTTCTGATATAAGGTTTTTACAGCCTGTGCACAACATTTTCTTGTTAATTTTTACTGAGGCCGGGGTTTTTGCTTTTTTATTATTTCTTGGTTTTATGTGGTGTTCTTTAAGAAGACTTTTAAATTCAAGTTATTTTCATGTTTTTTTAATATCTGTTCTGCAAATTATATTACTTAGCAGTTTTGATCACTACCCTTTTACTATTCATCAAACATTGTTGTTATTTTGGATAATTTTTGGTCTAGGTTTACAATAGTATTGGATTTTTATCTATACATATATATAATAATAAAGATGAAAAATAAAATTCTTACTGCCATATTATTGTTACTAATTCCTCTTTTTCTTACTGCGTGTACTCTTGCAGATATACCTGTTGTTGGAAAATATTTCGGAGCAGGGTCTACCGGAGGAGGAAAAATAACCGCCCCTACTACCTTGACTATGTGGGGTCTTTGGGAAACACCCGATATTATGGACGTTGCTCTTAAGAGTTATCAAACACAAGAGAGTCTTATTACCGTAAATTATGAAGACAGATCTGTAAACAAAGTTAACGATTATAAAAACAGTGTTTTCACAAGATTAAAACAAGGAGATTTACCGGATATTGTTTTAGTACACAATAGCTGGGTTCCTTTTATCAAAGATTATTTACAACCAGCTCCGACAGATGTGATAACAGCTCAGGACTATTCTACTAAGTTTTATCCGGTTGCTACAGAGAGTGCGGTCATAGAAGGTCAGGTCTACGGTATTCCTGCTCATCATGATGGTTTAGTTCTTGTTTACAATAAAGATCATTTTGATGAGATAGATCAAAAATCCCCTCCCACTGCATGGGAAGAATTTAGAAGAATTGCTTTAGCTTTAACAAAAAGAGATGAGGCAGGTTTAGTGAGAGCTGGTGCCGCTATCGGAGCCGCTGATAACATTGATTTCTTTTCAGATATAGTGGGTTTAATGTTTGCCCAAGCTGGCGTTTCAATTCCTTCTTCAATAGACAGTAAGTCAGCCCAGGATGCCTTATCTTTTTATACTCTATTTTTGAAATCAGATGGTGTTTGGGACGTCTCTTTTCCTGAAGCATCTAAATCATTTTCTGCAGGAAAAGTATCAATGATATTTGTTCCAACATGGAACTTATTGGACATAGTAAAAGCTAATCCAGGAATGAATGTAGGTGTTGCTCCCGTTCCTCAAGCTGTTGCAGAGAATCCTGTATCTTGGGGAAGTTTTTGGATGTATGTTGTTCCTAAATCAAGTTCAAACTCTAAAGCTGCATGGAAGTTTATTAATTACCTATCCCAAGATGATCAGCAGTTAGCTTTATTTAACGAGGCTTCCAAATACAGACCTTATGGTGCTCCTTTCGCTTCGGTAAGTTTGGCATCTCAAGCTGGACAAAGTGCTTCGTCTCAATTTGTAAGACCGGTGCTAGATACAGCCCCTTATGCTAAAAGCAACTTTTTCTCAGCTAGGTCAGGTAATTCTGCTGAAGTTGAGGCGTTAAGAGCTGCCGTAAACGCAGTTATTTCGGGAGACCAGACTTCTGAAGTAGCTTTAGCAGCTTGCAAACAAACCTTATCCGGAATCCAGAGATAAATAAAAAATATTGAACACACTTTATTTGCTGGTATATTTCCATTGTGATTATATTTGGTATTGAGACATCCTGTGATGAAACCGCCGCTTCCATTGTTGAGGATGGTGTAAAAGAAATATGCAGTGTGGTTTCTTCTTCAAAAGAATTTCATGAAAAAACTGGTGGGATTGTACCTGAAATAGCAGCAAGGAAGCAGGTTGAAGCAATGACCCCTGTTATTTCTGAGTGTTTTGAAAAATACAGAGATTTAAAAAACTATGATGATATACGTTCCTGTTATAAAGATATTGATGCTGTTGCTGTGACTGTCGGTCCGGGATTGATTGGATCTTTAATAGTAGGAGTTGAGGCGGCCAAAGCTCTTGCTTTGTTTTTAAACAAACCTCTTATTCCTGTAAATCATTTAGTTGGACATATTTATGGAAACTTTATAAAAGAAGAGAGTGGTGCAAAGGATGAAAAAAATGATAAAGAAATTGAATTTCCCGCGATAGTTCTTCTTGTGAGCGGAGGTCACACCGATCTGGTATTGATGAAAGGTCATGGAGACTTTGAATATATTGGAGGAACTACGGATGATGCTGTTGGTGAGGCTTATGATAAGGTTGCAAGATTGTTAGGATTGTCACAGTACTTGGGGGGTGCTCTTCTTTCTAAAAAAGCTCAGGAGTGCAAAATTAATACCATAAAAGGAAAATTGCCAAGACCGATGGTTGACCAAGATAATTTTGATTTTTCTTTTTCAGGTTTAAAGACTGCTACCAGAAGATTGATAGAAAAAGAAAACCTTCCTGTTGAAGTTGTTGCTAGAGAATTTGAAGATGCTGTTGTCGATGTTTTGAATAGAAAAACTTTAAGAGCGGTAAAAAAATATGGGGTTAAATCACTGTTGCTGGGGGGCGGGGTGTCCGCAAACCAGCATTTAAGAAATACCTTGGAGAGTGAGTGTAACAAGATAAGTGTGAAATTCTACGCCCCGCCCCTAAGACTTTGTTCTGACAACGCAGTCTATATTGCGAGTGCCGCGTACTTTATGTACGCAAACGAGCAATACACGAGGAAGCGCAGCGAGCATAGCGAGCGAGAAGGCTCTTATATTGCGGGTGCGGCTTACTTTATGTATATAAGTGAAAAATATAATAAATCACAAAGTGAAAATTTTGAAAATAACTTAAATAAATTTAAAGATATTCAACCAGACCCGTCTCTTGGGATTATGGATTAGGTTTGATTAACACTCAAATTTAATGTAGCTAGAATTTCTTCAATTTAGGCTAGCCAGCGTTTTTTCTTCAGAAAGCAGTTTTGTCTCTTTTTCACTTCTTTTTTTGACCTCAATATCATCCCCTGTTTTTAGAGAAACCACTAATCTATAGGGAATGCCTAAGAGGTCGCAGTCAGCAAATTTTTGTCCTGCAGTGACATCTACTCTGTCATCATATAAAACTTCTACTCCCAAAGAAACTAACTTTTCATAAAGTGTTTCTGCTTTTAATTTAACCTTTTCATCTTCCAAGTTAAGCCCTACAAGCATTACTTTATAAGGAGCAATATTTTCGGGCCACACTATTCCTTTTTCATCGTTTTTAAGCTCTACAATCGTAGCTAAGACTCTTCCCGGTCCAATTCCGTAACTTCCCATCACAACTGGCTTTTTTTCGCCGTTTTCATTCGTATAATACAAACCTAAAGCATCTGAAAATTTAGTTCCCAAAGGAAATATGTTCCCTACTTCAATAGCTCTTACTTCTTCCAAATCATTTTTATCAATATCTAACTCTTTTAAGACCTCGTCATTTAAAACCTCTTTGTTTATGGCGATTTTTTTCTTTTTATCTATATAAATAGTGTCTTCACCAGACTCGCACACAGTTTGGAATTCATGACTGAATTTACTAAAACTACCACCGCTTGCAAAAGTAACGTACGTCTCATCACCTATTCCAAGCCTTTGCCAAATCTTAATGTAGGCTTGTTTTGCTCTTTCATAATATTTTTCATGGTCTTCTCTAGTTTTATCAAAAGAGTAAAGATCTTTCATTAAAAATTCTCTGACTCTCAAAAGCCCACCCTTAGCTCTTACTTCGTTTCTAAATTTAGTTTGAAATTGAAAAGCATACAAAGGTAAATCCTTGTACGAGTCTATTTGCTGGATCATTAGATTTGTCAAAGGTTCCTCATGAGTTATTGCCAAACACGTTTCAGTATCGTTTTTAAATTTTGTTTTAAACCAAATGTCTACGACGTCGTCGCTGTATCTTCCAGTCTTTTTCCATACTTCTGGGTTTTGGAGCGCTGTTAAGGACATCTCTTGTCCGTCTATTGCTTCCATTTCTTCTCTTATTATTTGAATTATTTTATTTAAAACTCTTAAACCTAAAGGTAAGTAAGTATAAACACCGGCTATTTCTTTATGAATAAAGCCCCCTCTAAGTAAAAGTTGTGCACTTCTGCTTTCTTCATCTTTTGGCGCATCTTTTTTTGTTTTTCCTATAATACGTGAATATCTCATGTATTGATTTTATCACAATCAAAAACAGTGCCACCTTTTTATTGTAATAGCAGTGTATATTTGATATCTTATCTTCGTGGAAAAGAAATACGATCATAAAATTCAAGAGCCGGAAATCCAGAAAAAATGGGAAGATTCGGGTGTGTTTAAGGGTAAAGTAGAACCTAAAAAAAGGCCTTTTACAATTGTTCTTCCCCCACCTAATGCAAATGGAAAACTACACACTGGCCACGTTTTAATGTTGGCAATTGAAGATATTCTAATTCGCTGGAAAAAGATGTCAGGTTACTCTACCCTTTGGCTTCCTGGTACAGACCATGCAGGTTTTGAAACTCAGGTAGTTTTTGAAAAATCTTTAAAAGAAAAAGGCAAATCACGATTTGATTTTGATAGAGAAACTTTGTACAAAGAAATTTGGAAATTTGTTGAAAAAAACAAAGATGTGATTCAAAATCAAATGAAAAGAATGGGGCCGGGGTTGGATTGGTCTCGTTATACTTACACTTTAGATGACAGTGTTGTTAAAACAGTAACCTCCACTTTTCAAAAAATGTTATCGGAAGGTTTGGTCTATCGCGATAATTATATTGTTAATTTTTGCCCAAAATGTGGTACTACTTTTGCCGATCTTGAAATTAAACACAAAGATAAAATAAGTAGTTTGTACTACATAAAATATGGCCCGTTAGTTGTTGCAACAACAAGGCCAGAGACCAAATTTGGAGATGTGGCTTTGGCAGTAAACCCTGATGACAAAAGATATCAGCAATACATTGGAAAGGAAATTGAATATGAAGACCCATTAGGGAAATTTTCTATTCCGGTAATCGGTGATAAATACGTTGATATGACTTTTGGTACTGGTGTTTTAAAAATTACTCCTGCTCACGATAAAAATGACTACGAAATTGGTTTGAAGCACGGGCTTCCTGTGGTTAGTGTGATAGGTTTTGACGGAAAGATGTCTGAAAATACCGGTAAGTATGCTGGAATGGATGTTTCTGTGGCGCGCGAAGAGGTTGTAAAAGACCTTCAAGAGATGGGATTGATAGAAAAAATTGATACAAATTATGCTAACTCGGTGACCGTTTGTTACAAGGGCGGTCATGAAATAGAGCCTACGGTTCTTCCTAATTGGTTTATCAAAGTTGATACCTTGAAAAAGCCTGCATTAGACGCTGTATTAAGTGGTGATGTAAAAATCTATCCCAAGTGGCGTCAAATTACATATACAAAATGGATGGAAGAGATGAGGGATTGGCCAATTTCTAGGCAAATTGTTTGGGGTATTAGGATCCCAATTTGGTATGACGTTGACGAAAACCCCAACCTCCAAGTTACGTTTATCGCCCGGGGCGGGGAAAGAATCTCGGGGCGTGTGGAAGACTTATTGAAAAAATATTCTTTTGAGGAGATTAAAGAAGGTTTGCAAAATCTTATTGCTCCAAAGGATGCTAAATTCTTGATCGAGTCGGCCACAGAGTCTGGAAGTGAGTCTGGGACTGAGTCTAAAAAAATACTCCAAGAAACGGATACTTTTGACACTTGGTTCTCCTCAGGTCATTGGCCCTTAGCCACTTTAAGATACCCGGACTCCGAGGATTTTAAATATTTTTATCCTACTTCTGTAATGGAGACAGGTTGGGAAATTATAAGATTTTGGGTTTCCAGAATGATAATGTTTGGGATATATCTGACAGGAAAGCCTCCTTTTAAAGATGTTTATCTTCATGGTTTAGTTAGGGCCTTGGACGGCAAAAAAATGAGTAAATCACTTGGTAATGTTATAGACCCTCTTGATTATATTGAAGAGTACGGGGCCGATGCTTTAAGAATGGGTTTGATAAGTGGTACCGCCAACGGAAAAGATTTTGCATTTCCAAAAGACAAGGTTGTTGCTTATAGAAATTTTGCAAATAAACTTTGGAATATGGCTAGGTTTATGCTTATGATGATGGGAGATTTTGAAGAAGGTACAGTTTTTGATTACAGCAAAATCGACCATAATTCTTTGAGCTCTGTAGATAATGAGTTGTTAGAAAACCTTAAAAAATTGATTTCAAAAGTAAATCTAAGTTTAGAGAGATTTAGATTTTCAGACGCTTCTGATTTCATATATCAATTTATGTGGCATGAAATAGCCGATAAGTATATCGAATATGTAAAAGGTTTAACTGGGGATGAGAAAAAGAACTCTCTGGCTGTTTTAAGACATGTTTACGTTTTGAGTTTGAGGATTTTGCATCCATTTATGCCTTTTGTCACTGAATCAATTTGGGAAAATATTTCTAAACTAGATGGGGAAAGCGATTTGTTAGTATCCTCTAATTGGCCTGAAGTGTAGGGGGCTAAACTTTGTCTATAATTTAACAGGCAGAAGTTGGGTTAAAATTTCAGGGCTGAGCCCTTACTTTTTTTCCTTTTCCTCAGCTTTTTCCTCTTCTTCAGTAGCTGGTTTTTCTGCTGTAGCCTCTAGACCTGCAATTGCTTCTTCTTCAGACACCGGTGCTACCTCAGGCTCTTCTTCTTGAACTACAATTTCATCTATTCTTACAACCATTTCCTCAGGATCAATATCTGGAATAGAAACTTTTTCTCTGTCGTAATCAAGTTGTGAAATAGAAAATCCTTGTCCTATCTCAGTAAGATCCGACACATCAATTGTAAAGCTGTGAGGAATGTCTTCAGGTAAAGCCTCTACGGTTACTTCTTGAATAAGTTGCAACGCTAACGCTGCCCCGGATTTTATTAATTCGTTATCTTCTTCTCCAATAATTTCTACAGGGACCTGAGCTTCTGTTTTAATTGTTAAGTCAGGTTTATAAAAAGATGCGTGTGAGATTCTGCTTGTTACCGGATTGTACTGCACGTCTTTAACAAGAACCTTATACTTTTCTTTTTCAGTAACAATATCTATAAGGTCGGTTTCACCAGCTTGTTTGAATGCTTTATCAAAAGTGTTGTAATCAACAGTCAGATTAACCGACTCCATACCCTTACCAAAGACAACAGCAGGAATTTCTCCGCCTCTCCTTATGTATTTATTTTTCTTTCCAAGAGTTTCTCTCTTTTTAGCTTGTAGTTGCATATATTCCTTTAGGGCATTGGTATTTTACTTACAAAAACCTTTGCGGTCAATATCTTTGATATTCTATCAGAAAAAAGAAATAAGTTAAGCTACTCTTCAATTTGAAGTTTAAAAATCTTGTTGGAATCAAGAATAAAGATCGTTTTCTCATCAGAAGAAACGGATATTCCTTTTATGTCTTTCCACAAAGAGTCATCATCATTTTTATATTGTTCAATCAATGCCCCATCTTTATCAATGACAACTACTCTGTTATTTCCTTTATCAGCAACGTATATATTAGAAAAATCAATATCTGTTACCACTTTTACCGGGTTTGCAAAAGGCTTATCAAGTCCGGTAACTGTAAAATCAGTTTTGGCCCCACCCGAATAACTAACCATTTCCCCATTTTCTTTTAAAACATAGATACTATAAGCAATTGCAATTGAGTTAGCATTTTGGAAATCCTGGTTTTGACCCCAAGTCTCTTTTTCAAGCGAGCCGTTTTTTACTGAATATCTATTTAAAATATCACCTGATATTGAATAGATGTTTCCCACATAGGGATAGGCAATTTCTGTTGGATCAAGCTCATACGAATCTTTTATGCTTGATTTTTCAATATCATAGGTTTTGTAACCAGTGTTGTCCAAAAACGATAGCAGGCCTTCTGTTTGAGCAAGAGACCTAATACCTTTGTAGATGTTGGTGTCATTTGCAAAGTTTGGTAGCGCCGCGTCTGATTTAAATATTTTTCCTGTGTCTTTATCTACAACTATTAATTTATCTTTCACAAGCTGCAAGTCGCTGGGATTAGCCTCCGCGTCGGCAATTTTTATATCATAAAAAACCTCGGGTTTGACCCTTAAAATCTTGTATTCTTCGTCTTTAGACCTATCTTCCACAACTATTTCTTCTTCAGGTTTAAGTTCCTCCACAATAGTTGTTTCAGTTTTCTCTTGGGGTTTATCCTTGAAAACGGCGGACTTAAAAATATAGAAGATTAAAAGAGCCGCTAATACTGCAATTAAGCTTAAAAACACCCACCCTCTGATTTTTTTATTTTTTCCTTCAGTAGTTTGGGCAATTTTTCTTGTAAAAAGAACCATTTTTCTTTTTGGTATTATCTTTCCAATAAGACGAGATACACGCTCTGCTAAAGGAGTTAGTGCGATTAAAATCTTTTTTTGTACTTTTAAAAGAGTGAGCCCGAACCTTTTTAGTATAATGATGGCTGTATTTTTAAATTCCCTCTGTTGGCTTTTTTGCACCGCTTCCCCTAAACCAAGGTCGATCTCGATATTTTGAGGTAATTTTGTATCCAAAAGTAGTTTAAATAGAAGACAGGCTTGGTTTTGATCAAGGTTACTTTCAGGAATGCTTGTTTGTAAGAGCCTCTCGGGAGGGTATATTTGTGAAAAAGATTTTGTACAAAAAATAAAAATATCATCTTCGTTAACAATTTTTGAAAAAGACGAGAAATTTCCTTCTGATATCATCTCAAGAGGGACTATTTCCCCACCCCTCATTGTGTAATTTTCAATTTCCCCAAGTCTTATTATGTAAAGGACATTTCCCCACAATACTGCGGATACAAAGTTGAAAGCTACGTCGTTTTTCGTTGATATTAAAGCATCACTTGAAAGCTGGAGTATTTTTTCTCTTATTTCTGTAATGGTTTTCTCCATCGATTGAATGGGCGATATGTTATCTGATTCGTAGTAAGTGTTGTGAAGAATGTCGGTTACCACTTTTGTCACAAAGTCAGTATCAAAATTAGATTCTCCGGAAATCTCAAAAAGAGAGTAAACAGTGCCCTTTTTTAATAAAATGTCCTGTGTGTCAGGCTCTATGTTGACGCATTTTGAAAAAGAACTGCTGAATTGAGGAAGCTTTGGGTTTAGTTCCTGCGTTTTTGCAGATAGTTTTTTAGTCATTTATATTTAATAAAAAAGTGAGAGAGCAAACATTGTTACAGCAACAACTGAGGCTAGAATATGAATCTTTGATAGTCTTACAAAGCTTTTATCATAAGAAGTTTTTAGGTTTTGGTTCATTATCCTCACTCGTCTTGATAAAATAACTGCGTATATAAAGTAAACAACAGACATAAAAAGCATAAATATTTCAAGTCCCAAAACCCCCATTTTTGTTAATGACATTTGCCCAAAAATATTAGTTAATTCCATGTTCTTCATTTCCTTTCTTAGCAACCATGTCAGATATAAAATCTCTTACTTTAGAAGGATCGTCCACCATGCTGAATTCAAATTCTTTAGTTTCTGCTGCCGTTTGAATTTTAATTGATCCAATATTAAAAAATTGCCCTATCACAGAGGGTGTTTCTGATGTTACATCTTGCACGTTAGTTAATAGCGTTTCTGATATGTTTGTGGCCCCTCTATCAATATCTATAATTTTTTTGTTTGTAATAAGAAATACTTCAAAATACCAGTCTAAAAACTCTCTTAAGAAATATCCAAAAAGGAAAAGATACCAGAAGAATATTAGGCTAAATATAAAAATGCTGCTGAAAACCGGATTTCCTTCAAAACTCATTTTACTAATATACGGGATAACAAAAAATGGGATTGTGAAGTAAGCTAAACCGCTTAAAACCCACATAAACGTGGCAATAAGACTTCTTCTTACGAGCAAGAGGACTTCCTCATCGTGGTCTTTTCCATCATAGGAAGTGTTTATAGGATTTTTTATTAAAGAGTTAAGGTATTGAGGCCTTCTCATTGGTTTTATTATATCACGGTCTGTGTTATGACTTTGTATACTTCGATTCTAATTTTGATAATGAAAGTTAACGAGTTTTTAATTTTCGATTTTGAAATTGTAAATTCTGCTTCTGATAGCTAAATATCCGGGCGCTCTTAAATTGAAGACGGTTTTTAGTGTAGGTCCATCAAAAGACACACTTCCTTTATTGGTTTGAAAAGTTACTGTTGAGGTGTATCCCCCGCTACTTACAGTTACATCTACGCTGCTGACACTTGTATATTTATTTCCGTATTTATCTGCTTTTTCTGCCATTTCATCCAAAGAGTACGGATCTCCTCCCCAGCAGTCGGACCTTGGGGTAATGTGCCCTTTTTCACTTGAAGAGCCCTTTGTGTAAACAACGTAGGAATTCAATATATCCGCCATTTCGCTTTCTTTCAGCCACGGGTGTGGGTGATCACACGTACTTCCGTCACTGTAGCTTTTTGTGTACCATGCTTTATAAAACCACGGAGAGATTTTTTCGTAAGCTTTACCATCTTGCCA
>CAZGHA010000004.1:0-23445 GCA_964525475.1 uncultured Candidatus Saccharibacteria bacterium | reverse complement strand
TATCCTTTGGGAATAAATCTATACTTTGACCTTCTTTTAATTTTACAACAGCCTTCTTCCATCTCTCAGGTTTTGAAAACAACCTTGTTCTTCCGATTCTTGAAGATTTACCAGGCATTATAGCGGTCTTAACCTCTGTTACATCGACTCCATAAAGATCCTTGATTTCATTTCTTATTGAACCCTTTGAGGAGTTTAATGACACTTCAAAAACATACCTTCCTAAAGAAGCATGATCATAAGATTTTTCTGTAATTATTGGTTTTAATATTGATTTACTAAGTCTCATTTAGAAAACCTTTCTTGAAGAGCTAAAACAGCTTCTTTCAAAAAGACAGTATTTTTTGTTTTCATTACATCATATGCTCCTAAACTTTTAACATTTATCAAATTAATCTCCGGAATATTTCTTGCACTTTTAACAAAATTTTCGTGATCTCCAATCCAAACTAAAGAAGCCTTTCCTGAAACTTTAATCTTTTTTAAGGCTTCAAAAAAATCTTTGGTTTTGGGTTTATCCATATTTACTTCATCTATAATAACTATCTTGTCTTCTTTCATTCTCATAGACAAAGCTGATTTTAAAGCATTTCTTTTCATGTTTTTGTTTAAATTTAATGTATAGTTTTTAGGTTTTGGACCATGAGCAACACCACCACCTACAATAATTGGGCTTCTAGTTGAGCCCTGTCTTGCTCTACCTGAACCTTTTTGAGCTCTAGGTTTAACTCCTCCTCCTGAAACTTCTGATCTAGTTTTTGTAGAAGAGGTCCCTTGCCTTTGATTAGTTTGGTAAACCCTAACGTACTGAGACAAAACTAAGGGATTATATTCAAATCCAAAAACATCATCTCTTAGTTCTATTTGCTCTAACTTTTCACCTTTTAAATTTAAAACATCTATCTTCATATATTTTTTAAAATTATTTCTTACTTTCCAATAAATTTATCACTATCTTTGAATTTCTAGCTCCTGGTACGGGACCTGAAACCATTAATTGTTTAGATTCTGAAATTACTTTAACAATTTTCAAACCTTTTATTGTGACTCTATCATTTCCTAATCTACCTGCCATATGTTTACCTCTTAAAACTCTTCCTGGAGTCTGAGAACCAATTGAACCTGGGGTTCTTGCTTTAATACCTTGACCTCTTGTAGCAGGACCGCCGTGAAAACCCCATTTTTTCATAACTCCTGCAAAACCCTTACCTTTGGATTTTCCTACTACAGAAACATATCTGTTTTCAAGATCTAAACTAACATCTGACTCACAAGAAATAACAGTAACTGGAGTAACTAAACCATTATCTCCAAAAACCTGAGCCATATTTAATTTTTTACCAATAATTTTTTCCATTTTTTCTTGTCTCAAATTTAAAAAAAATCAGCGCCCGAAGGGCGCCCACCTAAGTTACCCTTTTTTTAAAACCTATTTTTTATGTCCTGTTTTTTAGCATTAATTTTAAACTAACCAGTCAATATATCAAAAACAAGATAGAATACTACATCTTTATCGAAATTCCAACCCCTGCTGGTAAACTCAATTTTGACAATGTCTCCACTGTGGACGGTGTAGGATTCATAACATCAATAACTCTTTTATGAGTTTTAAGTTCAAACTGCTCTCTTGATCTTTTATCAATATGCGGACCTCTGATTACTGTAAATCTCTCTGTTTTGGTTGGCAAAGGTACTGGGCCCACAATCTGAGCACCTGTTCTTATTGCTGTATCAACAATTTTAGAACAGCTTAAATCAATTATCCTACTATCGTAAGATTTAAGTTTAATTCTTATTTTTGTATCTTTTTGTGTTTTACCTTTAGCCATATAGATAGAGGGGCCCGCCGAAGGCGGGCCCTCCAAAAACTAATTCTAATTATGCAATGATTTTGCTAACTACTCCGTGACCTACTGTACTACCACCTTCTCTGATAGCAAATCTCATTCCTTCTTCTAATGCTACTGGAGTTATTAACTTAACTGTCATTTTTACATGATCTCCTGGAAGTACCATTTCAACTCCTTCAGGAAGTTTTGTTTCTCCTGTAACGTCTGTAGTTCTAACGTAAAATTGTGGTCTATATCCTGAAAAGAATGGTTTATGTCTTCCACCCTCTTCTTTTGATAGAACGTAAACCTCTGCATCAAATTCTGTATGAGGTTTGACTGATCCTGGTTTAGCAAGAACTTGACCTCTTTCAACGTCAGTTCTTTCAATACCTCTAACCAAAATTCCTACATTATCTCCAGCTTGACCTTCTTTCATTGATTTTTTGAACATCTCAATTCCAGTTACGATGGTCTTTTTGGTTTCTCTTATTCCAACAATTTCTATTTCGTCATTAAGTTCTACTTTTCCTCTTTCAATTCTTCCTGTAACAACTGTACCTCTTCCAGAAATTGTAAAGACATCCTCTACCGGCATTAAGAAAGGTTTGTCTAAATCTCTTTGAGGTGTTGGAATAAATTCATCAACAGCGTTCATTAGCTCCTCAATTTTCTTAGCGTATTCTGCATCGCCCTCTAAAGCTTTCAAGGCAGAGCCTCTTATTATTGGAGTTGTATCTCCTGGAAATCCATATTTATTTAACAATTCTCTTACTTCAAGTTCAACAAGGTCTAGAATTTCTTTATCTTGAACCATATCACACTTGTTCATGAAAACGACCATTGCAGGAACGTTAACTTGTCTTGCAAGTAAAATATGTTCTCTAGTTTGAGGCATTGGTCCATCTGGTGCTGAAACTACCAAAATAGCTCCGTCCATCTGTGCAGCACCGGTGATCATATTTTTTATGTAGTCCTTATGACCAGGGGCATCTATGTGAGCATAGTGTCTTTTTTCTGTCTCATATTCGACATGAGTGATATTAATTGTTATACCTCTTTCTTTTTCTTCAGGGGCATTGTCGATAGTTTTGAAGTCCCTGTAAGAAGCTAAACCTTTATCAGCAAGTACTTTCGTAATAGCCGATGTTAAGGTTGTTTTACCATGGTCAACATGACCAATAGTACCGATATTTAAATGTTCTTTATTTCTTACGAAATCTGTCATTTTAATTTTCCTTTCGGTAAATAAATTACTTAATTTTCTAAGGTTGCGTTATTCTGTACGTTTGCGAAAGTTCTTAATTATTAAGAAGAACACTCGCCTTCGTCCGGAACAACGCTACCCTAAGCTTTAAACATTTACTAAAGCAAGTGATAGTTAATCAAATTAAACATAAAAAATCAATACTTTTAGCGTTGTTACAAAAAATCAATGCCTAACACTTTCTCTTGCCAAACCCTCTGAAATACTAGAAGGAACCTCTTCATAGTGGCTAGGCTCCATAACAAAAGAGGCTCTACCCTGGGTCATTCCTCTTAATTCTGTTGCATATCCAAACATTTCTGCTAAAGGAACTTTACCTAAAATTATTCTTGCATTGCCTTTTTGTTCCGTACTTTCAATTTTTCCTCTTTTCGAAGATAGATTACCAATAACATCTCCCATAAATTCTTCAGGTGTTATAACCTCAACCTTCATAATTGGTTCTAGCAAAAATGTGTCAGCAGCGACCTGAGCTGCTCTCATAGCCTCAATTGCAGCCATCTTAAAAGCCATTTCTGAAGAGTCAACCTCATGAAAAGAACCATCAAAAAGGGTAACTTGAAAATCTACAAAAGGATACCCTGCAATAACTCCACTTTCAGCCGCTTCCTTAACACCTTTCTCAACTGCAGGAACGTATTCTTTAGGAATTGCACCACCAACGATCTTGTCAACAAATTTAAGGCCTTCTCCTCTTTCAAGAGGTTCTACTTTCAAATAAACATGACCATATTGACCTCTACCACCCGATTGTCTGATATATTTTCCTTCCTGCTCGACAGTTTTTCTTATTGTTTCTCGGTAAGCTACCTGTGGTTTTCCAGTATTAATTTCCAAATTAAATTCCCTTTTCATTCTATCAACAACAATATCTAAATGAAGCTCGCCCATCCCGTACAAAAGTGTTTGACCCGTTTCAATATTTGATTTTATTTGCAAAGTTGGATCTTCTTCTAAGAATTTTTTAATTACCTGTGACATTTTATCTCTATCTGCTTTGGTCTTAGGTTCAATAACTACTCCAATAACAGGCTCTGCAAAAGTTATCTTATCTAGAAGTATTTTATGTTCTTCTGAACAAAGTGTGTCTCCAGTTGTGGCATCAAGTCCAACTCCAGCAGCAATTTCTCCTGCTGTCATTTCTTTAATCTCTTCTCTATGATTAGCATGCATTAAAAGAATTCGTCCTAATCTCTCTTTTTTACCACTTGTTGAATTGTAAACATAGGAACCTGCAGTAATTTTTCCAGAGTAAACTCTAAAATAAGCAAGTCTTCCAACATAAGGATCTGTCTGGATCTTAAATGCAAGTGCAGCCAAAGATCCGTTTTCATCTGATTTTAATGAAATTTCTTCTCCAGTATCTGCATCTATCCCGTTAATGTCACGTGTATCTTTAGGAGAAGGAAGATAATCTATAACTCCATCAAGAACTTTCTGAACACCTTTATTTGAAAGGGAAGCACCACAAAAGATGGGGTAAATCTCTGCAGCTACGGTCATTTTTCTTAAACCTGTTTTTATTTCATCAATAGTAAGTTCGTTACCATTTAAGTATTTTTCAATTAAAGCATCATCGGACTCGGCAACTCTTTCTACAAGAATTGCTCTATATTTTTTTGCAACATCAATTAAATCCTCAGGAACTTCAAACTCAACAACCCCTTCGCCACCCTCTCCATCAAATTTATAGGCCTTCATCTCAATTAAATCCACAACAGCATAAAAACCGCCCTCTAATCCGATGGGAATTTGGACTGCCACACCTTTTTTAGTTAATTTTTCAGAAATAGAGTCTACGGACATGAAAAAATCACCGCCAACCTTATCTAGTTTATTTACAAAAAACAGTAAAGGTACATCATATTTTTGAGCCTGTCTGAAAACTGTTTCGGATTGAGGCTCAACTCCCTGTGAACCATCAAGAACTATTACCCCTCCGTCCAATACTCTAAGAGACCTCTCAACCTCTGCAGTAAAGTCAACGTGACCGGGAGTATCAATAATATTTATTCTGTGATCTTTCCAAAAACAAGTGGTAGCGGCTGATTGTATGGTGATACCTCTTTCTTTTTCCTGAGACATCCAATCCATTTGAGTATTTCCTTCATCAATGTCACCAATTTTATGGGATTTGCCGGTATAAAAAAGTATTCTTTCCGTAGTGGTTGTCTTACCTGCATCAATATGGGCAATAATTCCAATATTTCTAATTTTTTCTAATGGATATTTTTTATCAGCAGTGTCAGCCATTTTTAAAACCTCGCAAAATGAGCGAAGGCTCTGTTTGCATCCGCCATCCTATGAACGTCATCCCTCTTCTTTATAGCATCACCCATATTTTGATGGGAATCGTTCAAAACTTCATATAATCTCTCAACCATTGGTTTTCCCTTTTTGGATTTTGCAGCATCTACAACCCATCTTATTGCCAGGGCTTCTGCCCTATCGTGTTTTAAAGGCATTGGGACTTGATATGTAGCACCACCAACTCTTTTGGATCTTACTTCTTGCTGGGGCATTACATTTCTTATCGCTTGCTCAAACATTTTCAAACCCTCTTTTTCATCTTCACTAAGTTTTTTTATAGAATCGTAAACTATACTTCTTGCAATACTTTTTTTACCTCTATCCATAACTATATTGATCGTTCTTGAAACGACTTTTGATTTATAAACTGGATCGGGCATTACTGCTCTTTTTTTAGCTCTTTTCCCCCTCATGCTTTTTTCTCCTTAATTTTTCTTGTACCGTAAATTGATCTTGATGTTTTTCTTTTCTCAACCCCAGCAAGATCTGCGGTGCCTCGAACTATTTCATATTTTATACCAGGAAGATCTTGAACCTTACCACCTTTTACAACAACAACAGAGTGTTCTTGAAGGTTATGACCTTCTCCAGGAATATAAGCGGTTACTTCTCTTTTATTAGAAAGTCTTACTCTCGCAACTTTTCTCAAAGCTGAGTTAGGTTTTTTAGGAGTCTGTGTTTTAACTAACAGAACAACCCCTCTTTTTAAAGGGCTGTTACGCTTTGAAATGGTTTTTTTCTTTGTGTTAAATACCTCTTTCAAAGCCGGTGTACTGGCCTTTTTAACCTTAGTTTTTCTTCCTTTTCTTAATAATTGGTTTATTGTAGGCATTTTAATTTATTCTAGCTCTTTCTCCGGTTGGAATTAACCTTCCAATAATTACATTTTCTTTTAGACCCATCAAGTAATCAACCTTACCAGAGCAGCTTGCCTCGGTCAATACGGTGCTTGTATGAATAAATGAAGCAGCTGCCATCCAGCTATCTGTATGTAAAGCTGCTTTGGTTATTCCCAACATAACAAGTTTTCCTGTAGCCGGGGTACCACCACTGGCGACCACTCTTTCAATTTCCTCATCAAAGCTTGCTCTTGTAGTAAGTTCCCCAACCATAAACTCGGTATCTCCCGCATCTTCAATCCTAACGTGATTGAACATTTGTTTGACAATTACTTCTAAATGTTTATCGTTTATGGTAACTCCCTGTGAAGCATAAACTCCCTGGACTTCCTCAATAACATATCTTTTAGTCTCATCAACACCAACAGTTCTGTAAAGATCGCTAAGATTTAAATTACCTGTCGTAAGTTTTTGACCTCTTCCTACAGTGTCTCCATCTTTTATCAAAATCTCCTCTACTGGATCAATATTATATTCAACAACCTGCTCTCCGGGGTCAGAAGGGATAACAACTATCTTTCTTTCATCACCATTTTTTTCAATCCTAGCTGTACCTGAAGCCTCACTCATTATGGATAAAAATTTTGGTGCTCTGGCTTCAACAAGCTCTTCAACTCTAGGCAAACCCTGGGTAATATCTTTTCCTACAATACCTCCTGAATGAAATGTCTTCATTGTAAGCTGTGTTCCGGGCTCACCAATTGATTGAGCTGCCGCAACTCCTACTGCGTTACCAACTCTAACCATTTTTCCGGTCATAAGATCTGAACCATAACATGTAGCACAGATTCCTCTTCTTGTTTCACAGTGCATAGGTGATCTAATAATAATTTTTTCAACTCCAGCTTTTTCAATCTCGACAATATCGCTATCTGTCAAAAGAGTTCCTGCCTTTACAATTGTTTTATTTTTAACTTTCACATCTTTTGCTAAAACTCTTCCAACAACTCTATCTCCAAATGTTTGAAGTAATGTCCCTCTTCCAACAACCATTTCTCTACCTTCGGTAGTTCCACAATCGTCTTCCCTGACAATAACATCTTGGCTAACATCAACTAATCTTCTTGTTAAATAACCAGCATCTGCAGTCTTCAAACCCTTATCGACCAAACCCTTTCTAGCACCTCTTGAAGCTACAAAATATTCCAAAGCTGAAAGACCTATTTTAAAATTACCAAAAATTGGGATTTCAACAATTTTTCCTGTTGGGTCTGAAATTAATCCCTTCATACCAGCTAATTGCTTAACCTGATCTCTAGACGCTTTAGTAGAGCCTGATCTAACTAATATTTTCACAGGATTATCTTCTTTTAAATTATCCCATACAGCATTATCAAGATCGGCAATTATTTTATTCCAAATATCTTCTTTTTGCTTTCTAACTTCTGATTTCGTGATTAAACCTCTGGCAAAATAACCATCTACACCCATGACTAATTTCTTACCCTCATCAATCATTTTCTCTCTTTCAGCCGGTATCTCAATATCAGCTAAAGAAACCGATTGACCACAAATAGTTCCATATTTCAAACCAATATTTTTAATATCATCAATAAGCTTTACGGCAACTTCATTAGATTCTTCTTTCAAAACCTTGGTTAACAAATTTGTAACTCTCTTTTTATCCATAGGCTCGTTAATGTAATCGTATCCTTCCGGTAAAGATTTGTTAAAAATAATCCTTCCGATGGTCGTTTCTTTTATCTCATTACCAACTCTTACTTTTGTTAACTGTCGTAAATCAGCTTCTTTTTTAACCTCCATGGCATACATTAATTCAGTTTCTCCGGAAAATACTTTATTTAAAACAGGAAGATTCTCGTCAATAGATGTTATGTAGTAAACCCCAAATAACATTATGTTTGAAGGAATTGATATAGGAGACCCACTTGAAGGATTTAAAAGGTTATTTGTTGAAATTAAAACAGTTTTAGCTTCTTCAATCGCTTCATCTGTTAAAGGAACGTGTACTGCCATCTGGTCTCCGTCAAAGTCTGCATTGTAACCTTTACAAACACATAAATGTAACTTAATGGCGTTACCTTCTACTAATTTTGGATAGAAAGCCTGAATACCTAATCTCCACAAAGTTGGAGCTCTGTTTAATAAAACTGGGTGGCCGTCAACGACTTCTTCTAAGATGTCCCATACTTCAGGAACTCTTGTATCTAAATAGAATTTGGCACTTTTAACATTAGGTGCGTAACCTCTTCCAAGTATTTCTCTTAAAACCATAGGCTTAAATAATTCAAGAGCCATTTCCTTTGGAATACCACATTCATTAAGTTTCAAATCAGGACCATTTATGATAACCCCTCTTCCGGAGTAATCGACTCTTTTTCCAAGCAAATTCAACCTAAAAATACCTTGCTTACCCTTTATCATATCGGCAAGAGACCTTAATTCTTTTCCACGGGTATTAGTTCTTGCTTTCTTTTTCTTTTTCGAAGAATCGAAAAGTGCATCCACAGATTCCTGAAGCATTCTTTTTTCATTTCTAACAATTATTTCAGGAGCACCTAGATCCAAAAGTCTTTTTAACCTATTGTTTCTATTTATAAGTCTTCTATACAGGTCGTTTAAGTCTGATGTAGCAAATCTCCCACCATCAAGCTGAACCATCGGTCTTAAATCCGGAGGAATTACCGGAATAACTTCCATAATCATTCTTCCGGGTGCGACACCGGATCTTCTAAACCTTTCAACGACAACAAGTCTTTTAGCAATTTTTTGAGCTCTCTGACCTTTAGCTTTTTTCAACTGCTCTCTTAATTGCTCGGATAAAACATTCAAGTCAAGTTTATCTAAAATTACTTTTAAGGCGTCGGCGCCAATTTCAAGTTTACAAAATTTATCTAAATAAGAAATTAATGTAATGTATTCGTTTTCAGAAACTACTGAATTTATCTGCACACTCTCAATTTTTTTCTGAATAAGTTTGAATTTCTTTTCCTGCTCGTCAACTTTCTTATCATATGCGGAGGTTAGTTTTTGGATTTGTTGTCTAATCTTCAACTCCTCTTCTTTTGATTTCATCTCATCTTTTATTTTGGATAAATTCTCAATTTCTTTATTCAAAACCTTTACCTCATCTTCCAACTCTTTTTGTAAAGAGGCTTTGGTCATTTCTAAATCTCTTCCAATTTGAGAAATAGCTTTAGTTTTGTTTTTCTCGTCAATTTCCGTTACGATAAATGAGGCAAAATAAACTACAGAATCAACATTTCTAGGAGTAAGGTCAAGCAACAAGGCCATGTTTGAAGGAATGCCTTTAAAAAACCAAACGTGTGCAACAGGTGAGGCAAGTTTAATATGACCCATTCTTTCTCTTCTAACTCTGTTATGAGTAACTTCAACACCACACTTGTCACAGATAACACCTTTGTATCTTATACCCTTATATTTTCCGCAGTAACATTCATAATTTTTTGCGGGTCCAAATATTCTTTCATCAAAAAGACCGTCCCTTTCTGACTTGAAGGTTCTATAATTTATAGTCTCTGGTTTAGTGACCTCACCATAAGACCAATCCAAAATATTCTCAGTTGATGCTAAATAAATTTTTAGTGCGTCAAAATCTTTTAATTTATTAATATCTCTCATAATATAATCCTTTTATAAAACTTCTGGCTCCTCAACCACCTCTTCAATACCTTCTTTTTCAAGACTCTCTGTATCTACTACGTTTTCCTCTTGCTCAATTATCTCTTGTGGAACTTTTATGTCAGCTTTTTCTTCTGGTAAAACACTGTCCGAAATAGTTTCCTTTTCTTCCGAAGTGTTTTCAACAGAATAAGCCTCTAAACCTAAACCTAAACCGTTTAATTTTCTAACTAATAATTTAAAGGTCTCAGGAACAGTCGATCCTGGTATCTTATTTCCTTGTATCAAGGCACTGAAAGCTTGGACTCTGCCTAACATATCATCTGACTTGATAGTAAGAATTTCTTGTAAAGTATGTGCTGCTCCATAAGCTTCTAACGCCCAGACTTCCATTTCTCCAAATCTCTGACCACCGAATTGGGCTTTTCCTCCCAAAGGTTGTTGATTTATCAAAGAGTAAGGACCTGTAGATCTGGCGTGCATCTTCTCTTCTGACATGTGAACAAGTTTGAGAATATAGGCATCTCCGACAACAATATCGTTATGGTAATACTCACCGGTTCTACCATCTATTAACTTCATTTTTCCACTAACTGGATAACCTGCTTTTTTAAATTCTTCTACTAATCTTTGTTCAGGAATTCTTTGTAAAGAAGGAATTTCATAAAATTTTCCAAGTTTCTTACCAACAGCACCCAGAGAAGTTTCCAATATCTGACCTACGTTCATTCTTTTTAAAACTGCTTCTGAAGAAAATATAATATCAACGGAGGAACCGTCAGGTAAAACAGGCATGTCTATCGCAGGAACTATGGCTGATATAACTCCTTTATTACCATGTCTTCCAGCTAATTTATCGCCAATCTCAATTTTCTTCTGTTGAGCAACATAAACAGTAATCTTTTTAATAGTACCTGCAGGAAGAGACTCGTTATCTTCTTTTGTTACACTTTTTATTCCAATAACGACACCGTGCTCACCATGAGGCATTCTTAATGACGTATCTCTAACATCTTTTGCTTTTTCACCAAAAATTGCTCTTAGCAATCTTTCTTCTGATGTCAAATCAACCTCACCTTTAGGAGCAACCTTACCAACTAAAACATCTCCAGATTTAACTTTTGAACCTATTGTAACAATACCTTCCTCATCTAAATTTCTTAAGGTATCTTCTGAAACATTTGGGATGTCTCTGGTGATTTCTTCAGGACCTAGCTTTGTTTCTTGAACTGAAACCACATAATCCTGAATATGAATTGATGTCAAAACATCTTCTCTCACAATACGATCAGAAATTATTATTCCATCTTCATACTCTAAACCCTCATATATCATGTAGGCGACCTTCATGTTTGTACCTATTGCTATCTCACCCTCATCCACTGCGGGACCTTCAATAATAATGTCGTCTTTTTTAACTTTTTGGCCGGAGAGAACTCTTACAATCTGGTTGTAGCTAGTACCGCTATTGTTTTGGATAAATTTCTTTGTCTTGTATTCAGTTTTTTTAGTTTTGTCTGAATATTTAACAATTACTTTTTCTGCGTCTGCATATTCAACAACACCGTTGCCTTCCGCCAAAATCAAGGCATCTGTATTTCTTGCAACCTCTGCTTCAATTCCGGTTCCTATGATAGGTCTTTGAGGTTTTACTAGAGGCACTGCTTGTGACATTTGCTGGGTAGCCATTGTTATACGTGTGACTTCGTCGTTTTGAACGAAAGGTACAAGACCTGCAACAACACCTAAAACCTGTGCCGGGACAACCTCAATATATTCCGCGGAAGCTCTATCACCTAGATAAAATTCTCCGCCTTTTCTGATTGGAACCTGAGAATCTAAAATGTACCCTTTTTCATCAATTTCAACCGATTGATCGGTAATGTTTGTATGTTCTTCGTCATATGCTGCTAAATAAACAACTTCATCAGTAATTTTTACATTTCCCTTAGAGTCTTTTTCTAGTTTAATGTAAGGAGTTTCTAAAAATCCGTATTGATTGACTCTTGCATACATAGACATGTAGTTAATAAGACCCACGTTAGGACCTTCGGGGGTTCTGGCCGGGCAAATTCTACCAAAATAAGAGTTGTGTACATCTCTAACTGAAAAACTTGCTCGATCTTTTGACAAACCTCCGGGACCTAAAACAGAAAGTCTTCTCAAGTGGTCAAGAGCTGTTAGAGGATTTTGCTGATCATGAAGTTGAGACAACTGACCGGTTGCGAAAAATGAATGTACTGCAGCCGCAATAGCTCTTGGAGCTATTAATGTGGAAGGTTCAGGTAACCTGTCCCTCGGGGCTAGGCTCATTCTTTCTTTTATATTCTTTTCCATTCTTAAAAAGCCCACTCTCATTTGCCATTGCAAAAGCTCACCCATACTCTTCACTCTTCTGTTACCTAGAAAATCGACATCGCTCGGATCTCCGATACCGTTGTTAAGCTCAATAATTCTGGAAAGTATTTTTAAAATATCCTCTAATTGCAGTAACCTGTGCTTAGGATCATTAGGAAAATTTAAACCTAGGGTTTGATTTAGTTTAAATCTACCTATCGACCCCATGCTGTATCTTCGTTTATTAAAAAACATCGCGTGAACTAATGCTTTTGCGTTTTCAATAACCAAAGGTTCTCCAGGTCTCATCTTTTTATAAATTTCAATGCATGCGTCATCAAATCCTTCTGCAGGATCTTTGGCTAAAGTAGCCTCTGTATAATTGATTTCCGGATTTGTCTCTACACCAACAAATGCTTCTCTAATATCGTCATCGGTTTCTAAACCAAAAACTCGGAGTAATGTGGTTGCGGTGATTTTTCTTTTTCTATCTATTCTTAAGGTTATAACTCCGGTTCTTGAAGTTTCAAATTCCAACCAAACTCCGCTTTTGGGCAATACTTTGGCGCCTGCCAGAAACTGTCCCGTAACGGGAGAGCTCTCCCCACCAAAAAGTACACCTTCTGATCTAATTAACTGGCTAATAATAATTCTCTCAACACCGTTAATAATAAAGGTTCCTTGATCTGTCATTAAGGGAATATCACCCATATATATCTCATTGACTTTTTTCTTTTTGGAAATTGGGTCTTCGAGAGAAGCTTGGACATACCAAGAAGCATCGTATGTCCTTCCGGTTCTTCTTGCTTCTTCGATTGTAATATTTTCTTTATCAACTCGGGGATCGGAAAGGGTTAAAATCCAACCTCTGCCAGAATTATCTTCGATTGTGCCTAGTTCTTCTAATACTTCTTTTAATCCAGTTTTCTTTAACCAATCAAAAGACTCAAGTTGGACACCAACAAGATTAGGCAAAGGTAGGGCTATTTTTCTTTTTAAAAAAGTCTCTCGCATTAATTTTTATAATTAGTCTTTACAAGTAAAGATTGTACTATGAAATATAAATTTTTTGAAACTACTAACTAAAATAAAGATAAAAAATCACCCATCCCATTAGGGTAACTTTATGTCTGTTATTTTTACGGCCTTGTTTGGAACAGTGCGAAAGTTACCATAATAAGGAAAACGTGTCAATACCTATTTCAAAAATCCTATTTTCCCTAACGGCCACAACCTAAACACCACCCGACCGACAAGCCTGCTACCATCAACTAACCCAATATTCCTTGAATCAAGTGATTGGTCTCTGTTGTCACCTAAAAAGACATATTGACCTTCCCCAACTCTTATGGACCTACCCTCCTTTATAACCGACCCAGCTTCAGTGCAGGTCCCTTCTTCTAAATAATCTTCTGATAAAACGTAATGTTTCCCATCTCGAGAAATTACCACCTCACAATTTATTATTTTAAAAATATCCCCCGGAATACCAACCACTCTTTTTATATAATGTTTAGAATCATCGTTCGGAGGATAGAAAACTACAACGTCACCTCTTTTTAAAGGAGAAAATTTTCTCGTAATCCTGTCCACCAGGATTCTTTCATCGGAGTGAAAATTAGGCTCCATGCTCGGACCCCACACTACCTCTACTGAAGCTATAAAATAATATATGGCTAAAATCACTGCTCCCGACACTAAAATTGTCTCAATAATTTCTAAGATAAAATTTTTGATTTTCATATGTTTATATATAGTAATTCAAATACGTTAGTATGATAAGTGAGAAATTTGGAATTGTATAGTAAAATAAAACGCGATGAAAAAAAATGTTGAAAAAAACACTCTCGAAGGAACAATTACCGAAGATAAGGAAATAAAAAGTTTTAAGGATATCCTCGTCTTTCTGAAAGACAATAAAAAATTCCTTTTGGTGATGTGTCTTTTCACAATGTTGATATATGCAAACATTGTTACCGGAGATTTTGTAAATTTAGATGACTACTCAAAAGCATTCACAGCTCCCGAATTCAGTGATTTCGGACTAGCATTAAAATCTTTGGACGCTTTCACAATTCTCATGTCTATAATAGTACAAACATTTGGAATCAACTCATCTGTTTTTCATATTGTTTCGATAATCTTCCACATGATAAACGGTATTTTGGTGTTCTTACTCCTATATATTCTTTTTGGGAAAAAAATATCGATAGTTGGAACTTTGTTATTTCTAGCACATCCTACAAATACGGAAGCTATTAGCTGGCACGCGGGCGTTTGGTATGCGGGAAGAGCGTCAATAATAATTCCGATTCTAATATTCTTTGCACTTTTTAAAAAAACAAAGAGAAAGATATTTTTGGTAACGTCGACACTGATTTATGTTTTTTCACTAGTTTTCTACAGAGGTGGTGGTTGGATTTTAGTAACTCCGTTTTTATTAGTTTTGATGGATCAATTTATAATCGAAAGGAAAATTAATTTTATAAATGTAAAGGAGTACCTGCCTTATTTACTAACTTCACTAGCTTTTGCTGTAATGCTTCTCCCTAGTTTTTTTACAGGAAGAATTGATAGCTTAAAAACTCTTTATTACGTTGACACTGAAACTGCAACTCCCTTGATAAACAGAATTCCTTATACAATATTCATGGAGTACAAAACATTGTTTTACCCCAAAACCTTGAGCATTTACCATGAAGGGAAATACATAACTCCAATGGAATACACATTCATGGTATTTATAACCTTCGCCGTAATCTTTGGAGTATTTTATTTTATAAAAAAAGACAGAAGAATTTCAGGACTTCTTTTAATGATAATTTTTGGGATACTGCCTTCATTTAGCCCGGTTATTGTAGCTTGGATAGCAGCTGAAAGATACCTTTATATACCGTCGATATTTTCCTCAGCAATAATCGGTATTGGGTTAGTATATATAGATTCAAAAATTCAAGAAAAAAATAACAAAAAAGGAAAGATAAAAAACGGCTCAAATAAAAATAATTTCTTCTTGTACGCATCTGCAACAATCATCCTTTTATACTCTATTAGAACAGTTATAAGAAATAACGATTTGAGAAACAGTAAAAATCTTTGGATAGCATCGAAAAAAACCGCTCCTTATAGCTACCGAGTTTACAATAACATGGGAGATGTTTTAGCAAATGAAGGAGATTTAGAAGGAGCACTTGAAAATTTTAAAAGATCCTATGCCTTAAAACCTGACTACGCAGATGCAGTTCATAACATAGGGCACATATATATGGTTCAAAGGAATATGGCGCAAGCAAAAAGATATTTGGAACTATCACTCCAAATGAACCCCAGACTTTACCCCTCGGCTTATAAACTTGGGCTCATATATATGGAAGAAAATGATTTTGAGAACGCAAAAAAGTATTTTGAGGCTTGTCTTCAATATGAACCCACAAGTGCCGATTGCTTAGGCGGACTTCAAACCGCCAACCAAATGCTATCTCAATAATTATTAAATATTCTTTCCGTGGCAGTTCTTACATCCGCAGGACGCAAAAATTGTAGTGCAAGACAAATCACTGAGATTTATATATTTTTCCCATGACAATTTTTAGACACGCAGTGGCGCAAGAATTGTGGCGCACTGAAAAACCTGAAAATCAAATGTTCTTTCCGTGACAATTCTTGAACTTCTTTCCACTACCACATGGACAAGGATCATTCCTACCTACCTTCTCTTTTCCCGATTCAATTTTCTCAACCTTCATCTCTCTTCCCGTATCATCAACTACTTTCCTCTCGTTTATTTCCATACCTTCCTCTGAGACCCCGGTCTCCAACTCACTTTTATGGTAAGTTAGTTTTCTGGAAACATCCGATTGGGAACTTTTTTCAGGAACAGCATCTTTTGAAATTGATGATAGTCTGTCCCCCACCATTGAATAAACTTTATTTACAAGAATCTCAAATCTCTCGTGACCCTCTCTTTTATACTCCACGATAGGATCTCTTTGAGCATAGCCTCGAAGACCAATTCCTTCTCTAACCTGATCCATATCCACAAGATGGTCCATCCATAGATAATCAATAACAGGACATCCAAAACCACTTACTATCTGAAACCAAGTTTCTTTTCCAAAATCTTTCTCACGCTCTTCCCAAGTCTCTTTAGTTAAAGAAGAAAATTCAGAAAATTTATCTATAAGCCAGTCTTTGTAATCCTCAACTCCGGTCCCCAGCTCAAGTATTCTTCTCCTTAACTTATAAACTACTTCCCTATGAGTGTTCATAATATCGTCCATCTCAACCAACTGTTTTCTTCTATCAAAGTTAAATCCTTCAACCCTCTTTTGAGCGTTTTCGATAGACTTTGAAACAATTCCTGCTTCAAGAGGAATATTTTCATCCAAACCAAATTTATCCATGATTCTTGAAACAGATTCCCCACCAAAAATTCTCATCAAGTCGTCTTGCAAAGAAACAAAGAACTTCGACTCACCGGGATCGCCCTGTCGCCCGGACCTTCCTCTTAACTGATTATCAATTCTTCTGGATTCGTGTCTTTCTGTACCTATAACGCAAAGACCACCGGAATCAATCACTCTTTTTTGCATTTCCAAATCCACAGGATCCCCACCTAAAATTATGTCCACTCCACGACCTGCCATGTTAGTAGAAATAGTAACGGAACTTTCTCTACCCGCTTGTGAAATTATCAAAGCTTCCCTTTCATGATTTTTAGCATTCAATATTTCGTGAGGAATATTGCGTCTTTGTAAAAAATTATGAAGAAGCTCACTTTTATCAACCGATGTAGTTCCTACTAAAACAGGCTGACCATTTTTATATCTTTTTTCAATTTCATCAGCTACTGCTTTAAACTTTCCTGATTCAGTTTTATAAACAACATCATTATTATCTTTTCTAATATTTTTTTTATTAGTTGGAATTACTACAACTTCCAATTTATATATCTTGAAAAACTCTTCCGATTCGGTCGCGGCAGTTCCGGTCATACCTGCTAATTTTCCATACATTCTAAAATAGTTTTGATAAGAAATTTCAGCCAAAGTTTTTGACTCTTGTTGAATAGTTACTCCTTCTTTAGCTTCGATAGCTTGATGAAGTCCGTGAGAAAACCTGTTACTAGGTAGAAGCCTCCCTGTAAATTGATCAACTATTACAACTGCTCCGTTTTTGACAACATAGTCTTTGTCTTTTTCATAAAGGGTGTTTGCAGAAAGTGCTTGTTCCATTAAATGAACCATCTCAAAATCCTGCTCATATAAATTCTCAATTCCCAAGAGTCTTTCGACTCTTCTTATACCCAAATCGGTTAGAGTAACATTTTTATATTTTTCCTCAACTTCGTAATCAGTATCTTTAATAAGGGATTTTATAATTCCGTTTGCCTGATGATACCTCTCACTGGGTTTTGCATCTGCGGTGGAAATTATCAAAGGGGTTCTTGCCATATCTATTAAAATAGAGTCCACTTCGTCAACGATTGCAAAATTATGAACACCCCAATCTCCATTAGGATTTGTTTGAACCATTTCAGAAAGAGATCTAGTCATGTTGTCTCGAAGATAATCAAACCCGAACTCGTGGTTTGTTCCATACACGATGTCGCACTTGTAAGCTTCTTGTCTGGTAACTTCTCTTAAATGAACGGAATAAGCATCTTCAAACTCGGTACCTTGAAAAGAAGAATCATAAATAAAGGCTCGCTCCTGCATAATTACTCCTACTGAAATTCCCATGTAATCGTACAAAGAACCCATCCACCCCGCACCATGTCTGGAAAGATAATCATTTGGAGTGACTAAGTGAACACCTTTTCCTGTTAAAGAATTTAAGTAAAGAGGAAGGGTAGCGGTTAGAGTTTTTCCCTCACCGGTCTTTTGCTCAGCAATTCTACCTTGATGGAGGACCACCCCAGCTAGAATCTGGACATCGTAAGGTCTCATATTTACGGTCCTTGATGCAGATTCTCTAACCACTGCAAAAGCCTCGGGGAGTATTTTTTCTAAATGCTTTTCTAAATCTCTATCATCTATACTAGAAAATTCTTCTTTCCACTTCCTTGTTTTTTCTCGAATCTCCTCTTGGTTAAGTTTTTTTATATCTTCCTCAAGAGAATTTACCTGCTCAACAACAGGCCAAATTTTCTTTAATTGTTTTTCATTTGTATCAAATAGAGAACCAAACATAGCAAGATGATTTTAGCAGATTTATTTATATGTAGAATAAGATTATTAAAAATACGGCTAAACCAAGTCTGTAATAAATAAACGGATAGAGTTTATTGTTTCTCACAAACTTCAACATAAATTTTATTGCAAACAAACCCACTATAAAGCTTGATACAAAACCAACAAGTATGGGTGCAAGGTCAGCCATATTAAAATAATCAAAAGATGAATATAGTTGAGATACGCCGGCAGCTAGAACTGCAGGAATTGCTAATAGAAATGAGAATCTTGTCGCCTCTTTTCGACTTAACCCAAATATCATGCCTCCAGATAAAGTTGAGCCGGATCTCGATATTCCGGGCAAAAGTGCCAGTGCCTGGAATAAGCCTACTTTAAAACTTTTACTTAAAGATATCTCATCCTTAACAAGTATTCTTTTTTTCATTTTTTTCTCAGCAATAAACATTATCAACGTACCAATAAGAAGAAATAAAACTACATACCAAATATTTCTAAAAAAACTCTCTAAAAAATCACCGAAAAATAAACCAATTAAGCCCACAGGAATAGAGGCTATCAAAATTTTTATTCCCAGCATGGATTCAGATGAATAATGATTTGTAGAAATCTTATGTTTTTTTATATCATTTAATAAAGATTTGATAATAGAAAAAATATCTTTCCAAAAAAATATTAAAAGTGCAAACAAAGTTCCTAAGTGTAAAGTCGTATCAAAAGTTAATGGTTGCTCTACCCAACCTAGTAGTTTTGGAAATATTATTAAATGAGCAGATGACGAGACAGGTAAAAACTCCGTAAGTCCCTGAACTATTCCTAAGATAAGTGCTTTTATTAGAGGCATGTTTTATACTTTTCCAAATATTAAAATGTTGTCAGAATTTGTATAACCAGCTACTATCTCAGTCTCTACTTCAGTAAAGTATCCCTCTAAACTATCTACAAAATTATTAACCTCTTCTTGAAAATCTTCTGTGTATATTCTACTAAAGGCCACAAAACCTCCGGGCTTTACAAGTCTTTTTACTGCAGAAAGAAAATTTCCTGTTTTTCCAAGGTCCGGATATTTATCACCGTTTAAAACATCCACAATCAATGCGTCAAAATCTCCTATCACAATATCGTTTTCTTCAGGTTCAATTACTACTCTCATAGCATCATCATGAATTATTTTGTGATTCGGGATAGAACCTACATCAAAATAATCTTTAGCGATTTTTATCATAACCTCATCGTATTCCACACTAGTAATCTGTATTCCGGGATAATTTCTTGAAATTAAGTGAGCTAAGGTACCCCCACCCAACCCTAAAATTAAAATATTTTCTATGACGGGAAAACGTTTTTTTATAGATTCCGGCATTTGTCCCCAATAGAGTTTTGAGCAAGCTGGTGAATCTGGATTTAAAGACTGAATAGTGTTTCCGACTACCATTTTTCTAGTACTACCTATGTCAACAATTCTCACACGACCGTTTAATTCGGAGTCCACCTCGTAAATAACTTTCGGCATTTTGAGATTGTCAAATACACTCATTATTTAAATCCTAACATAGTTAAACCCTTGGGAGAATCGTTTTAAATCCCGTGTATGGATGAAGAGCCTCAGGAATGATAATGGAACCGTCTTCCTGCTGATGATTCTCTAGCAGAACTATTAAGGGTCTAGTGCTGGCACCGGTATCGTTAACTGTTCTTGCATACTTCAAACCATCAATATCTCTATATTTTATATTCAATCTTCTAGCTTGATAATCAGTCGTCATAGTATTTGTACCCAACTCCATATATTCTTTTTCGTTTGGTCTCCACGCCTCAACATCGTATTGAAAATAAGAAGCGTTGTAGCCGCAATCTCCAGTACATTTATTTACTACCCTGTAGGGAATTTTTAACTGTTGGAATAACCATTCATTTATCTCTAAAAATTCCTCAAAAACTTCTCTTTCTTGTTCTTCAGTACAAACACAATTCATTTCTAACTTATCAAATTGATGGACTCTTTTTATTCCTCTAACATCCTTGCCCCAGGAACCTACCTCGCTTCTGAAACAAGAGGTTTGGGCATATACTTTTACCGGAAGATCCTCTTTTTTCAAAACCTTATCCATAAAATAAGAAAAATTTGCAGGTTCTGCAGACCCGATTAGAAAAAGCTCATCACCACCTTCAATATTGTCACTTGAAACCTTATAGACCTGGTCCCTACCTTCAGGAAAATGCGATGTACCAAAAAGCGATCTTTCTTTAACCATGATAGGGGGAATTAAAGGAGTGTAACCTCTTTTACGTAACTCGCTTTTTAACAAAGAGAATATTGCTTCCAAAACAATTACTGCTTCGCCCTTAAGATAATAGAACCTGCTTCCGGATACTTTTCCGCTTTGCTCTATGTCGATAATATCAAGATTTTTTCCGAGTTCGATATGATCTTTCGGTAAAAATTTTATTTCGGGGGCGTAAGACAAGTCGTCATAATTAAGATGGTTTTCAATTTTTAAATAACCGCTAGCAGGATCCCAAACTTTAACTATCAAATTATCATGTTCGTCTTTTCCAACAGGCATTTCTTCTGACACAACATTTGGGATAAACGGCAAAAGCCCATCAATTTTATTTTTTAATTCAGTTAAATCTGACTCACAAGAAGAAAGTTCTTCTTTTATTTTTGAGGCTTTGGATATTAGCGCCTCTCTTTCATCTGCACCTACTTTAGAAATTTCAGAAGATACCAAGTTTCTGGAATTTCTAAGATTCTCTACCTTTTTTAAAGTTTCCAAATATTGATCATAGATTTCTAGCAGTTTATCAACATCAACTCCCTTCACACCTTTTTGTGAAATAACCTTTTTTACATAATCACTATTTTTCTTTATATAATTTATGTCTAACATCTTTTACATTAAAGCTCTTTTTCGTTGCTTTTTCAATAAGTGGTGGTAATATAAGTTTCTAACATTGAGTTAGAACAAATCAGTGGTTAATTCTACAATTATTTGTTACAACGTAACGAAGTTGTTTTTGTAGAAAAAATACGCTTATTGACCTTGAAAAATTGTTCTGATAAAATCAAGCGCGCATTTAAAGAATGGTAACTAAAGAAGTAATAACAAAAGAAGGAAAAGTAACAGAAACACTAATGGGTGGTATGTTTAAAGTTCAATTTGGAGATGAAACAACCGCTCTTGCTATGATATCGGGAAAAATGAGAAAGCAACACATTAGAGTTTTGGTTGGAGATAAAGTGAAAGTTGAGTTCTCTCCTCACGATGTAACAAGAGGAAGAATCACTTTCAGGCTTAGGTAAGCTTTGACGTTTGCATTAGCAACTATTGCTTCCCTTTAGTTATAATTAAAAATATGAAAGTACGTGCATCTGTAAAACCAATCTGTAAAGATTGCAAAATAATTAAAAGGAAAGGTGTGGTTAGGGTCATTTGTAAGAGAAACCCTAAGCACAAACAAAGACAGGGATAATATGCCTCGTATTAAAGGTGTGGATATACCAAGTGAAAAAAGAATAGAAGCATCACTAACCTACATTGAAGGTATCGGTATAACAACATCAAAAGATATTTTAAAAATTGCAAAAATCGATGGCGATAAAAGAGCTAAAGATCTTACAGACGCAGAAATAGCGGAGATAAACAACGCAATATCTTCTTCGGAGGTTCCAATCGAAGGAGAACTTAGAAGAATGGTTACATCAAACATTAGAAGATTAAAAGAAATAAAAAGCTACAGAGGTTTGAGACACCATTTAGGATTACCTGTCAGAGGCCAAAGAACAAGAACCAATGCAAGGACTAGAAAAGGTAAAAAGAAGACTGTAGGAGGTCAGAAAAAGAAGTTAGCTAAGAAATAAAATAAAAAAGAAAAAAGTTTTTAAAAAAAGTTTTATTAAAATAAAAAAATGACAAAGAAAAAGAAAGACAAACAAATATCATCCACCGGAAAGGCTTTTATAACTGCCGGCATGAATAACACGATAATTACTATCACTGATGATATGGGAAATGCTCTTTTTTCAGGAAGTTCAGGAAAATCAGGATTCAAAGGTTCTAGAAAATCTACCCCTTACGCAGCAACAAAGGCCGCAGAACAAGCCGCAGCAATGGCATTTAATGCAGGTGTCCGAGAGGTTGCTGTTTTAGTAAAAGGACCCGGGATGGGAAGAGTTTCATCAATAAAAGCTTTAAAAACAGCAGGTTTAAATATAGTGTCAATTTCCGATTTAACACCTATGCCCCACAACGGGTGTAGACCTAAAAATAGGAGGAGAATTTAAAAAATGGCAAGATACATAGGACCGAAATGCAGGATGTGCAGAAGAGAAGGAGTTAAACTTTATTTAAAAGGTAAAAGATGCGAGAGTGAAAAATGTCCTTTAAATAGCAAAACTCAAGCACCAGGTCAACACGGTACAAGTAGAAAAGCTTTGTCAGGCTATGGACTGCAACTTCGAGAAAAACAAAAAGCCAAGAGACTGTATGGACTTTTAGAGAGACAGTTTAGAAACTATATTAATGAGGCTTTAAAAGCAAGAGGTGTGTCCGGAACTATATTAATGCAAAAGCTTGAATCCAGACTTGATAATTTAGTCTATAGAAGCGGATTTGCTGTTTCAAGAGCTCAAGCTAGACAAAATGTAAGAAGAGGCTTATTTACTGTAAATGATAAAAAAATAAACATTCCGTCAATGCAAGTTAAAATAGGTGATATAATCAAGCCCGTTAGTCTTGACAAAATAAGCTTAAGAGAAGGTTTTATCATGCCGGATTGGCTTGAAGTCAACCTTAAAGAAAAAAGTGTAAAGTTTTCTAGATTCCCCGTTGAGGAGGATCTTCAAGAAAAAATTGACGTTCAATCAATTATTGAGTTTTATTCAAGATAATTTTTTAAGACCTTTTTTAATAAACAGGTCAAAGGAGGAAAAATATGGAAGTTACTAAAGAAAATTTAAAAATAAACACCATTAAAGAAGATGGAAATATGGGCGTTTATTCATA
>CAZGHA010000003.1:2265-26021 GCA_964525475.1 uncultured Candidatus Saccharibacteria bacterium | reverse complement strand
GCTCCTAAGGACACTGAGTCTGCGGAGATATGGAAATCTGTTGGTATTCCAGAAGATAGAATCTTCTTTCTTGGAAAAAAGGATAATTGGTGGGGGCCGGTAGGGAGCTCGGGGCCTTGTGGTCCTGATACCGAAATTTTTTATTGGACTGGGGATGGTGAGCCTGAAAATTTAGATTCAGCCGAAGGTTCAAACGACTGGGTAGAAATTTGGAACAACGTTTTTATGCAGTATGAAAAAACACCTGAAGGAAAATATATTCCACTAAAACAAAAAAATGTTGATACCGGTATGGGTGTAGAAAGAACCACCGCTGTATTAAATGGTAAAAAAAGTGTTTATGAAACTGACGCCTTTTTGGAAATTTGTAAAAAAGTCAGTGAGTTATCATTCTCTGATGATGAAGTTTCCAAAAGAATTATTTGCGACCATGTTAGAGCATCTACCTTTTTATTAGGGGATCAGAGATGTATTACGCCTTCAAATGTAGATCAGGGTTACGTTCTAAGAAAGCTTATAAGAAGAGCGATAAGAAAAGCCAAAAAAATAGGAATTAACGAACCTTTTCTTCTATCTTTGTCAAAAATTATTATCGACCAATATTCCAAAAATTATTCCGAACTCAAAGAAAACCAAAATTTTATAGAAAAATACTTAGGCCTTGAGGAAGAAAAATTTAATAAAATACTGAATGAAGGTCAGAAAGAATCTTTCAAAGAAATTGAAAAAATATCTGATGTAAATGAGATAGTTAATGTTTCAGGTATTGAAGTTTTAAGAGCTGCAAAAATATCTTTTGATCTTTACCAGTCTCATGGTTACCCAATGGAAATGTTTGTTGAAGATATAAAAGAAAAAAGGAATATTGATACCAGCTTGTCCGACATCATTTGCTCAGACGTAGGTAAACTTATTTTTTCACATCAAAATGTATCCAGGAAAGGTGCGGAAAAAAAGTTTAAGGGTGGTTTATCCGATGACAGTGACGAAGTTGTTAGATATCACACAGCTACCCATCTTTTGAATAAGGCTTTAAGAGAGGTTCTAGGAGACCACGTAAGACAAATTGGGAGCAACATAACATCGGAAAGGCTGAGGTTTGATTTTCCAAACAATTCCAAATTAACTCAAGAAGAGATAGAAAAAGTTGAAAATATTGTTAATGATGTAGTGGACAAAGAATTACCTGTTAATTTTCAAATTTGTTCCCAAGAAGATGCTGTAAGTTGTGGAGCGGTTCATCTTGAAGGTGAAAAATACCCTGATCAAGTTAAGGTTTATTTTATTGGGGATAGTTTAGAATCTAGTGTTAGTAAAGAGTTTTGTGGAGGTCCTCATGTTAAAAATACTAAGGACATTGGTCATATAGAGATATTTAAACAGGATAAAATAGGGGAAGGGAAAATGAGGATTTACGCAAGATTTAAGATTTGATTATTTAGAGTTGAATTGACCGACTCAAAAGTGTTATATATGTGTTTGCTTGTATTATCCAAAAGTATTTTTTAGTTTTAAAAAGAGGAGGTAAATGTTATGACTAGCATAGAAAAAATAAAACCCTTGTCGGATTATTTGCTTATAGAGCCCCTCGAAAGAGAGACTACGTTGCCTTCAGGAATTGTTATTCCCGACACGGCAAAAGATAAGCCTCAAGAAGGGAAAGTTTTAGCTACAGGTCCGGGAAGAAAAGATGAGAAGGGTGAGGTTATTCCTATGGGAATTAAAGAAGGTTCTATCGTTATGTACAAAAAATGGGGTGGGACAGAAATAAAAGCTGAAGGAAAAGAACTTCTTCTGGTAAAAGAAGAAGATGTTTTAGCAATAATTGAAGGTTAATTTATTTATTAGGAGGATTTATTATGTCAGCAAAAGATATTATATACGGAGAAAATGCTCGAGAAAAATTAAAAAAAGGTGTTGAAAAGCTTGCAAAGGCTGTTGCAACAACCTTAGGTCCTAAAGGTGGCAACGTTGCTTTAGACAAAAGCTGGGGGACTCCTCAAGTTGTAAATGATGGCGTAACAGTGGCAAAAGAGATAGATCTTGAAGATAAGTTTGAAAACATGGGAGCCCAGATTGTCAAAGAGGCTGCTTCAAAAACTAACGATCTGGCAGGAGACGGAACTACTACAGCAGTGGTACTTGCAAGAGCAGTTGTAAATGAAGGTTTAAAAAATATTTCGGCGGGGACTAACCCAATGATATTAAGAAGAGGTCTTGAAAAAGCCACTCAAGCAGTCGTTGAGGAAATATCAAAATTTTCCAAAAAAATATCCAGCAAAGAAGAAAAAATCCAAGTGGCTACGATTTCAGCTCAAAACCAAGAAGTTGGAGAATTGATTGCTGAAGCTATGGAAAAAGTTGGTGAAGAGGGAGTTATCACTGTTGATGAATCTAAAGGTTTTAATATTGAACTTGAATACAAAGAAGGAATGCAGTTTGACAAGGGCTACCTTTCTCCTTATTTTGTTACAAATCCTGAAAAGATGGAATCAGTTGTGGAAAATCCTTATATTCTTGTTACGGATTCAAAAATATCGAATATGCAGGATATGTTGCCCTTACTTGAGAGTTTAATGAAGGTTTCTAAAGATTTGGTGATTATTTGTGACGATGTTGATGGCGAGGCTTTAGCTACGTTAGTAGTTAATAAACTAAGAGGTGTTTTAAATGTATTAGCGATAAAAGCTCCTGGCTTTGGTGATAACAGAAAAGCTTCCTTAGAAGATATCTCAGTTCTTACAGGAGCCTCTCTTGTTAGTGAAGAAATGGGAAAAAAGATTAGTGGAATAACTCTGGAGGATTTAGGAAGAGCAGATAGAGTAATTTCAGGTAAAGACACCAGTACTATCATTGGCGGTAAAGGAAATGAAAATGAAATAAAAGATAGAGTAAAGATGATCGCATCTCAAATTGAAAAGGAAGATTCATCTTATGAGAAAGATAAACTTAAGGAAAGATTGGCTAAACTAAGTGGCGGGGTTGCAATTGTAAAAGTAGGTGCAGCAACCGAAGCAGAGTTAAAAGAATTGAAGTTTAGGGTAGAGGATGCAGTTAATGCTACAAAAGCTGCTGTGGAAGAAGGAATAGTGCCGGGAGGGGGAATTGCTTTTTTGAGAGCAAGAGAGGCCTTAAAAGATATGCATCTTGAGGGTGATGAACAGGTTGGTGTAAACATACTTGAAAAAGCATTAGAGCAACCAATAAGAATAATAATTAAAAATGCTGGTTCGGATGATGGTAAAGTTTTAGCTGAGATTGAAAGAAGAACAAGAGAAGAGGGGAATAAAAATATTGGATACGATGTTCTAAAAATGGATTATGTTGATATGGTTGAAACGGGAATAATTGATCCCGCTAAGGTGGCTCGAAGTGCCCTACAAAATGCGGTATCTGCAGCAACCATGATTATAACAACTGAATGTTTGGTTACAGAATTACCTAAAAAAGAAGAAAAAGCTCCGATGCAAATGCCTGAAGATTACTAAAAAAGCTGGCGGTTAATTAAAAAAAGGGAGGGGGCGAAGCCCCCTCCCTTTTTGTTTTATATTTCATTTTATTTTCGATTCTTATCTATTATTTTTGATTGATTGTTATTTTTACAGTCGGATACTATATTATTTTTTGAATAACTTATTTTATCCGTTTAGTTTTTTAACAGCCTCTTTATAAATTTTTCTATATTTATTCAGAATTATCTTGGTCGAGTCATTTTTATTGAAATGAATAAGGGTTGAGTTTACAGTCTCAGTAGTTATACTTTTTTTCATTCGATTTATTTGAAATTTTCTTGCAGAATTCTCTAAAAAATTCATTACTAGACTTTTTTGCGTTTTATTTTTGGAATGTTCTTTTGGATAATTGATCTTAAAATTACCATAATATTTTTCCACCCATTTGTTAGATTGCATAAATTTGAAGTAAGTATCGTCTCTCCATAAAAAAGGTACTGTGGATAATATATTTTGGGCAACATACAGATTTCTCTTCTTTTTTGCCCATCCCATTCTACCCTCGTCTACGAATATGTTTGGACAAATTTCTCTTTTACTTTTATCAGGCGGGAGTTTTCCTAAAATTTTCAATATTAAAAAAACCAATGCTCTGCTTATCCACAATCTATTTTTTTCAGTGACAAAGAGAAGGTCTATATCCGAACCTTTTTCCGCGTTTTGATTAGCGACAGAGCCTGTTATAGCAATCATTTTTAGCCACGGAACTTTAGATATAATTTCAATATATGGTTTATTTTTTTTAATTATATCGTTTGTAATTTTAAGTCTTTTATCTCTATCATGGTTTTTTATTCCGATGAGAGCAAATCTCTTTTTAGTTTTCTTCACTATTCTTTTTTCAATTAGTTTTTCTAATTCTTTTTTGATTTTTTTGTCTGAGAATTTATTTGGAGATATTAAATTACTGGTTATCTGATAAAAAGATAAAGGAAAACCAAAAACTCCACTATAAGAAAGTGTTTTTATTACAGCTAAAGTACAAGGATTGATTTTTCTTTTATCCATTTTTATAGGGCATCGAGAACTTCGTTTACTATTTTATCAGCCATGTAGTTTTTTTCTCTTGGAACATGGAGGTAAGTTACGGAATCAAAGCTTTTTTCTAACTCTTTTATTTCAAGATAGAATTTTTTCATTCTAGGTTCTTTAATTTTAAATTTTCCATTTAATTGACTAACCACCAGCAGACTGTCTATAAAAAATTTTAATTCTTTCCCACCCATTTCTTTGCAGGTTTTAAGACCTTCAATAACTGCTTTGTATTCTGCTTCATTATTGGTTGATCTTCCAATAAATTTTCCAATCTCTTTTATTAATTTTTTCTGATCGTTTAAGACTGCTATTCCTATTGCTCCTGGTCCCGGGTTACCTCTAGATCCGCCGTCTGTGTGTATAAGCAATTTCATAATTCTTAGTCTCTAAAATATTCTTTCAAACTAATAATTAAAAGCCCGATAGAAAATCCTAATAACAAACTCGCAAATCCTATTATGAATGGTGGTTTGTAATTTACTCTTATCAAAGGTTTATCAGAAACTTTTACAACGGAAAGATTATCGTTGCTGTTGTCATTTATGTTTTTTGAAGTTTCAATTATAGATTTAGAGAGCTCTTCCCATATCTTTTGTGACTTATCGAAGTCTTTGTTCTTCACATTTATGTTTATTATTTGAGGTCCTGTTTTTTTGATAATAATAGACTTGTTTAATTTTCTTAAGTTAGGTGTATTTATTGATATTTCCAGTGATTTTAAAACTTGCTCTTTTACATCTGTGCTTTCAGCTAAAGCTACTACTGAGTTTGTATAGGTGATTGCAGATTGTTGGGAGTAATAGCCTTCATAAGTAAAAAAATTTTCTGAATTTTCTGCTTTTCTTGTTACATAAAGAGATCCTGATGCAGTATAGATTGGCGGGAGGATAAAAAATATAAATCCAGCCAATAATCCTAAAAAGCAGGATAATCCTAGCAAAACCTTGTTTTTCCTAATTTTTTTCATTATTTCTTTGATTTCCATTTAAGCCAATTATACCAGCAAAATTACGACAGACACTAAGTTAAAATACCCAAAAATAGTAGTGTAGTTAATGCTAAAATTTTGTATACTTTAGTAAATGATTTAGGTTGAAACGACACTGCCCAAATGCCAAAACAACAAACAATAACAAAATCTTCTCTTATACCTACGGTGTTAATATCCGGCGGTGCTGGTTTTATTGGTTCCCATCTTGCTGAGTACTTGTTGGAAAACAAATCCAGGGTGGTGGTTCTTGATAATTTTAAAACCGGAAAAGATATACATGTTAAGCACCTTTTAGCTGATAAAAATTTTGCCCTTTACGATGTTGATATAAATGAGGGCATTCCTTCCGAAATACAAAGTGTGGATTACATTTTTCATTTGGCAGGATTGGAGGATTATTTTTACAGTAAGGATTATTTAAATTTAGAATCCCTTTTTACAAATTCATTAGGTACAAAAAATCTCCTTGATTTTGCAAAAAAATCTTCAGCAAAATTTCTTTTAGCTTCCACCATTGATGTTTACCAAGGACGACTTTCTCAGGTTGATTTGGGGAAATATTTTGGATCTTCAGGTGGCGATGAAAATAAATTTAGTCTCATCGAAGCAAAAAGATTTGCCGAAGCTGTAGTGTGGGAATATTTTAAAAAATATAATCTAGATGTCAGAGTAGTTAGACTTCCAGAAGTTTATGGCCCTAGGATGGGTCTTTCTTCAAGCGGCTTTTTAGGTGGTTACATTAAAAATGTTATAGATGGGGCTTCTATTGATATTTACGGAGATGGAGAAGAGAAAGATTATTATTTATATATCTCGGATGTTGTGTCGGGTATTGTCAGAGCTCAATTTAGTGAAAATACATCGGGAAATATTTACTCACTAATTCCAAACAGCCCTGTTTCATCTTTAGAAATTGCTTATTTGGTTAGGAGTGTAGCCGATTCTAAATTATCTATTCAATTTAAAAAAGGTCTATCGGAAATAAAAGAGAATTTAAGTGTTCCTGAAGATTTTAATGTAAAAGATATTGGTTGGAAACCCAAAGTTTCATTGAAAGAGGGAATAATCAAAACACTTGAATCTTTGAATTACTCCCCTAATGTGAACGCTTTTAAACCGGCAAAATACATAGAGCAAAAGGTAAAAAGTTTTGATGTAGTCCCCGAATGCATTGCTTCTTTACAGGGTGTGAAAATATCTGATTGGCCCAAAGATGAGGATTTTGTGGATAGAGTTGTTGATAAAAAGTACGAACCACTGGCAGCAGAAGTAAAAACTAAAAAAAGCTGGTTTGGACGTTTAAAAAAAGATCGAACTTCTTATGGCAATAAGGTTGGTAGCAATTTTATTAAAAAGTCTGTTTTTAGGGATTTAAAAAATAAGATTAGGGCGGATTTCGGGTTTTTAAATGTCGTTTTTGCTGTTATTTTAGCAGCCACACTGGTTTTCATTGGCGTGCCGTCTCTTAGTGCTTATTTTAATATCAAAAAAGGAATCTCATCTTTAGAAAGTGTTAAACAGAATATTCTTCAGATGGATTCAAGTAAACTTAGTTCCGATACATTATCGGCGTATAACGGTTTTAAAAATGGAAGATCTTCTTTAAAAAGACTTAAGTGGTTGTTTACTGTTTTAGGTAAGGGTGATAATTACGATTCCTACGACAAGTTGATTAGTTCTTTAATACTCTTCTCAAAAGCCGGTAATTTGGGGTCGGATGCTTTAAAACCTCTTGAAACTGTATTACAAACATTAAGGCCTGATAATTCTTCTACTCTTGATCAAGATCTTTTCGATAAGTCAAAAACGAGTATCGTAGGAACAAGAGATTATTTAAGAATGGCGGAGGCAGATTTGTCGGGTGTTGATTATTCTTTAATTCCTGAAAAATACCAAGGCAGTGCTGATGAGTATAAAAAAATCCTTTATGAGTCTGAGGGTATTATCGATTCCCTGTCCTTGGTTATGTCAGGATTACCACAGGTGCTGGGGGTTGGGGGCGAGAAAAAATATATTGTATGGTTCCAAAATTCTAATGAAATAAGACCGACCGGAGGTTTTATAGGTTCCTATGCCGTCATTACAATAGATTCAGGTAAGATAAAAAATATTATTATTGATGACATCTATAATCCGGATGGTCAGATAGACGTAAGAAATATAAAAACAACCCCACCAGATCCTATAAAAAATCTACTTGAAGAGGAGGTTTTATATCTTAGAAATTCAAACTGGGACCCCGATTTTACAAAATCGGCAAAAGCCTTTGATGATATTTACTTTAAAATAACCGGTGAGAGCATTGATGGTTATGTGGCTTTAGATTTGAATTTTGTTGAAAATTTACTTAGAGTCACAGGCCCTGTCTTTTTGGCCTCATACAATGAGGATATTAGTGCGGAAAATATCGACGAAAGGGCCCAGTATTACAGTGGCTTTGATTATAGAGAAGGATCGACCGATAAAAAATCCTTCCTAACAATACTTGGAGGAAAGCTCTTAGAAAGAATATTTTCTCTAAAAAAAGAAGATTTTCCTAAACTAATAAATGAGTTGGGAAGTTCTTTAGAACAGCGACACCTTCAAATATCTTTTGCTAATAATCAAATTAATTCTTTGCTTACAGAGAAAAAATGGGATGGGAAATTACGAGATACTGAAGGCGATTATTTGTTTGTAGTGAATGCAAATCTTGGAGGAACTAAATCCAATTATTTTGTTGAAAATAGCATGTTATACGAAGTTAATTCTATGACTCGTGACGGTTTACTCAGAGCTAACTTATACTTGGATTACAAAAATAATGCTGAAAACGATGCTTGGCCCGGGGGTCCTTACACCGATTATCTTAGGGTTTTAGTTCAGGATGGTTCCAAGTTAACGGGTGCCAAAATAATTGGTAGTGGTGGTCAGGAAAAAGATGTTTTTGAAGACATTTTGGTTTCCAGAGTTGGTAGATACATGTCTTTTGAAACAACTTTTAAACTTTCTCCAAAAGATTTTGTGAGGTTGGTTATTAGTTATGATCTTCCTACGGCTGCCTCTATTACTAAAGACAATAAATCTTATTCTTTATTATGGCAAAAACAACCTGGTACTAAGAATGATAAATATTCATTCGTTTTTAATCCGCCGTTCGGATCGTTGGTTGATAGTAGTTCAAACAATCTTGAAAATATTGATAATTCACTGAAAGCCACAGGAATTATTTCAAAAGATCTCGAATACAGTGTAAACCTGAAGTAGTTTTTCCTTGCCTATTAACTAATTGAGCAATATAATTGTAACAATGCCCTCATCAAACATGCCCATGTCCAATAGACAGCACCCCGTACCACAAAATATTATGGATGTGGAGTTTAAGCTTATCGGTGAGTTAACAATGAGACAGTTTTCTTACTTGTTGGTATTTGGTTTAGCTGCTTATTTTAGTGCTAGCAGAATACCGGGAATCATGAAATTTCCTGCAATTATATTCTTTGTTCTTCTTGCTTTAGGTTTGGCGTTTGTCCCTGTTGGTGAGAGAGGTTTGGACGAATGGATTATGAATTTTTATAAATCCATAAACTCACCTACTCAAAGAAAATGGAGAAAAGAACCTCAGCTTCCTACAGCATTCCTGTATGATAATTTAGCTATTGTCCAACATGAGATGATTACTCTAGCCCCTACTTCTAGTCGTAGAAAACTAGAGGAATATCTGAGGTTTAAATCAGATGAAAGTGTTGATGATCCATTAGATATTCCTGAAAAATCTTATATCATGAAATTAAGAGAGGTTTATCAAAATGTCCCGAGCTCTGGTTCCCCGAGCTACGGTGCCCCTGTTGGGGTTATGGTAGAAGAGCCAGTTTTAGATGAAACTTTTGACACTACTGAGCTCGGTCCTCAAATACCTGAAAGTGTTCCGCAAGTTGAAAATGTTACTACAACAACCCAATCAGCTTCAGACAACGTTTTAGAACCTACGTTAGTAACTCAAGATGTGCAGGGTCCTAAAAATATACAAGATATAAAAACCACAGAGGTTATAAAAGAAACTAAGAGTGAAGGCATAAAAAAATCAGTTGTAATAGAAAGCGCTGCTCCTACTATTTTACATAAATCCAGATCCGTTTATGGAAAAAGTGATTACAAGAGTTTACGAAATAGAGAAGTTGTAGAAGATGCCTCACAAGTTAACGAATTAGACCAGTTTTCTTACACATCGGTGACTCCTGATATGCACTCTGGAAGAAAATTTACCAACCTAGTTCCATCAGAGGGTCAGATAATACTACCTATTCGAGGTGAGAGGGTGCTGTCTTCCTCTTATGATTCTTCGATTGATGATGATATTCAAAATAAGGCTAAACAGTTGGAAGAGCTTCTTCAAAAAATTAGTGCAGAGGAAGGTGTTGTTATTAAAAAACCTGTTTCTAAAGCACCTGTTAGAGTAGATAAAGAGGCTGAAGAAATAGCTGAAAAATTAAAGAAACAAAATGAGGATTTGACATCAGAAATTGAAAGACTTAAGGAGCAAATCAAAAAAGGAAAATCAATGTCTGTTGAAACCGGTGACCAAGAGCAGCTACTTAGAAAACTAGAGTCTCAAAAGGGAGATATAGCTTCTAGTTATTCAGAGCTGAGAGAGCAAGTAAAAGAATTACAAAGAAAACTAGATGAAAAAGTAAAGGTGTCCACGGGGGAGGAATATGTTAATAAGATGAAGAATCAACTTCCCGTGCTAACTGATAGGCCTAACGTTTTAACTGGTGTTGTAAGAGACATTGCAGGTAAGTTTTTGAGTGATACCTTAGTAATAGTGAAAAATTCACGTGGTGATACTGTTAGGGCGTTAAAAACTAATTCTTTGGGACAGTTTACTGTTTCTACGCCACTTCCCAACGGTACCTACACTGTTGAAGTTAGTCCGTTTAACAAAACTAATCTAACTTTTGCTATAATTCCTATTGAAGTAAAAGGAGAGGTAATTTCCACACTGGATGTGGTAGGGAAATAATATGGCTGCCCAAGAAATTGTATCTACAACTCAAGATCACTTAGATATTTTTGATATAAAAGATAATTTCACTGTATTAAAAAACGGCTATGTTTGCGCGGTTATTCAAACGACTGCAGTAAATTTCGACCTATTATCAGAAATTGAACAAGACGCAATAATAGCGGCTTTCTCGATGCTTTTAAATTCCATTACTTTCCCAGTTCAAGTTGTTATTAGATCTAGAAAATTAGATATTTCTAAATATGTTGAAAAAGTTAGAAAGGTTGAATCCAAGATAAATGACCCTTTATTGAAACACCAGGCGGAATCTTATAGAAAGTTTGTTCAGGAAGTAATAAAAGTAAATGAAGTTTTAGACAAAAAATTCTATGTAGTCATTTCTACTAACAAAATAGTTTTAACTCAAAAAGGTGGCGGAGCTTTTGAATGGCTTGCAAAGTTGGCTGGTTCTCAAAATAAAAGAGTAGACATCAATCTTGAAAAAGTTTTGCAGGACGGAAAAATCGAACTTGGTCCCAAAATAGATCACATAATTAGAGAGTTTGGAAGAATTGGTATAAAGTGCAAACAGCTTACAACCCAGGAATTAGTAGAACTTTATTTTGATATATACAATCCAAGCAATATTCATGGTCAGAGAATAAGAACAAATGTGGAAGATTATAAAACAGCTATTGTAAATCCAGCTATTATCGAGGAGTAAGTATTATGGCATTAAATATTTTTGACATTTTTAAAAAAACAAAAAAGACCGAAAAATCTACTGGAGGGGGTACCGAAGGTGAGAAAACTCCCCCAGAAATATTAGCTGAAGGCATGATGAACGTTAGAGATATTATTGCCCCTTCGGCTATAGAGGTGGATTTCAACGATGTTAGGATTGGAGAAATGTATTATAGAACGTTTTTCGTTTCAGGTTACCCTAGATTTGTCGGAGCCAACTGGCTATCTCCTGTCATAAACTTTGACCACACACTTTTGACCTCAATGTTTTATTATCCAGTCAAATCTAAAGTAATTCTCGATGATTTAAGAAGAAAAATCACCGAATTAGAAGCTACGACCATGACTAATAGAGAGAAGGGAAAGATAAGCGACCCTGTGGTTGAAGCCGCGTTAGAAGATGCAAACGCTTTACAAGAGCAATTAGTAAAGGGAGTTGAAAAATATTTTCAATTTTCTTTTTACATTACTATACCCGCTTATGATTTGGAGGAATTAAACAGTGTTAGTTCCAAACTCGAGTCTCTATTAGCTTCACTTCTTTTAGTTTCAAAAACTTCGGCACTTCAGATGGAGGATGCTTTTAGATCTTGCATCCCAACAGGAATTGATAGGTTGATGATTACAAGAAATATGGACACTACAAGTTTAGCTACTACATTTCCATTTACATCTTCTGACCTGACAATGGAAGAAGGAATAATGTACGGTATAAATAAACACAACGGTTCTTTAGTTATTTTTGATCGTTTTTCTATGGAAAATGCTAACTCCGTTGTTTTTGCAAAATCTGGAGCAGGAAAATCTTACTTTGTGAAATTGGAAGCTCTTAGGCATTTAGTATTTGGCGCTCATATAATGATAATTGATCCTGAAGAGGAGTATTTGAATTTGTGCGAAGTAGTGGGCGGGAACTATATAAGTTTCTCTGCTAATTCTAAACAAAAAATAAATCCCTTCGACCTTTCCGGCATTGCCACCGAAGGAGAAAACGAATTAGGGCAAAAATTAATATCGTTAGTAACTTTATTAAAATTAATGCTGGGTCAACTAACTTCAACAGAAGAAGCGATTTTAGATAGAGCGTTAATTGAAACTTACAGAATGAGGGGAATCACCACTGATCCTGACACTCAGGCTACAAAAGAGCCTCCTGTAATGGAGGATTTGTATAAAGTGTTACTAGGTGGAAGTGAGCCTGAATCAAAAAATATGGCAGATAGATTGGAGAAGTTTATCAAAGGATCGATGACAGGGATCTTTGATTCTCAATCTAACATTGACCTTCAAAGTAGTATGACTGTTTTTTCAACCAAAAATTTGGAAGATGCTTTAAGACCCATCGCTTTTTACATGATTTTAGATTATGTGTGGACGACAATAAGACGAGATTTGAGAAAAAGAATACTAATAGTTGAGGAGGCTTGGTATTTGATGCAGAATCCTGACAGTGCAAGGTTTATATACGGAATTGCAAAAAGAGCTAGAAAATATTATTTAGGTTTGACAACGATATCCCAAGATGTTGATGACTTTTTGACATCAGAGTACGGAAAAGCAGTTGTTACCAACTCGTCTATTCAGATGTTATTCAAACAACATCCTGCTGCAATTGATAAGGTTGTCGACACATTTTATCTTTCGGAAGGAGAGAAGAGATTTTTACTATCCGCAGGTGTTGGTGAAGGCCTGTTTTTTGCAGGGGCAAACCATGTAGCTATAAAAGTAATGGCTTCTGAAGCAGAGAATAAATTAATAACGACTAATCCGGAAGAAATTCTCAGATTAAAAGAAGAAAAAAGAAGAGAGGCCCAAAAAGGTCAGTTAAATCTATCTAAGTCAGAGCCCAAAATGACATATAAACCATACACACCCTCCGAGCCAATGGATAAATATACAACTTTTGATGATGCCGGTGATGTTAAGCCTGAATTCAAGGTATCAAATCCAGCAAGTACGAAAGATGCAAATACTTTTTTGGAAACAGGTATAAAAGCTAGGGTTAACGAATCTCCTGCGTTGAATTCTGCTCCAGCTGCTCGAGATAGTGAGCCTGTAAAAGAGAGCCAGAGGCCGATTTCAATAAATCTGAACCAAGATAAAACATCAAACCAAATGATTAAAGAAGAAGATTTTGTTAGAAAGGAAAACCCTGCTCAGTCTGTTCCAAATACCCAAACTTTCAAATTGGAAAATAACGAGAATAAAGAAGGTAAAGATAACAAAGGCATTTCAGCAAACGAAGGTAGTGCTAAAAATATTCCAAATTCAGATATTCCCCCAAAAATTAAAACTGAAATTATTCCTACTACAACAAAGCCACTCTCACCCCAAAATACTAATGAAACATCTAAACCAAAAAATACCCTGGATAGTAGGGTGATTGAATTAAGAAAAAAGATGCTTCAGGATGAGGACAGTTTTATAAACAGCTCACCTTCCGCTGGGGATATAATGGACTCTGTTGAACAAATGAAAAAACATAAAATGCCAAATGAAACGCCGGTAGTGACGGATAATTTACCAAAAACTCAGTAATAAGAATCAAATTTGCATCGGCATTATTATGTGAACAAAATCTTTCATGGCGTCTGGTAAAAATGTGCAAGGAGATAAGTTCCCATTTGAGCTAAATTCAATTCTTTCGGATTTTACATTACTCAAAAAATCCAAAAGATATTTAGAATTAAAGGCAATTTCTACCAACTCCCCCTCGATCTCCGCGTTTAGGTTGCTCTCATGTTGTCCGGTTTCCTCCGACAGAGAGGTGATTTTTATCTTTCCTTCAGGATCAAAACGTATCTTTATAGTGCTATTTCCTTCTTTTGCAAAAATATCAGTCAATCTCACAGCTTCTGTGAATTCTAAAGTTGCAAAATTAGCTTTTACAATATGTTCAGTGGGAATTATTTTTTTATAATCAGGGTAATCTCCGTCCAAAACTCTTGTTGCTATTAAGGTGTCTTCAGATCTAAATAGTCCAAGATTTTCATCTTGATTTAAAGTAAATTCAATAGGTTCTTGTGAAGTAGAGAATATTTTTGCAACTTCAATAATGGTTTTAGCTGGTATCACAACTTTAAAATTTTCAACATCTCCCTTAATTGATATAGTTTTTTCAGATAGTCTGAAACCGTCTGTTGAGGTTATGGTTAGTTTTTCCTTTGAATAATCCATGTAAATTCCAGTAAATATTGGTCTGCTGGTGTCGACTCCCGAGGCAAAGGCAACTAGCCCGACAATGCTGTTTAACAACGAAGGGTCAATGGATAAACTTTTTGCGTTTTTTGGAAAAGACGGAAGCTCGGGAAAATCTTTTGAACTACTTCCATTAAACTTTGATTTTGTAGTTTTGGAATTTATTACAAGAATCTCATCTTTGACCGTAGCTGTAATTGATCCAGGTGATAGGTTTGCTATAAAATCTTTAAGTAATCTTGCTGGTACTGTAATAGACCCTTCTTCCTCTACAGATGCGCCCACATAGGTAGTTATGGCGGTTTCTAGATTTGTTGCAGATAGTTTTATTCTTCCTTTTTCGGTTTCAATTAAGACATTAGAAAGAATCGGAAGAGAACTCTTCGCCGGTATAGCGTGCATTATGGTTTGTAAACCTTTAGAAAGATTTTCCTGCAGGAAAGAAAATTTCATTTTATTTTTAATCCTTTTCTTTTTTTGATACTTTTTTTAATTTTAGAACTACTCTTCTATTTTCACCTTCGCCCGTGCTTTCTGATTCTATATCATCGTATTCAGAAACCAACAAGTGTATCTGTCTTCTTTCCCAAGGACTCATTCTGGGAAGCTCAGTGTCTTTTTGAAAAAACCTTACTTTGTCTATAAAAGTTTTAGCCATGTCCTGAAGTTTTTCTGTTTTTCTATTTCTGTATTCGTTGATATCAATGGTTATAATCGGTTGAATTTGAGTTTCTCTAAAAACCATCATTTTTATTATGTTTTGCAGTCCTTCTAAAGACTGTCCTCTAAAACCTATTAGAAAATTTAAGTCATCTCCTGAGATTTCAATGTCAAAATTATTTTCTTCTTTCTCTTCAACTTTTAATTCAGGTTTAATGCCGATAAAATCAAAAATTGTATTTAAATTGGTTTTAATTAGTTCTTTTGTTTTCATTTTATTATTGAAAAATCCTCTTGGGCAGAATTGTTACGAATTCTTTTTACCAGATTTCAACTTATTAATAAAGGGTTTTAAACCACCCCAACCTGAAAAAAAGTATGTCTGACCAATTTGGAATACTGTTGATACAAAGATATAGAGCATTACTCCTGATGGCAGTGTTAATCCAAATATAAAAAACATCAATGGCATTACATATTGGTTTTGTTTTTGCATTGACTGCATTATGTCGTCAGCTTGTCCGGGAGTCTGTTTGACTGCTTTGGTAGAAACCTTTGAAAAAGGTGACATCATCTTAGTAGCCAAAAACTGAGCTGCAACAGTTAGGATTGTAATCACAAGAATCGGATCTGGTTTTGTGAGATCAAGATGTAAAAACTTTGTAGCCAGGGCTTCTCCTGAGGCGAATTTAAAAGAATCAATATATATTCTGCTGTTAAGACCTATTAAATCGTTTGACATCGTTAGAGTAGTTAATGATCTGTAGATAGCTATCATAAGTACAAAAGTTAATATTGTAGTTAAACAACCAGATGTTGGATTAATCCCGTGCTTTTTGAAAAGCTCCATCTGAAGTTCCGCTTGCTTCTTTTTGTCATATTTAAACTTTTGTTTTATCTTATCAAGCTCGGGTTGAACATCTCTTTGTTTTTTTGCCATTTTTATTGAAGGCATCGTAACAGGGATAAGCGCAGCCTTAGCAATAATTGTGAATAGAATTATCGAAATTCCTAAGTTGCCGGTTAAACGATACATAATTATTAAGAGATTGAATATTGGATTTATTAAAATTGTATTCCACATAATTATTTAAGTGTCCCTTTAATTTACTTAACGGGGTCGTGCCCTCCCTTAGAAAAAGGATTGCATCTTAGTATTCTACCAAATCCCATCAAGCTACCCCTGAAAACACCGTATTTTTCTATTGCTTGGTAGGTATATTCAGAGCAGGTGGGCGTGAATCTGCATACTTTAAAACCCTTATTATCAAGAGAAAGATGCTTCTTGTAAAATTTTATTAAATTCAGTGCTAATTTTTTCATATTTTTCGTTGGAGCAGGTTGCTTTGGGGTGAATTACCACCCACAGGTTACCTTTATTTATTTTTTCAAAATTATCTCTCACTATTTCTCTAAAAATTCTTTTCACTCTATTTCTAACTACAGCCCTTTTATCAAACTTGTTAGAAACCACTATTCCTACCTTGGTAGGTCCTTCGTAGTTTCTAGGTTCAAGAAAATAGATATGAAAATACTTACCTTTATAATATTTACCGTATTTTCTGGTAATGTTAAACTCAAAATTAGAAGATAGTCTGTTTTCCTTTTTTAGCATCAGAGGTATTTAAAAAACGGGTTTTTATCTTTTATTTTCTATTTTATCTCTACCTGAAACCGCGAGTTTTTTTCTTCCTTTCGCTTTTCTTCTTTTTATGACGTTTTTACCACCCGGCGTGGACATTCTTTCCATAAAACCGTGTTTTTTTAATCTTTTTCTTTTTTTAGGTTGCCACGTTCTTTTTGTTTTTGGCATAATAGTAACTCCTTAATTACAGGTGGAGTTTATAAAATATTTGCGGTATAGTCAACAATATGACCGAGATGAAACCCTTAATAAAATTTGATGACTTTGCAAAGGTTGATATGAGAATTGGAACTGTTCTTTTGGCAGAAGAGATTGAAGGGTCCGAAAAACTGATAAAAATGGAAGTTGACTTTGGAGATTTAGGAAAAAGACAGATTTTGGCTGGTATAAAATCTTGGTATAAACCAGAGGAGCTTGTAGGTAAACAGCTTCCCTTTGTGGTAAATATTGAGCCAAGAAAAATGATGGGTCTTGAGTCACAAGGTATGATTTTAGCAGCTGATTCTGATGATAAAGCAGTTATTTTATTACTTGAACAAACTGTTATAAACGGAACATTAATTAAATAATTTCAATGGTTTCCCCAAAACAAAAAAAATATTACATAAAGACTTTCGGTTGTTACGCAAACGAAGTTGATTCTGATTATATTGCCGGGGTGCTGGAAAATTTTGGGTTTAAAGAGCTTGGCAAAAAAGAAGGTAACGAAACTGCAGAGATCAGACATGCTTTAAAAAACTCCGATATCTTAGTTATTAACTCTTGTTCTGTAAGGCAAAAAAGTGAAGATAAAGTCTATGGTATTGGAAAAATGATCAAAAACTTTCCAAACCCCCGAGCAAAAGTGGTGCTGACCGGCTGTATGGTTGGAAGCGTTACGGGTGATAGAAAAAGATTTTCTGAAAAGGAACTGAAAGGAAAAACGAGGGATTATGATGCACACCTGACTCCTTCTGATATGCCACAGTTAACGACTATTCTTAAAGATTTGGGCTTAATATCGGCAGAAAATTTATTTAATAACAAAGATTTGGAAAGAAGACAAAAAGATAAAAACCATGCTTATGTAAATGTATCTTACGGATGTGATAATTTTTGTTCTTATTGTGTTGTCCCTTATTCCAGAGGATGTGAGATATCCAGAACTAAAAAAGAAATAATAAGCGAGATTAAATGTTTGATTGAAAAAGGAATTGGGGATTTTACATTGTGCGGTCAAAACGTTAATTCTTGGGGACTTAGTGTTAAGGAAAAGTTTAAAGTGAGGTCAGCCGGACACAAAGAAAATTTAAATAAAGAGAAAAATAAATTACCTTTTGCAGACCTTCTTAGGGAAATCCATAAAATAAAAGGTGTCAGAAATATCGATTTTATATCTTCCAATCCTTTTGATTTTACTCAAGATTTAGTAGATATTTTTAAACTTCCAAAAATTTCAAATTACGTTCACATTGCAGTTCAATCTGGAAATAATGAGGTTTTAAAAGCTATGAATCGAAGACACACTGTAGAGGAATTTGTCGATTTAATAGAAAGGATTAGAGAAGTTAGACCTGACATTGAAATTGGTACGGATATTATTGTTGGATTTCCGGGTGAGACAAGAGATCAATTTTTAGATACCGTGAAATTGGTAGAGAATATTAAATTTTCTGTTGCTTTTATTTCAATGTATTCACCAAGAAAGGGAACTCACGCCCAGCTTTTTCTAAAAGACGATGTTTCATTAAAAGAAAAAAAGTGGAGACATATGTATATTTCTAAAGTTTGGAAAAAGAGCAAACCTTTGAGAAATGGAAAGAATTTTCATTCTCGTTGGGTGAACAATGGAGAAAACACAAATGAATAAAAGCGCAAAAAAATCTGTGGTTTTTATTCTGTCCGGACCCACATCTTCCGGAAAAACATCTTTGGCTTTACAGTTGTGTAAGGATTTTGATGGGGAGATCATATCTTTTGATTCCAGGCAAGTTTGCAGATTCATGGATATTGGGACAGGGAAAGTTCCGGTAAATTCGGATTATAAAATACAAAAGGGAGACGGTTGTTGGAAATTTGATGGAATCAAAATTTGGGGTTACGATTTGGTAAATCCTGATCAATATTTTTCGGGATACGATTTTGCAAAATATGCATTAGGCAAAACCAAAGAAGTACTAAAAGAGGGAAAAAATGTCTTTTTAGTTGGCGGTACAGGGTTTTATATAGACCTTTTCACTGGGAAGATAAAGCCTTCAAAAGTTTTGCCTGATTTAAAGCTTAGAGATTCTTTGGAAAAACTAAGTTTGCCTGAATTACAAAAGAGATTAAAAGAACTTGATGAATTGGCTTTTAAAAAAATTGATCAAAAAAACAAAGTAAGGTTAATACGTGCAATCGAGAAGGAAGTTTCATTGGAAGTTCGGGAAGAAACTTTACCTTATCTTGAAAACATTGTTATGGTGCATTTAGGTCTAACCGGTCCAAGAGATTATTTTTACCAAAGAGCAGATAGATGGGTAAAAGAAATTTGGATAAACGGGTTGGTTGAGGAGGTTAAATCTCTTGTTGAGATGGGCTATGGAAGGTCTCCTAAAGTTCGGGGTTTGGTTTACAAAAATGTTTTGGAATTTCTGGACGGAGATATATCTGAGAATGAGACTTTAGAAAAAATAAAGTTTGATATTCATGCCTACATTAGAAGACAGCAGACCTGGTTTAAAAAAAATAGTGAGATTAAGTGGGTTGATGTTTCTGAAGACGATTTCAAAGAAATAATATACAATAAAGTAAAGGAGAACTTATAAATGGACAAACAAATAGTAATATCAATAAAAACCATAATTCTTTTTCTTTTAATGCTTTTGGGTGCCTTTATAATCTACAGATTGGGACCTATCATCGGGATACTTTTGTTGGCAATATTATTGGTAATATCAATGGAACAACCTATTAAGTATTTTAGAAAAATGATTCTTTTCAACAAAAAAATTTCCAGAGGACTTGCAGTTTTAATTTCATATTCTTTGTTTGTTTTGATTTTGTTAGCAATTTTAACGTTTATAGTTCCCCCACTTGTGATCGAACTTCAAAAAATGATTGTTAACTTACCTTACATGATAGAGAGTATGAAGGTTCCTGAAGGATGGCAATCTTCTGTATCGGATGTATTACCAAATACATCAAAAATATCTGCCGGTGTAATCACAGCGACATTTTCTATTTTTTCAAATTTTGCAACATTTTTAAGCGTACTGGTTATATCAATTTACATGTCACTTGATTGGGAGAATATTAAAAAAGGTTTTATTTCTCTTTTTCCTAAAAATAGTGAAGATATAGTTCAGGAGACCATTGACGATGTAGAAAAGAACGTGGGAGCTTGGATAAAAGGACAGTTAATTTTAATGTTGGTAGTGGGATTAGCAAGTTTTATAGGACTTTCGATTCTTGGGATTAAGTATTCTGTTGGCTTGGCTCTATTAGCAGGAATTTTTGAAGCTATACCCAATGTGGGGCCTGTTCTTTCTGCAATAGTAGCTGGTTTGATTGGTTTCACAGATTCTTCAATAAAAGGCATCGGAGTTGTCTCTTTGTTTGTAATAATTCAACAATTGGAAAATAATATTCTGGTCCCAAAAATTATGGGTAGGGTTTCTGGTTTTAGCCCTTTGGTAATTTTGTTAGCCTTGTTGGTAGGGGCAAATTTCTTTGGAGTCATCGGTGCAGTGTGTGCAATTCCTGTAACAATGACAATTTTTACAATCTTAAAGAAATTTTTTGGAAGTAACAACTAATTTTTATTGCGGGAAGCTAGTAAGCCAGATCCTGTTTTATCCGATCATCTATCTACGCCCCATCTTTGTACCTTGCCGAGCAGACTCAAAAACGGTACGTTCGTGGGTTTCTGCAGGGTGGGATTGCCCGTTTCATACTTTTTCCATGCTTAAGCTTACGGAAAAAGATCGTCTCTGTTGCTCTCAGAAGATGTTAATTCACCCTCTGTTCCCATCAATTTTCACTAATGAGACACCAGCGATTACGCGTCGGAGGTTACCCTCCGTCCCCTTGCTCTGTGCAGTCTGGACTTTCCTCTCCCAAGTTTGGTTCACACCATCCTAAAAGAGCGATCAGTCAGCTTCCCGCGGTATTATTTTAACATTTTTGTATAGTTTTTGCTTTTAAGGCAGGTGTGTTAGAATTTGGACAAAAATAGAGAAAGGAAAGAAAAAATGAGAGAACAAATTGGCTCGTTTGATGCTTTGGTAAGTGGCCTAGTAGAAGCGCTTTCGGAGTCTAAACAATTTCGTCTCGGTAAGCCTTGTAGTAGTATTTATGGTACTTCTGTAAATGTTTTTAGGTCTAGCCCAAAGTTTAATTTACCGCTAGGAAGTATCATTATTCGCACATACACTGATCCTATCGAGTATTTTCTTTTTAGGTCAATGGAGTCTGCAAAAGCGATTGAGGAAAAAGCTATCCAGTTTATTAAGGATGCGGGTCTGGATTTAGTTTTTAATATCGTCACAGATTTGTGAAGACATTCAAAAATTCTTTAAACATAGCGTTCGGTTTTATATTTTTTCTCCGGACGCTTTTTGTATGTTAAAATATTCACATGTCTGAAGAACTAGATCCCGAAAAATACCATGTTCTGAAACCTGCAAAAAAGAAGGTTGTTTTATTATTTCTTGTATTTTTATTTCTAGTCCTTATTCCTGCTTTGTCCTTTATTTACTACAAAAGTGCGGTTTTTAGGCCTTCACAGACTGCAAAAGAAGCTAACTTTGTAATAGGTTCCGGAGATGACGTTTTTGAAATTTCCCAAATGCTTTACGACAAGGAAGCTATTAATTCGGAATTTCTGTTTATTCTTTACGTATTTTTAAATAAGTCAGATACAAATATTCAAGCAGGGACTTACAAAATTCCTGCCGGGACTTCACTTGTAACTTTAGTAGATATGCTTAAAAACGGGAGAAATGATATTTCTTTGACTTTTCTTGAAGGCTGGAGATTAGAGCAATTTGCCATCCTTGCTTCTCAAAAATTAAAAAATTTCCAATATCAAAAATTTATTGAAATAGCGAAAGCATACGAAGGTTACCTTTTTCCAGATACCTATTTTTTTAATTTAGATGCTGACGAAGAAGAAGTTCTTGGGATTTTAACCAATACTTTTGATGAAAAAACCTCAGATCTTTTGACTGATGAGAATTTGAGTAAAGCTGGTTTAAAAAAAGAAGAAGCTGTGATATTTGCTTCAATGGTTGAAAGGGAAGTTTCTAAACCTGAAGATGCCCCTATAGTTGCAGGTATTTTAATAAAAAGATGGAGAGAGGGGATGAGGTTGGATGTTGACGCAACAACACAATATAACACGGCAGTGAAAAGACTCTGTGGCAATGATATTTACTGTGTTCCGACCTTGGATCAGATTTATAAACTTGATTGGTGGCCCGATAATCTCACAAGAGATGAATTAGATGATGAAAATCCTTATAACACCCGAGCTGTGGTTGGTCTTCCCCCGACTCCAATTTCTAGTGTAAGTCTTACATCACTATCTGCGGTATTAAATTACAAAGAAACCCCTTATTATTACTATCTAACTGGAAAAGATGGAGTCATGTACTACGGCGTGACCATAAAAGATCACGAGCAAAATATTTTCAATCACCTTTCTAATTGACTTAACTAAATAAACCAGCCAATTAACCAACTAACTCTTATTCTTTAAGGCTTTTTATTATTATATCTTTAGTAATTTCTATGCCGCTTTCTCTTAAGATTTTATCTTTTATAAAAATCGGAACAACCATTTCTTTAGAAATTTCCAGAGCATCTTTAAAACTTACATTTATTTCAAAAATTTCATTCTCTCTTTTTAATGCCAGATAGGTGTAAAAAGTATCTCCGAATTGGTGATAAATCTTAATATAGGAGATATCAACTCTTAATCCTTGTAATATTCTTTTCAACGCATTGTAAATTGTAGGGACCATCGGATTGGTCTTTTTTTCGATTTCAACGGGGAGAAGTATCTTTAATGGCTTGCAAAACAGATAGAAAGTTGAAAAATCGTTGTAAGGTATTTCGGTAATGAATTTTACTGGCTTATACATATTTTTTAAAATCTAATATATAATTGATATAAATATGCCTAACCTGCTCAAAGACACTTACGACAAAATGGAAGGTATAAAAGGTAAAAGACTTTTATACATGTTTATAGCGATATTCGTCGTTTTTACTCTGATAGGTCTTTCTGTTGGTTATCTTATGTCACCAAAATTAACTGAAGATGAAACTTCCGTGGAAAACTATGGTGGTAATATTCAAGCTCCAAAAAAGACTGAGGCTGTTGGAAGAATTACTTATGTTAATCCTGAAATGTACCCTTTGGACGAGATATCTTACTCACTTACCGATAGTTCTGGAAAAGATATATACTTGTTATCATCAAAGGATGAGAAGTTGCAAATATCCGAAGGTTTGAATGTAAAAGTAGTTGGGGTTTTGGGAAAATTAAAAGACGACAAAACTCCTGTTTTGTTTGTTGAGGAGGTAATAATAAATAGTGCCGCAGATTGAATTTAAAAATGTAACAAAAGAGTATATTCCTGGAAATAAAGTGTTGGATGATGTTTCTTTCACAATTGAAAAGAGTGAGTTTGTTTTTATAATCGGTCCTTCGGGAGCAGGTAAATCAACCATCATAAAACTACTTACCAGAGAAGAAAAACCCGACAGTGGGGAGATTCTTTTTGATGGTCGCAATATTTTAGATATAAAACCTGAAGAAATGCCAGATTATAGAAGACAAATTGGGGTAGTTTATCAGGACTACAAACTTTTAAATTCCAAAACTGTTTATGATAATGTTGCTGTTTCCTTGGAGGTGGTAGATTCTGACGAACAGGAGATAAAAAGTATCGTTCCAAATGTTTTAAGCTTGGTAGGTATATTGGACCATTCATCTTTTCATCCAAACGAGCTATCCGGAGG
>CAZGHA010000003.1:0-2165 GCA_964525475.1 uncultured Candidatus Saccharibacteria bacterium | reverse complement strand
CAAAAAGAAAAATTAATGTCTGTGTCGAATTTTTTAGTTATGGGTCTTACGTTCCTTCTCTTAGGTGTTTTTATTCAAATAGTAGTTCTATCTCAAACTATGCTTAAATATTTAGAGGATCAGGCGCAAATTACGGTGTTTTTTAAGGATGAGTTTGGAGAAGATAAAATTAATTCTTTTAAAGACAGTTTGATATCAGATGAAAGAATTTTAGATGTTAAGTATATTTCAAAAGAAGATGCTTTAAAGATTTTTAAGGATATCAATCAAGATCAGCCAGTGCTTCTAGAATCCATTTCTTCAAGCATCCTTCCTGCTAGTTTGGAGGTTAAAGCCAAAAACATTTCCGAGCTTGAGAATTTAACTAATGAGCTTCAAGGTAAAGAAGGTGTAGAAGAAGTTAGATTTTACAAAGATGTAATTCAGAAATTTAAATCAGTTAGTAACACAGTTTATATAGTTGGTTTTGTATTAGTGGTAATGTTTTTTGTAATTTCCTATTCCGTAATAATTTCATCACTCAGGACTGTAATAAATGCTCGTGGTCAAGAACTTGAAGTAATGAAACTTGTAGGAGCATCAGATTCATACATTATAAATCCTTTTATATACCAAGGGGTGTTTTTTAGTGTTATATCAGCCTTAGCTGCCTCGATTATTATGATAATTCTAGGGTTTGGGGAAAGTAAGTTAGGGTTTTTTCCTAAGGGTTTGTCTCTAGGGTTTTTCCCACAACTATTTTTAAATCCTTTAATATTTTCTTTGATTTTGTCTTTCATACTCATTGTATCCGGGTTTTTACTTGGATATTTTGGAAGCAAGGCAGCGGTCAAGAAATATTTAAAATACTAAAAAGCCTATGCGAATAAAAAATATTTTCTACATAACTATAGCTGTAACTGCATCGTTTCTTATACCTTTTTTTGCACCTGTGCGTGCTGAAAAGACGGCAGCAGATACACAAACTGAAGAGGAGCTTCAGGAAGAGATAGATGATATTCAGGATAAAATTGAAAAATATGAGAAAAAGATTCAGGATTTAAGAGGAAAGGCAAATACTTTACAAAATGAGATTGATTACATGGATAGCCAGATTGGTCTCACACAGTTAAAGATTCAAAACTCCATTTCAAATATAAGAAAAACTGAAGATAGGATAGGAGAACTAGCAGAGGGTATTGAAAATTTAGGAATAAGAATAGATAAGTTGGGAAAATCCATTGACTATCAGGGTACTATTCTAAATTCCAGAATGAGAGAAAGATATAAGGATCGTGGAAGCAACATGTTGATGCTTTTGTTTGGAAGCGATACTTTGGGCTCTTTGGTAAAAAAGACAGAGTATTTAAGAGCTCTTGAAGAAAATGATAACAAATTAATAGACCAGATGAGTGTGACAAAAGACAGTTTTGAACAGCAAAAAGATATTTTTAATAATAAAAAGAATGAGCAAGAAGAGTTGAAACAAAAATTAGTGATAGAAAAAGCAGATTTAGATAGTTATCAGAGAAATCTTGATAGTCAAAAAGTGGCAAAAGAAAAACTTTTAGCAGATACTCAAAATGACGAAGCAAAATATCAGGAACTTCTTGCGGAGGCAGAGAAAGAGTTGGCATCTTTTGCTGGATTTGTGCAGTATGCTGGGGGAGGAGTAATTGGTAGTAACGAGTTTGGTTCCGGTAAAGAAGGTTGGTATCTTTCTCAAAGAGATTCCAGATGGGCAGGTAAAAAGATAGGTAGCTCTAATTACACCGTTTTTGAGGTTGGGTGTCTTATAACTTGTGTTTCTATGTACTACAATTACTACGATTATAATGTCTCTCCGGCTGATATTGCCAAGGATGGTAGTAGATTTTTTTCAAATACAGCGATGATGTTAATACCGTGGAAAGGCCCGCCAGGAAAAAGTTACAGAGCAATAACAGCTTCTTCAATTGATAAAGAATTGGAAGATAGACCTGTTATAGTTGGAGTTTATGCAGGTCCTTATGGCACACATTTTGTGGTATTATCCAAAAAATCGGGAAGTGACTATATTATGTACGATCCTTGGTATGGCCCGGATTTGAAATTTTCAGATTATTATCGAAAATCTTCTATATATAGTGCTGTGGTTTTTAAATAGTATTTTCTCATTAAATTAGAAATTACTTCATTGAGTTGTT
>CAZGHA010000002.1:18012-32553 GCA_964525475.1 uncultured Candidatus Saccharibacteria bacterium | reverse complement strand
AAGGCTGTTGTAAAATTAAAAGAAGGTCAAAGTATAGATTTATTCCCAAAGGATAAATGAAGGATTTAAATGATAAAGACTTACAAACCTACAAGTGAAGGATTAAGAACTAGAAAAACCCTCGTCAAGGGAGTTGAGAATGTTAGGCCTGTCAAATCACTTACTAAAGGAAAATTCTCATCTGTTGGAAGATCCAGAGGAAAAATTTCCAGCAGACATAAACAGAGAGGATCCAAAAAACTTTACAGAATTGTTGATTTTAAAAGAAACAAATACGATATCCCGGCAAAAGTGGTAAGTATTCAGGATGATCCTAATAGAGGTCCTAATATTGCTTTATTATCTTATGCTGACGGTGAAAAAAGGTACATTATAGCTCCCGAGGGTTTAGAGGTTGGCACAAAGATAATGTCAGGTAAAAAAGCAGAAATTGCTGTTGGAAATAATGTTCCGATGTCAATGATTCCAATTGGTACTCCTATTCATAATATTGAGATAAATCTTGGCGCCGGTGGTATTTTATGTAGAGCCGCGGGTAATCAAGCTCAAATTATTGCAAAAGAAGGCGATTATGTTAATGTAAAACTTCCAAGTGGCGAGGTTAAGAGGATTTCCGGTGTTTGTACGGCAACTATTGGAGTCATAGGAAATATTGATAAAAGAAATGTTGATCTTGGTAAAGCTGGAAGAATGAGACACTTGGGAAGAAGACCCCATGTTAGAGGAGTTGCTATGGGTGACCCGCATAGAGATCATCCTCATGCAGGAAAGTATAGTACTTCAGGTATAGGTTTGGTAGCACCACTGTCGCCTTGGGGATGGAAAACAAAGGGAGTAAAGACAAGAAAGAGAGTTAGAACTGATTACACTATAGTTAGTAGAAGAAAGGGTAAAAAGAAATAAGTTCTAAAAAGGATTAAATATGTCTAGATCACTAAAAAAAGGTATTTATACAGAAGATAAATTAATGAAAAAAGTTGAAAAAGCCTTGGCCGGTGATAGGAAACCTATAAAAACTTGGTCAAGAAGATCAACAATAGTTCCTACCATGGTAGGTCTTACATTTGAAGTCTATAACGGAAAGAAACACATTCCGTTTTTTGTTACTGAATCAATGGTTGGTCATAAACTAGGTGAGTTTTCTCCTACTAGAACTTTTAGAGCTCACTCATCAAAGAAAGGAATAGCTGAATAACATGTACGACGTAAAGATTACAGCAAAACAAATGGGAGCAAGAGTATCACCTAAAAAGGTCGCAATAGTGTTGGATTTAGTGAGAAATAAAAGTGTTTTTGAAGCAAAAAAGATTTTATCTTTTGATAGAAGTAAATCTGCAAAGATAGTTTTAAAAGTTATAAGATCAGGTGAAGCGAATGCTGTAAATAATAGTAAAATGTCAAAAGATAAGCTTTTTATAAATAGGATATGGGTAAGTGGTGGACCTTCACAAAAAAGAATGAGTCCTGGTGCTAAAGGTAGAGTCGATCCTATTTTAAAAAGATCTAGCCACATTTATGTAAGTTTAGATGAAAGGGAAAATAAATAATGGGTCAGAAAATAAACCCAACTGGATTTAGAGTTGGGATTTCAAAAAACTGGTCTTCGAGATGGTTTTCTTCAAAAAAAGAATACGCAAATCTTTTGATTGAGGACAAAAAAATCAGAGATTACCTCAATGTTAAGTTGAGTGTGGCTGGTTTGAAAAATGTAGAAATTGAAAGAACTGAGAACGAAATTAATATTTTAATAAAAGTGTCAAAACCCGGAGTGGTTATTGGAAGAGGAGGTACAGGAGTTGAAGAAATAGAGAAAGAAATTAAAAAAATTACCAAAGGAAAAGTGAAAATTACAGCAGAGGGTATTAAATCTTCTGAGATAGAGGCGCAGCTTGTTGGAGATTACATTTGTCGACAGTTAAAAAGAAGAGTTCCTTACAGAAGAGTTGTTAATTTTGCTTTAAGCTCCGCAATTGATAAAGGCGCTAAAGGTATCAAGATAAAACTTGCAGGTGTTTTAAGCGGAAGTAATACTATTTCAAGATCAGAGACATATAAATTAGGATCGGTTCCCGCTCAAACATTGAGAGCTGATATTGATTACGCGCAAATTGGTTGTCAAATGCTTTTTGGAACAATTGGTATAAAAGTATGGATTTACAAGGGAGAGATAGAGCTTTAATAATCAGGAGAAATATATGTTGATGATGCCAAGAAAAGTAAAATTCAGAAGACAGCAAAGAGGTGTTAACAAGGGTATTTCAGTAAGAGGTTCTGATATATCGTTTGGAGATTATGGATTAAAGGTAACTGATAGATGTCTTTTGTCAGCCAGACAGCTCGAGTCCGCTAGAAAAGCTATTACACATGAAACAAAAAGAGGCGGTAAGCTTTGGATAAGGGCTTTTCCTGACAAGCCGATAGCAAAGAAAGCAAATGAAACAAGAATGGGAAGTGGAAAATCTAACACAGATCACTACGCTGCTTTAGTAAAGCCCGGAAAAGTTATATTTGAAATGGCCGGTGTAACAGAAGAAGTCGCAAAAAAGGCTTTTCATAAAGCTTCTTCTAAATTGCCTGTAAAAACAAGATTTGTTAGGAGGGATGAATAATGATAGATATTTTAGAATATAGAAAAAAAGATAAAGAAGATTTAAAAAAAGAGCTTGTAAGGCTTAAAAAAGATTTGCAAAAAACTGTGTCAGATATTTTACAAAAGAAAGAAAAGAATATTAAAAAAGCAGTTTTAGGTAGGAAAGATATTGCCAGGGTTAATACTTTAATAAATGAAAAATTAAAAGAGGAGCAAAAATGAGCGTTAAAACATTTAAAGGAAAAGTAGTATCGAATAAAATGCAAAAAACAGTTGTCGTTGCAATTGAGATGCCTAAGAAACATCCTATCTACAATAAAGATATTAAAAGTACAACTAAGATTAAAGCAAGAGATGAGGTAGGGGTTTTGATAGGAGATGCTGTAATAATTGAAGGGTGTAAACCCTACAGCAAGAGCGTTGCATTTAGAGTAGTTGGAAAGATTTCTAAAGAGGAGAAGAAATAATATGTTACCGATTGGATCATCTTTAAAACCAGCTGATAATTCAGGAGCTGTCATGCTTAAGATTATTGGTATACCCGGATCTAATAAAAGATCCGCAAGGTTAGGCGACTATGTTACGGTCATTGTAAAAGGTGCTTCTTCTACAGGTGTTGTTAAAGATCACAGTATAGTGAAAGCAATAATTATAAGAACAAGAAAAGAAGTTAGAAGGAAAGATGGTAGCTATATTAGATTTGATGATAATGCTGCTATTGTTGTGGATAAAGATAAAAATATGATTGGGACTAGAGTTTTCGGTCCTGTAGCAAGAGAAATTAGAGATAGAGGTTATTCGAAGATCGTTTCTTTAGCTAAGGAGGTTTTGTAATATGAGAATAAGAAAAGACGATAAAGTAAAAGTAATATCAGGTAAAGATAAGGGAAAAATATCTAAAGTCTTAAGAGTTTTAAAAGATAAAAATAAGATTGTCGTTGAGGGAGTTAATGTTGTTAAAAAGCATGTTAAACCCGGAGTAATATCAAAAGAAGGTGGAATCATAAGTATAGAAAAACCAGTGGATGTTTCTAATGTAATGTATTATGATGATTCCTCGAAAAAAGTTATTAAGGTCGGGTACAAGGTAGTTGATGGGAAAAAATACAGGGTTTCAAAAAAAACCGGTGAAATTTTAGATAAAAAGATATGAATAGATTAAAAGAGAAATATAACAAGGAAATAGCCCAAGATATGTTAAAAGAGTTCAAACTCGAGAATGTTATGGAAGTGCCTTCTATTAAAAAAATAAGTGTAAATTCAGGTATAGGGCCTTTTAGAGAGAACAAGGAAGCTGTTGAGTCTTTTGCTTCTGAATTATCAGATATTGCCGGCCAAAAAGTTTTTGAAAGAAAGGCTAGAAAGTCCGAAGCTGGTTTTAAAATTAAACAAAATGATATTATAGCCTATGCCGTCACCCTAAGAGGTGATAAAATGTGGGCGTTTTTGGATAAGTTAATAAATATCGCTTTTCCAAGAATAAGGGATTTTAGAGGTTATAGTCCTGATTCTTTTGATGAGAATGGGAATTACTCTGTTGGTATAAAGGAACACGTAATATTTCCTGAAGTTAATCCCAACACCACAAAAGGAATAAGAAGCTTGCAGGTTACTATTGTTTTTAGTGGTAAAGATATTGATCAAAACAGGTATTTACTTAAAAAATTGAGCTTTCCATTTGCGGAAGTTACAGATATAGAAAATAAATAAAAATGGCTAAAGAAGCACTAAAACAAAAACATAAACATGTACAAAAATTCTCGACGAGAGAATATACTAGATGTTCTTTGTGTGGTAATCCAAGAGGATACATGAGAAGATTCAAAATTTGTAGAAAATGTTTTAGGGAGATGGCTCATAAGGGAGAGCTTCCCGGAGTAAGAAAGGCCAGCTGGTAATATGAGTGTAGATAGATTATCAAACATGATAAGTTCAATGAAAAATTCTTCAATGACTGGAAGAGATGTTTTAGAAGTACCTTATACCACAGTTTGTGAGTCTGTAGCTAAAGTGTTAAAACAAAAAGGATTTATTGAAGATACCAAAGTTTTCAAAAAAGAGGGAAGCTCAATGAAAATACTTAAGATTCAACTTTCAAAAGAAGGGGAAGTCATAAAGTTGTCTGAAGCTAAAAGAGTTTCAAAACCAGGAAGAAGAATTTATAAAAGTGCACAGGAATTAAAACCGGTACTTCAAGGTTTGGGTGTTTTGGTAATCTCAACTTCGAGAGGAGTTATGGATGGCCAAGAAGCTAAAAAGAAAAAATTAGGTGGCGAAGTTATTTGTGAGGTTTATTAAAAAATGAGTAGAATCGGAAAAGCACCAATCGAAATACCACAAGGAGTGACCGTAGAAATCACGGACAATAAGGTTTTGGTAAAAGGTCCAAAAGGAACATTATCTTTTGAATTTGTTGAAGATGTCACTGTGAAAAAAGAAGAGAACATTATAAATGTAGAAATGGTTGGTAAAAGTAAAGAATCTCCTGCACTGTGGGGAATGACAAGAGCTATGATTGCAAACATGATAAAAGGTGTGAATGAGAGTTTTGAAAAAAAGTTAGAGTTGGTCGGTGTAGGTTACAGGGTTAAGTCGATTTCGCCGAGAGAAGTATCTATTACGGCAGGTTATTCACATCCCGTGGATTTCACATCCCCCGAAGGTGTGGAACTAAAAGTTGAGGACAATACACATATCACTATTTCAGGAGCTGACAAACAATTAGTTGGTTTAACAGCCGCAAAAATTAGAAAAATAAGAAAACCTGAACCATATAAAGGTAAGGGAATAAGATACGAAGGTGAGGTTGTAAGAAGAAAAGCAGGTAAAGCAGGAAAAGTTGGATCAGGAGGAGCCGCATAATATGTATCACGTAAAGGTAAGAAAAACAAATAGAGAAAAAAGAAGATTGTCTATTAGACAAAAAGTCATAGGTACCCCTGAGACTCCAAGACTGTCTGTTTTTAGATCCAACACTGATATATATGCTCAGATAATTGATGATTCAAAATCTATAACTTTAGTTGACTTCTCTTCGAAGAAGTTAGAAAAAACAAAAGGTATGACAAAAACACAAAAGTCTTTTGAGGTTGGAAAAGAGATTTCTAAAATAGCTTTAGAAAAAAAGATAGATAGTGTGGTTTTTGATAGAGGCGGTTACAGGTACCATGGTAGAGTAAAAGCTGTAGCAGATGGTGCTAGAGAAGGAGGTTTGAAACTATGAGAAGAGAAGAAAAAAATAATGACAGGTTCGCTAAACCTGTAAAGATAAGCGAATTTGAAGAAAAAATTATTGAGATTAAAAGAGTGTCAAAGAAAATAAAGGGTGGTAATGCCATTGGTTTCTCAGTTCTTGTGGTTGTAGGTAATAGGGATGGGAAGGTCGGATATGGTTTTGGAAAAGCCCAAAATGTTGCGGATGCTATTAGAAAAGCTGTCGCCTCAGCAAAAAAGAAGACATACACTATTAAAATGAATGGAAAAACTATTGCTCACGAGATAACAGCCAAAGTAGGGGCTTCTAAGGTCTTGTTAAGACCCGCTCCCGAAGGTACGGGGGTAATTGCCGGTGGTTCTGTCAGAGTAGTTATGGAACTGGCAGGCATAAAAGATATTTCCTCAAAGGTACTTGGTTCTAATAACAAACTTTTAAATGTTAGATGTGCAATAAAAGCTTTAACTGAATTAAAAAAATAAAATGGAACTTTTTAATATTAGAAAACTAAATAATGACAAAAAAGCCAAAATTGTAGGTAGAGGTAGAGGTAGTGGTAAAGGTGGTCACACTGTAGGAAAAGGACAAAAAGGACAAAAATCAAGAAAAGGTGCTAAACCAAACCTTGGTTTTGAAGGAGGTCAGTCACCTCTTTACAAGAAATTACCTAAGATCGGTGGTTTTAAAAATACGTATTTGAAAAAGAATAAAGTAAAAAACGTTAGTTTAGATGTTTTTAATAAATTCAAAGATGGTGAGGAGGTAACACCCCTAGTATTATTTGAGAAGAAGATAATTAAAAAGATTCCTTCCGGTGGGGTGAAAGTACTCTCCACAGGTGAGATAAAGAAGAAAGTGGTGTTAAAGGATTTTACATATTCTCAAAAAGCTAAAGAAAAGATTGAAAGTTTCGGTGTCACTATAAATGCTTAAAATATTCAAGCTTCCTGATTTAAGGAAGAAAATAATTTTTACCTTTTTTATAATTGCAGTATTTAGATTACTGGCTCATATACCGGTGCCCGGGGTAGACACTTCTTCAATCAAAGCTTTTTTAGAACAAAGTGTGATTTTTGGTTTTTTTGACCTTTTTAGTGGTGGGGGATTTCAAAATTTTTCCGTTGTTACTTTAGGTTTGGGCCCTTATATCAATGCTTCTATTATTATCCAACTTTTAACCATGCTCATCCCTTCCTTAGAAGAGATGGCCAAAGAAGGAGAATACGGTCAGGAAAAAATCAACATGTACACAAAAATGCTCGCTGTGCCAATGTCTTTTGTTCAAGCTTACGGAATTTACTTTTTGTTAAGTAAACAGGGAATTATTAACACTCTGGGTGCTTTTGATTTAGTCCTATTAATACTTACTTTTACAGCAGGTTCTATGTTTTTGGTTTGGTTAGGAGATCTTTTAACCGAACACGGGGTTGGAAATGGCATTTCAGCTCTCATTTTCGTTTCTATAATTAGCAGATTACCTAGCAGCGTTCTTTCTGCCGTAACGGGAATCTTATCTTCAAATTACTTACAGACATTGATAGTCCTCGTTCTAATTTTGGCCACCATAATTGGAGTAGTTTTAGTCAATGAGGGTACCAGAAATATTCTTCTCGAGTACGGAAGAAGTTCCGAGCGTTCTAAAAAGGTTTCCAACTATCTTCCAATAAAAATAAATCAAGCCGGAGTTATTCCTATAATTTTTGCTGTGTCAATCGTCTCTATACCGGGAATGGTTGCTGGTCCCTTTTTAGCTTCTGGAAAAGCATCCTTGGTTAGTATAGGTGCTTTTATGTCTTCTTTCTTTCAACCTACTTCATTTTCATACAACGCTTTGTATTTTGCACTAGTTGTTGCTTTTACATTTTTTTATACATTCCTTCAATTCAGTCCTGATAAGATAGCCGAGGATGTGAAGAAAAGAGGAGGTTTTATTCCCGGAGTTAGACCAGGAATATCAACCGCTCAATATTTGAAGAAAATTGTTTCCAGAATTACCCTTTTAGGATCGCTATTCCTTGGTTTGATAGCAATTTTGCCTTATTTTATGAATTTTATATTTGGACCAAATGTTATCTCTATTGGGGGAACCAGTCTTTTGATTGCTGTTTCGGTCGTTCTTGAGACAGTTAGACAAGTTGAGTCTTTGACCGTTACGAGAAGTTACGAGAAATTTTTAGGATAAGTACAAACTTCCTGATAGAATATTTTTATGTTCGATAAATTAAAAGAACTAAATAAGTTTAAACAAGCCCAAAGCAAAATTAAAAAACAGATGGAGGAGATATCCGCCTTCAGAGAAAAGGACGGTATTAAGATTGTTGTTAGAGGAGATAAAAAAATCCAAAAGATAGAAATAGATGGTGAGGATCAAAAGGACTTGAAGGATCTCATAAACGACACGTTCGGTGATGTAGATAAGAAGGTAGAAAAACAAATGAGAGGTCAATTAAAAGACCTTGGTCTTCCCGATCTTTAGTCTTACAATATTCTTATGAAAATATTATTAGTAGGTCCTCAAGGAAGTGGTAAAGGTACCGTAGGAGGCATGTTAAGTAGGCATTTGAGTATCCCCCTTATTTCTGCAGGTCATATATTACGAGAACTTCCTTTGGAACATCCTAGAAAGAAAGAGATAGATGATTATATGGAAAAGGGAGACTTGGTGCCCCAAGATTTGGTGGCAAGCCTTCTAAGAGAGGAGACTTCAAAAGAATCTTGTCAAAAAGGCTTTATTTTCGATGGTTGGGGTAGAACCATGATGGATTTAAAACATTACGATCCAGATTTTGATAAGGTTGTTTTAATAAAAATATCCCCTGAAACCTCAGTAAATAGGCTGTCTTCAAGAAGAACCTGTTCAGACTGCGGAGCGATATTTAATGTTATTTCGGTTCCACCAAAGGTTGAGGGAATTTGTGATATTTGCGGAGGGGCCCTGTATCAAAGAGAAGACGACAACGAAGAGGCAGTTAAAAGAAGACTAGATATATTTAATACCGAAACCATGGAGGTTATTAATTATTTTAGAGAGACTGGTAAATTAGTTGAGATAGACGGGGAAGGTAGTCCTGAGGAGGTCTTTCGTCTTGTTTTAGAAGCGCTTAAATAAATATATAGTGATATAATTTTTATAATGTTTGATTATTCAAAATCAAAAGAAGAAAATACAAATGTTGTAAAATACTGGAGAAAAAACTCTAAATCCATTGAAAAATATCAGTTTGTTCATCATTTTTTGCCAAAAGGTGATAAAAGAAAAAGAGCGGATTTTTTGGAGAACAAGGCGATTTTAATTTATTGTTTCTTGATATTGGCTGTAACTGCAGTATTTAGAATAATACCCAAAGTAGCTCCCGGTGTTTTAGGCTATGCTTCCAACATAAATATTACAGATCTTCTCAAATATACTAACAAAAAAAGAGAGGAAAACGGCGCTTCGAATTTAAGGCTGAACGATAAGCTTTCTGCTGCCGCACAGAAAAAAGCTAAGGACATGTTTGAGGATGGTTATTGGGCACACGTAGCTCCCGACGGAACCGAGCCTTGGGATTTTATTGTAGGTGAAAATTACGAATACACTTATGCCGGAGAAAATTTAGCTAAAAACTTCTCAACTTCAAAAGAAGTCGTCGAGGCTTGGTTTAAATCCCCTTCTCATAAAAGTAATTTAATCGGAGTTAATTACGAAGAGGTTGGTTTTGCAGTTGTTAATGGAGTTATGAATGGCTATGAAACTACTCTTGTCGTTCAAATGTTTGGAAAACCGAGACATCCTTCTTTATCGGCTAGCGTTGGAGAAAATGATGTTTCTTTGGGTAGGTCTAGTGTTTCTGCTTCCGAAGTTCCTTTAGCCTCCTCAGGTTTAGAAGAGGACCAGGTGGAGGGGGAAACATCCGTAAATGTTGAAAACGCAGAATTAACTTTTGAAAATCAAGTCTCAGACCAGCCAACCTCAACACCTGTCATTGATGTAACTTCGGCTACAAAGACCGTCAGCCTAGCATTTGGGGGCTTTGTAGGGTCTCTTTTAGTTGTTGACATTTGGTATTCTAGAAAGAAGGGAATAAGAAAATTTACCGGTCTTACATTGGCCCATCTAGCTGTCTTACTAGTGGTTATAGTTAGTATTTGGTTGGTGTTTAAGCCAGGTTTGGTGGTCTAAGGAGGTTATAAATATGATGGAAAACATAAAAGAAAACAGAGTGGAATATTTCATTCTTTTTGTCGCGATAGGAATATTTATGTATTTCATTTATGCCTTTAGATTTAACAGGCAGATGCTGATACTTCTTAGCGGTTTGGGTTCGGTTTTTTATATTATTTGGGGTATAATTCATCATTGGCTTAGAGGAAAGTTAAGTAAAAGTGTAATTTCGGAGTACGTGTTATTTGGTACTCTGGTTTTTTTGCTTTTTTACTCTGTTCTAAACTTTTAAAAAAATATGAAAATAGTAGTTGTTATCCCTACTTATAACGAATCAAAAAATATTGGGCGCCTTATAGAGGCTTTGGATGTTGAGTTTAAAAAAATTCCTTCACACGAATTACATCTTCTGGTAGTTGAGGGTAATTCCCCTGACGGTACGGCTGATGTAGTACGTGAAAAAATGAAACAGTATGGTTTTGTACATTTGTTGATGGAGGAGAAAAAAGCTGGGTTGGGGTCTGCTTATGTTTACGGCTTTAAATTTGCAATGAAAGAACTTGGAGCTGATGTTTTAGTTGAAATGGATGCTGATTTTCAGCACGATCCAAAAGAGCTGGCTAGTTTAATAAAGGGAATTGATGACGGTTATGATTATGTTATTGGTTCCAGATTTACTAAAGGCGGGAGTATTCCGAAGAGTTGGGGATTTAAAAGAAAATTGTTCAGTATAGGAGGTAATACTCTTTCTAAAATCATTCTAGGTATTCGAGGTGTGAACGATTTCACGACTGGATATAAAGCATCAAGAGTCGAAGGCTTCGTTGACAGTATCGATCTGGATAATATTCTTTCAAAAGGTTTTGCCTATAAACTAGATCTTTTGTACAAAATGCACAAAGCAGGAGCAAAAATTAAGGAAGTTCCTATACAGTTTGGACTTCGAGATGAAGGTACTTCTAAAATGGAAAAGAATAATTTGAGAGATTCTTTAAGAGTCGTGACAATGCTTAGATTAAAAGATCCAGATACTCAAAAGTTTCTGAAATTCTGTGCAGTTGGTTTTGCAGGACTTTTTGTCGATTCTGTGCTATTCAACATTTTAAGAATTTCTATTGATAACTCAAGAACAGCCTCATTGGTATCTGGTTTTATAGCTATGTTGACTACATTTACACTAAACAATTATTGGTCTTTTAAAAACAACAAAATTGAAGGGCTGGGCAAAAAAATTTCAGGTTTTGTCATTTATATATTATCTTCATATGTACCAATATTTTTCCGTTCTCAATTAATTAAATTATCAGTTTCAAGATTTGGAGACACTTTTTTGGTCTCAAATGCCGCATTTTTTATTGGCATAGTGATAGGTTTAATTTGGAATTATCTTGTGTATAGCAAAATAATTTGGAAAGGCAAAAAAATATGAAATATTCTATTGTTATTCCGGCTTATAATGAGGAAGACAAAATAACTTCAACATTAACTCAGGTAGTTAATTTTATGAGGAACTTTACTGATTCTTTTGAAGTTTTAATCGTTAATGATGGAAGTGCCGATAAGACAGCCTCTAAAGTTCTTGATTATTCCAAGGATAATTCAGAAGTTACTTTGATAGATAATCCTCACAAAGGAAAAGGATTTGCAGTTTGGACCGGGATGTTAAAAGCTCAGGGAGAGTTGATATATATGGCGGATGCGGATCTTTCTGCTCCTATAGAGGATTTGAAAAAATTTAGTGTCTGGTCATTAGAACAAGGATTTGATGTAGTAATAGGAAGTAGAGAAGGCTTTGGTGCAAAAAGGGTAGGTGAGCCTTGGTACAGACATGTTATGGGCAGGGCCTTTAATTTATTTGTTCAGGTAGTCGCCGTGCCAGGAATTTCTGATAGTCAGTGTGGATTTAAACTCTTTACTAAAAAAGCAGCTAAAGATATTTTCGGTAGAATGCAGGTTTATGGTGCTGATACAAAGGAAATAAAAAGTACTTTTTTTGGGGCTTGGGATGTTGAGGTTTTGTTTTTGGCTAAAAAATTAGGGTATAAAATAAAGCAAATCCCTGTTACTTGGGTTTACGTTAAGTCCAAAAAATTTAACATTATTGCAAATTCTGTTAAAATGGCACGTGACGTTTTAAAAATTAGAATAAATGATGTCAGGGGGAAATACAAAACTGCTCACCCCACCTCCGATCTCCCTGAAGCATAAAACTATTTAATTAAGAGGTGGTTTCAATTAATTATGAAAATATGTGTTGTAGGAACAGGTTATGTAGGTTTAGTAGGGGCCGCAATTTTTGCTGATTGGGGCAATGATGTTATTGGTGTAGATATAAACGAAGAGAAGATAGAGAGAATTAAAAAAGGTGAGATGCCGATTTTTGAGCCCGGATTGTCTGAGATAGTACTCAAAAACATTGCTGAAGGGAGGCTAAGATTCACTACTTCTTTAAGCGAAGGTGTAAGAAATTCAGATGTAATATTCATATGTGTTGGTACCCCTCAAAGCGATACCGGGGACGCCGATTTATCTGCTGTTTGGAAAGTTGCTGGGGATATAGGAAAGTGCATAGATAGTTACAAAGTTGTTGTAACAAAAAGCACCGTTCCAGTAGGAACAAATCAAAAATTAAAACAGGTCATCAGAGATAACATGGTTAATAATGTAGATTTTGATATAGTTTCAAATCCTGAGTTTTTACGAGAAGGTTACTCAGTTGAAGATATGATGAAACCTGATAGAACTGTTATAGGTTCTGATTCCGAAAGAGCATTTTCGATAATGAGAGGACTTTACGAACATTTGGGTAAGCCTATTTTAGAATGTGATTTAAAATCTGCAGAGATGGTCAAGTATGCTTCCAATGCTTTCCTAGCTTCTAAAATTTCTTTCATAAATGAAATGGCTCAAATTTGCGAAAGATCCGGAGCCGATGTTTCGGTTGTAGCCAAGGGCATGGGTCTTGATAACAGGATTGGCCCAAGGTTTTTAAGCGCAGGTATAGGTTACGGAGGTAGTTGTTTTCCAAAAGATGTTGCAGCTCTTTATAAAACTTCAACAGATCAAGCATACGACTTTAGACTTTTACGAGGAGTGATGGAAGTAAATGAAAATCAGAGAAATTACTTCGTTTCCAAAATAATAAGATATTTTGGTAAAAATATGGCTGATAAGACATTTGGAGTTTTGGGTTTAGCTTTTAAGGAAAATACTGATGATATAAGAGATTCTGTTGGTATAGAGATTGTAAAAATACTTAGGGGTTTGGGCGCAAAATTAAAAGTTTACGATCCTGAGGCAATGTACAACTCAAAAGTGGTATTAGGATCAACCAGCATAGAATACTGTTTAGATAAATACGAAGTAATGCAGGACTCAGATGCTTTAATAATACTTACAGAGTGGAAAGAATTTGCAAATGTAGATTTAGAAAGAGTGAAAAACTTGCTTAAAAACCCAGTTATTTTTGATGGAAGAAATATTATGGACAGAAATAAAATTGAGTCCTCTGGATTTACCTATTTTGCAGTTGGTAAAAGAACAGCGGGTTTAGAAGCTTTAGAGAAGAGACCTTCCGGTACTCCTGGTGTAATATTAAAGAATGGAAACTAAAAAAAGAATTCTGGTATTCATTCCTGAATTTCCGGTATTAACCGAGACCTTTATTGAAAGAGAATTAGCTAAATTAGAAGAGCGTGGAAATGTTGATTTGAAAGTATTTTCATTAGCTAAAGGTAAGGGTGAGGTTTCTGAAATTCTTGAAAATAAAATTGTTTACGAAAGACCGTGTCTCAAAGATTTTTTCCTATCTTTGCCTTATATTTTTTCAAACCTGTCTCGTTTGAAAAAAATATTTCTTGATTTAGAAACAAAGGCGAAGGAATTAGATGGTGGAGAAGAAAAAGACAATATTTCAAATTCTCCAAAGAAACTCTATACCTTTATTAAATCAATTTTGTATTCCATAAAGTTTTCAAAACATAAACCTGACTTTATATTGGCTCATTTTCTTTCATCTCCCTCAACTATTGTAATGTGTGCTTCTGAAATACTTCAGATTCCCTACGGAATATCCGCGCATGCAAAAGACATTATGGTCACAGGGGAGTTTATTAGAGAAAAGGTTCAAACATCAAAATTTATTACAATTTGCAATAAAAACGCTTACGAATATGTGCTGGAGAAAGCCGCGGGTTTAGATACATCTAAAATATTTTTAAAATATCATGGTGTCGATGTGCCTAAAATCATAAAAAGAGTCGAAAATAAGGATTTTAAATCAGAAAAACCTTTAATATTGGCCGTGGGAAGATTAGTGGAAAAGAAGGGTTTAATCTACTTAATCGAATCTGCTTCTTTGTTAAAAAACAGGGGCTTGCGTTTTGAAATTGGTATTATCGGTTCGGGCCCGCTATATGAAAATTTAAAAGAAGAAATAAATTCAAGGAGTCTTCAGAACGAGGTTAAAATTATTGGTGACAACGAAGGGTTGTCTAACGAAGAAACTTTAGTTCATTTTAAATCGGCAAGTGTTTTTGCGTTCCCGAGTATACAGACTGATGAAGGTGACGTAGATGGGGTAGCCAATGTTCT
>CAZGHA010000002.1:0-18002 GCA_964525475.1 uncultured Candidatus Saccharibacteria bacterium | reverse complement strand
GCAGGTATTTTTAGAACTCCTGTGGTCACCACTGATGTTGGGGGTGTTGGGGAGATAATTTCGGACGGAGTAACTGGTCTCGTGGTTTCTCAGAAGAATTCTCAAGAATTGGCAGATAAAATAGAGTTAATTCTTAAAGATTCTGAACTTGGAAGAAAATTAGGAGAAAATCTTTATAATAAGGTGTTAGAAAAATTTGATTTGAACAACAACATTATCGAGCTAGAAAATTTGTTAAGATAAAATTGGAAAATTAAAAAATAACAATGAAAATTGCAGTATTTACAAAATCAACAACCCTGCATAAAGGTCACGGAGGTTTGGAAACACAAAACAAAGCTTTGTGCGAAGGGCTATCAAAAAGAGGCCATAAAATAACAGTATTTTCACCTAAAAAAGAGCTGGTTTTTAATGCGCACGAGGAAAATGGCGTTAAATATGTTTTTGTTGATGCGGAATACAGGAATTATATTCTTAGCCCTTTTAATAAAAATAGCTGGATGAAAAAATCTTTGATAATTTTTGAGCAATACCATGAAAAAGAAAATTTTGATTTAGTTTTAGGTCAAAGTTCGGCGGCTGAAAGCATTGTGGAAAATAAATTTAAGCTGGGGGTTAAAACTGTTTCAATATCTCACGGCACGACTTTATCGGAATTCAATACTTTCATAAAAAACATATCAAGTTTAAAAGATATTTATTGGTTAGTTAGAAATACTCAGTATTTTTTAAGGCAGTATTTTGGAAGACAGAGAAAATTTGTTTTGCATTCGGACAGAGTTATAGCAGTTTCTGAGTATGTTAAAAAAGCATTGGTTTCGGAAACATTCGTTGATGAAAAAAAGGTTGAAGTGGTGCATAACGGAGTAGATGGGGTTCCCTACACAGTAGAGAAAAAAGATCGAGATATCGGAGGTTTGGTTCACATTTATTTCATAGGTAGAATCGAGAAATCTAAAGGAATTCTTACCATAATAGATATCGTTAATGAGATAGACAGAGATGTTGTTTTACATGTAATAGGGGCAGGCCCATGTCAAAAAGAAGCAGAAAAAATGGTAGCAAAATACAAAATACAGGAAAAGGTGGTTTTTCATGGGAAAATGCCGCACAGCGATTTTATAAAAAAAGTTCATCCTGATATTTTTGTTTTCCCTACAAAAAGAGTTGAGGGTTTTCCAATGGTTATTGTGGAAGCGATGTTTGCTGAAATGCCTGTGGTTGCTTTTAATTGGGGCGGGGTTCCCGATGCAATTGAAGATGAAAGAACTGGGTTTTTGATAAAGGCGGATGATAATGAGGATTTTAAAGAAAAGCTGGTAAAATTAATTGATAACGCAGATTTGAGAAAAGAGTTTGGGAAGAATTCAAAGGAAAAAGCTGAAAAAGAATTCACAGTTGATAAAATGATAGAAAAATATGAAAAAGTTTTTGAGGAAATATTAAAATGAAAATCTTAAGAATAATTTATGACTGGCCACCTCCCTGGCAAGGTTTAGCTCCACATCCGTACGAGCTTACTGCAAGTCAAGAGAGAGCTGGTCACGATATTGAGATTTTTTCAGGGAGGTGGCCTAGTGCTGGAAATATTGAAAAACCCGGTAATGTAAAAGTTCATTCTATTATCAGAGAGCCTCTCCCGGGAACTATTTTCTTTACAAGTTCGGTTCTCTTGTTTTTCAAATATCTTAAATGGAGAAGAAAAAATACACCGGATGTGATTCATTCTCACGGTCATTTTGCTGTTTGGATTTATTATTATAGGTGCTTTTTGCAAAGATTTTTTCCTTGGTCCAAGGAATTAACCGTTCCTTTGGTTGTACATTTTCATAATGTTGCAAAAGATAGATGGGTAAAAATGGAGGAACAAAACAAGCCAATTACCCCTTTAGCTAGATACTTGGTTTGGCCTCTTTCTATTTTTTCAGATAAACATGCGGTTAGGTCCGCCGCAGCATGCATATTTGTTAGTGAGGGCAATTTGAAAAAAGCAGTCGAATATTATGGCGCAGATCCTAAAAGATGTTTTTTTGTTGAGACTGGGGTTAACCCGGGACTGTTTAAAAAAACCACTAATGAAGAAGTTGAAAAATCCCGTTTAGACTTAGGATTTGATCAGGAAGATAGAATTATCTTAAATCATGGGGTGATGTCGGAGAGAAAAAATGTACATTTACTAATAGAGGCATTGAAGTTTTTACCAAAATACTACAAATTGCTTTTAGTAGGATCGGGCGACATTGCCTATGCTGGTAAGATAAACGAGGCTATAGCAATAAGCGGATTGGCCAACAGGGTAGTAAAAGTCGGTTACACCCCCTATCCTCAAACCCCAATCGCCTATCAGGTTTCAGATATTTTTGTTTTGCCGTCTTCTTGGGAAGGTCTCCCGAAGGTTGTTATGCAGGGTCTTTCGTGCAGTGTTCCCTGCCTGGTTTCAGGTTTTAAACTTTCCGGAGATATAAAAGGCCTTTTTTATCTTGAAAATCTTGAACCCGAATACATTGCAAAATATATTTACACTATCGTAGAGGATAGTAATATTTCAGTTGATTCTGATAAAGTAGCTCTTATGTATTCTTGGGATGCAAGGGCTAGGGAGATAGAAAAAGTATATGAATTTGCTAAGAAAAACTATCTCCTTTAGACGGGTACCGTTAAATTTTTATGCCCTCATAATTTTTTTTATTCTTCACATCGTACTTTTTGATGTAAACACTGCAGAATGGGGGGATTCTTATAGAATTTTGCGTGCCTCTGAATTTATTAGGCAGGGAAGCTACCCTGTGGAAGAAAAAAGACCTCCACTTTTCTCGATTTTTACAGCTTTGAGACCTTCATCTGTTGATGCTGTTGTTTGGGGCAGAGTAGTGGTATTTGTTTTTTCTCTTCTAGCCTTTTTATTATTTAATGAGCTCCTAAAAATATATATAAAAGAAAATAAATATCGTTTTTTAGCTTTACTTTTTTTTATTTTTAATCCTGTTTATCTTTACTGGTCCTTGAGAATAATGGCAGACATACCGTTTTCATTTTTTGTGCTTCTCGCGTTTTATATTTCAAGAAGATATTCAAAAAAAGTTTATGTGAAATTTATTCTTTTGGGATTTATATCTGGTTTATCAATTCTGACTAGATTCGAAGGGTACTTACTGTTTGGATCCTTGATGTTAGGAGCTTTTTTTACCAAAAAAGACTTAGAAAATCTAGCAGAGAGTAAAAAATCTTTTACATCCAATCTAATAGATTTGTTTTTAAAAAACTGGAAAGCCCTCTTCATTATAGGATTAACGACATTGTTTACAATTCTTCCGTGGGTGCTGTATCGAAACCCATTTAAGTCTTCTTATTTTGAAGAAACATCCCGTAGAACTTACGATTTTAAAATGATTTGGATATATTTCGTTTCAATAATATATTCTTTTGGTTTTACATCTGCGTTTTATTTTATTTTTTCTAGGTTCAAGATTGCGTCTCAGTTTTTAAAGGAAAACGTTGATATAACAACATTTATAGGGTTAGAAATGTTTTTAATACTTCTTTGGCCTGCCGCAATTCCCAGATTATTTGTATGTTTAATGCCCTTTTTCATCATAATTCTTACACTGTGCATAAAAAGTTTATTTGTAACTGAGCTTTTGTCAAAAAAGAACAAAATTTCTACAATTTTAATACCAATATTCTTACTACTCTTTTACATAGCTAGTCAGTATTTTTTAAAACTTCAGTTTCTCATTACTAATAAAAAGGTTTTTGCGGTTTTAATAATTCTGCAAATTTTGGCAATTCTCTTTTATTATTTTAAAAAAACACAGCTGCTATTTACCACTTTGCTAATCTCAGTAATTATTTGGTCTTTATCAATTATTATCAGTCATAAAGAAATATATACGGCTATAAAGTTGGCTAGTATCTACTCCAGAGAAAATTTAAGCGGTAAAATTATTTTCAACGACACCACCAGCGTAGCAGATTGGTATATAAATCACTCTGATCCGAAAATTGATCTTACTGGTGAAAAAAGGAATTTTCTCAACAAAGAGGATTTGAGCTATAATAATTTACTGGTTGAAAACGTATCCTACGTTATTACTACTAACGAAGATGGTGTAGTTTTTGATGATAATACAGGGAAACTGGAATATCTGAAATTGATTAAAAGTTTTAGGTATAATATCGGAAGCAGGGAGTTTTTCGCTAATATTTTTAAATTTGAAAGACAAAAATAATATGAAACTATCAATAGTAATACCGGTCTACAATGAAAAAGACACTCTTGAAAAAATAGTTGATCTTGTCAGAGAGGTTGATGGGGTCGAAAAAGAGATAGTTATTGTGGACGATGGGTCAAAGGATGGTTCTATTGAAATAATAGGGAAAATTAAAGAAAAATACCCTGATATTAAAACTGTCATTAAAGGTTATAACAGAGGTAAGGGTCATACTTTAAAAGTTGGTTTTAAAGAAACCACAGGAGATTATGTAATTATTCAAGATGCTGATTTAGAATACGACCCCCAAGATTATAAGAAACTTTTAAGAGCATTAGAAGAAGATAAGGTTGATGTGGTTTATGGCTCAAGGTTCTCGGGTAATTATGAGAAAATGTCGTCTCTTCACTACTTTGGTAACAAGCTTTTAACGGTTTTAACTAACCTTTTCTATGGAGTGATGCTCACAGATATGGAGACTTGCTACAAACTTGTTCCCGGAGATTTTATTAGAAGTATTGATATTAAATCTGAAAGATTTGATTTTGAGCCTGAGATAACAGCTAAAATTTTAAAGTCCGGCCTCAAAATAAGAGAAGTACCTATCTCATATAAAGGTCGAGCTTTTAGCGAGGGAAAGAAAATAACTTGGAAAGATGGTTTTAATGCGGTATTTGCCCTTATAAAATTCCGATTTTTCAGTTAAAAATAAAGATGAATATTTCTACGATAAAAAAGTTTATATCTAAAAATTTTTACTTATTGGCTGTCATAGCTTTTTCAGGCATTAACTTTTTGGTTGCTTTAAAGCTCAACATTTTTAGGTATAACAATTACGACTTTGGGAAATTTGATCTTGGAAACATGACCCAGATGGTCTGGTATACATTGCATGGAAAATTCATGTATCTTACAGATTATTTCGGGTCTAATGTTCCGAGATGGTCTATGAGTCATGTTGATCCTCTCTTAGCACTGTTTACCCCCATTTTTGCAATTTTTCCACATCCCTTAACACTTGTAATCTCCCAGCTTTTTATTGTGGTATTTTCTTCAATTTTAATTTATGCAATTGCTAATTTGGAGCTTAAATCAAAGCTTTCTGCTTGTTTGATTAGTTTTGCCTACCTTTTGTATCCTTCAATGGGATTTATTAATGGAACCATGGGATTTCATGCCGTTACCGCGGCTATACCTTTTTTCCTAGGAGCCTTTTACCTTTTTGAAAAAATGTATCACGATAAATCTTTTACCAAAAAGAAAATTATTATCTTCTGGTTGCTTCTTGTGCTAACCATGGCCGGGAAAGAACAGATTCCTTTATATATTTTAATGTGGGGTATTTTTATTTTATTTTTCAGAAGTTTGGAGGCGGGAGCCCTGAAGTTTAACAAGATTTGGTTAGTTAATTTTTTTAAACAAAAAACCGCAAAGATAGGTTCAAGTATGATTGTTGTCGGTCTAATATGGTTTGTAACAACTTTTTTCATTATTATCCCCAAAAATTCACACTACAGGGTAGAGAGTTACGAAAATTTTCTTGATTCTATTGGTATTGAGATAAATGCTTATAGCGACGTGACTATGGAGAATTATTTTCTTGGTAGATATAACGATTTTGGGAGCTCGTATTCTGAGATTATAAAAAATATGATTGTAAATCATGATCGTCTCATAAGAGTATTTTTTAGTGGTGACAGAATTGATACTTTAGATAGGACTTTTAGACCGGTTTCTTATTTACCTTTCGCAAATCCTGCAATGCTCTTAATATCGGCTCCCGACTTTTTGATAAATTACCTAGTTACGGAGGAGGGCCTGGGGGTTGAAGACATTGAAAATCACAGGATATCCATGATAATCCCCGTGCTTTTTATTTCAACAATTTATGCAATAAGTATGTTGACCAGTATCGCATCAGATATTTCCCCAAAAATTAAAAGATACAGGCAGATTCCAACAATTGTTTTGTCGGTTTTAGTTCTTTTCTCCTGTTTTGATACAACAATAAAGTACAATAACCCTCTCTATTTATGGTTCAACCAGGCAATAATGAGACGGGTTTCAGCAAGTTTTGATTTAGGAGATAAAAATATATCAGAACTTGAGGTAGGCGACGTTGTAAAACTTCCCGATCTTGATCTTAAGGATGTGAGATGTGCAGACGCTGTCATAGCTCATATTCCTGATGATGCATCTGTTTCAGGTCCTGATAATCTCGGAGATCACATGAGTATGAGAGAGACTTACGGAATATTTCCTGCACTTTGGAATGAAGCTGATTATGTAATTGTTGATGTTCAATCTAGAAAGTTGCTGGGAATTTTGGGATTAAATAAAAACATTATAAAAGATTTGACAGAGAGTCTGGTTTCCACAGAAAAGTACGACTTAGTAATGGCTTGTGGAAATCTTTATTTATTTAAAAAAGGAGAGCCTCGAGAAAGAACAGGTTTAATACCTATTCAAGAAAGATTTGAATATCAGGGTAAATATAATTTTGAGATGCTTGATTTAATTCGTGTTGTAGATTTTAGGATACCTGAACGAGTAACAAGAGAAATTCCGGACACAGGTCAAATTGTGTATCAGAAGATGGAGAATGGGGGGATGGATAGTTATCTCTTTTACATGACTTTTGTAAATAAAAAAACTGAAAAAATATTTCAGGTCGCAAATTTGCCGTCATTTGCTTTCTTAGGTCCTTCTGATTGGACTAAAAATCTTTATTATATCGAAGACATAGACATAGCCCTTCCTTCTTATGTAGAGCCGGGGGATTACAGCTTGTTTTTAAGTCTCTCTAACAAAATTAAAATGAGAAGTATGTATTTGGGCGATGTTATTGTTGAGTAGTAAAAAAATGAAAGATCTTGGAAAATGGCAATTAATTAGTATGGTTTCTCAAGGTTTGGCTATGCTTCTTGGCATGGTGGAAACCTTTTTGGTTATTAGAATTTTAAACGTCGGGGAATGGGGTTTGGTTCAGTTAGCAGTTTCAATTGGCGGTGCCTTGGGTATATATCAGCATTTGGGTTTAGTGTCTGCAAGTACCAGAGAGATATCATCGGCTAAAAACGATGAGGATATTTTTAAAATTTTTATTACATCCTCTGTAGTTAGATATTTTGTAACACTTCCTATTGCAGTTGGTTTATTTTTTGGTGCTTCAAAAATTTCTCAAGATTTTTATCATAATGCAGGATTAATATTACCTTTAAAAATATATGCAGTAACTTTAGTTTTCCAGGGTGTTCAGGGAATATTAAATTCGGTAATTTCGGGAACAAAAAGATTCAAAAACCTTTTTATATATCAAGTTGTTATTGCTTTTGTGAATATTGTAATTTTTATACCCTTTGTTTATTTCTTCAAAGTACCAGGTTATTTTTATGCTTTTTTTATTTTTAATGTTATATCATCAATATCTCTTGCTGTAATAGCTTTTAAACCGTTAAAAGGAAAATTAATTTGGCCTACCAAAAAAGAATTCAAAAAGCTTTTTAAAGAAATATTTTCCATCAGCATTGCCATTTATGTGGTAAAAATCTTGTACACAAATTGGGAAAAACTTGGTAACAATGCCTTGGGACTTTTTAACTCTTCAGAAGTGGTGGCTATTTACGCATTTGCACTACTCTATGCAAAAAAACTTATGACCATTTCTGATTCTGTAACTACGGTCAACATCCCAGTATTTTCAGAAAGGTTCGTACATAATTTTAAGGAGTTTAGAGAATCTTTTTCTAAAAATTTTAATAAACTTTTTTCAGTTATAGTTTTGGTTGGGGCGCTCGCTTCTTACTTCGCTCCAATTTTAATAAGAATATTAGTTGGTGGCGATAAGTATGATTTGTCAATTCCTTTAATAGCTCCGATGGTTTTTGCAATTGTGGTTTACTCCTTCGTAAACATCATAAATTCTAGTGTTTTAATACCTGCAAAAATGGCAAAAAGTATGATAGGAAGCTACGTGTTTCTAATTTTAGGGACGATAGCATCATTTTTTGTTTTTAGAAATTTTATGGACGTACTTTTGGCTGTTTCCTGGTCAATGGTTATGGGAAGCTCCCTGTGCTTGTACTTTATGGTGTACTGGATTAATAAAAAAATGAAGTTTTCTTTTTTCAATATTGATCATGTTGTTATTCTTACACAATCCTTAGCAATTTCTCTCTTATGTAATGTGGATATTCTCTGGGTTAAAATAGTCGGGTTTGTTCCTTTCTTTGGCTTGTTAACCTGGGGATTTTTTGAGGCGGGATTTCTTAAAAAATCGGACATACAGTCCATTGGGAAAAAAATTAAAATGCTGATTAAAAAAGGAAAGAAATATGAAAAATAAATATAAAACTATCTTGAAAATTGTTGTAAGCTCGGGTCTTATTGCATATCTTTTTCTGAAAAAAGTTGATAAGGCTCAGTTAATTTCAAATTTTAAATTATTGGATTGGAGATTTATTCCTTTAATAATTTTGACAATTGTAATTCATTACGTAATAAGTTCTTTTAGGTGGAAAGCACTTTTAATACACCAAGATTCTCACAAAGTTTCCAGATGGTATCTTTTTAAACTTTATTTTATGGGGGCGTTTTTTAACAACTTTATGCCTACCAGTATTGGCGGAGATGTTTATAAGGTTTACAAATTAGGTAAAAAAATTAACGATCCGTTTACAGGTTTTTCATCGGTTTTTACGGAAAGATTTACTGGGATTTTAATGCTTTTCTTGATAGGTCTTTTGAGTTTGAGCAGGCACTTAGGCTGGGGGGTGTTGGTACTAGTTATTTGGATGGTTTGCGGTTTTTATATCGGAATGAATTTACTAAGACTTTTAAGCGGAAAGTTTAAATCGTTAAAAAAATTGTACGACGCTTTAATGGTTTATAAAGATCATCCTAAGATATTAATTTTCGCCATGTTTACCTCGTTACTCATTCAGTTTCTATCCATCTCTACACAATATCTAACTTTCATGGCGGTAGGAGTTAAACTTCCAATTTTCTATTCCTTGACTGCTTTTCCAATAATAACTTTAGCGGGATTTTTTATTCCCTCGATAAATGGAATTGGGGTTCAAGATGCTTTGTATGCTAGTATGTTCTCTTTTGTTGGTGTATCTGTTAGTACTGCTGTTTCAATATCGATAATTTATCATATGATTAGGATGTCAGTTAGTTTGCTCGGGGGTGTGTTCTATGCTCTTGGAAAAGATTCGTAAATTGTTTTTGAAATATGAGAAATTCTGGCCCATTTTTTTAATATCTTTATTCTCAATTTTATTTTTCCTTACAAGACTTCCCGGTTTGAAAAACGATGTAATAAATCCTGATGGTTCTTTATGGCATTATAGGTCGGAGCAGTTTATTGTAGGTATAAAAAATAAACAGTTTGAAAAAACTTATCAGCACTATCAGCCTGGAGTTACATTGATGTGGATTACAGGTCCTGCAGTAGAAATATATAAAAGAGTTACAGGAATAACCGCTTATGACGTCGGTAATTTCCAGAGTTTTGATCTTATATCAAAAATCGCTATTGTATCAGTGCAGTATATTCTTTCAGTTTTTATAATATTTATACTAGCTAAGATAGTTGGTTTTTATATTAGTTTTTTTACCATCTCTCTTTTTAGTTTTGAACCTTTTTTCTTGGCAAATTCTCGGCTTTATCACATGGACGTGCTCCTTACTTTGTTGTTGTTTGTAACCTTGGTTCTCTCGTTTCTGAACATGAAAAAACCAAGAATTTGGAAGTCAGCCGTCATAGGTTTTTTTCTTGCACTTTCTTTTTTAGCAAAAAGCATATCGATCGGGGCATTGTTTTTTATATTATTTTACTCAGTAACCTATTTTATTTACTCCAAACAAAAGGAAAAAATATTTCCCGTAGCCGTTCCTCTTTTAGTTTCTTTTGTTTTTTTTACGTTTTTACTATTTCCGGCTTTATGGGTGCGACCGTGGTATTACTTATCCGATATGTTTAGTGAGGTTTTAAGGGTTGGGGTAAGGAAAGGCCACGACCAGATAATGTTTGGTGTGCCTACAACCAACGCCGGTTTGTTATTTTACCCATTAGTTTCGTTAATGAAAGTTAGCCCGTTGTTGCTAATTGGAATTTTTTCATGCCTTTACTATTTTGTGAAATTTACAAAAAGTATTGTAAAAACATTTAAAGACACTGGCGGTGTGTTTTTTGTTTTCACGTTGTATTTAGCAATTTTCTATGTCGGTTACATTTTAGGAATGTCTTTTCCTGCCAAAAAAGTAGATAGATATATTTTGGTGATGTATCCTCTTTTTTCATATTGTGCTGTGATAGGTTATCAAAGAATATTTCAAAATTTAAAAAGTTTGTCCAAGAGATATTTATTCTTGGCTCTGTTTATTTTTTTAATTAGTGTCTTTTGGGTAAGACCTTTGATAAATCTTTACCCGTGGTATTTTACTTACACCAGCCCAATTTTTGGGAGTTCGGTAAACGCTAATGGTGTGATTGCACAAAAGCCTTACGGAGTAGGTATTGTTGATCTTAAAGAAACCATAGTAAGTAGGTATTCTGATAAATTGACAGGTGAGTGGCCAGATCTTGGTTTTTACGATACGCAGCCAATAAAAACTATCTATCCTAATTCTAAGGTCTTTGATGTAAGAGTTTACGGTCCGAGCAACTATGATTTAGTTATACTTGGAATCAACGAAGAAATGCCTGAGAAAATTTTAAAAAGCACAGATTATAAGTTTGAAAAAGATTACTCGATGTGGATTAATGATTTGGAATATTGGACAATTTATATAAGAAAGGATTTGCCCTGAAATCTATATGATTAAATTGAAAATGTTTAAAAAAGACAAACTCGAAAATGAAAATGTTGGGTCTGAGAATTCTAAAAAGAAGATTAGGCTCGATTTGGTTTTATTATTAATAGTTTTTCTAGGTTTGGTATTAAGGCTGACAGGCATTCAACACGGTTTTCCTTTTATTTTTCATCCCGATGAGCCTACCATCATAAGATCAGCTTTGGCAATACGATTTGATGCAAATCCTAAGCATTTTGATTGGCCACATTTATATATTTACATAAACTACTTTTTATATATGATTTTTGCAAAATTTCGCGATTTGATAGAAATTGCAAATTTAAAAGAGACAGTGGTAAGCAGATTTCCGTTGATATGGAATGACGATTTGATTTTTTACTACCTTACAAGGTGTCTCTCTGCTATTTTAGGGGCTTTAACCGCGATCCCGGTGTATCTTAGCGGAAAGTCACTTTTTGGAAGGAAGGTTGGCATCTTTGCCGCTCTGGCGATAGTATTAATGCCCTATCATGTTTGGCACTCGCATTATTCTTTGGGAGACATTCCTTCGGCTTTTTTACTGGCGTGGGGAATGTACTATTCAACATTAATTATTAAAAGTGAGAAAAGAAAAAATTATATTTTGGCAGGTTTGTTTATTGGTCTTTCTGCCTCCATAAAATATAACGGTGGGTTGTCGGCTCTAATGGTGCCAGTTGCTCATTTTTTGAGAATTCTTTGGGCAAATAGAGGCGAAGATAAGATAAAGAATTTTAGTAGAATTTTTTTGAATCCAGAGGGCATAAAAAGTTTGTTTATGTCAGGACTTTTTGCATTTTTAGCGTTTTTAATTGGTACACCTTTTGCACTTTTTGATTTTAAAACTTTTTCAAGAACAGATGGTCCTCAAGGAGCCTTTTGGCAGTTTACAAATGTTGGTTCGGTTAGTTCTTCTCAACATATGGATAAGTTTATTTCTGAAAGTTTTGGAAGACTTCTTGTGGATACCGGATATGTTGTAATGCCGGTATTTTTTATGGTTTTAGTTTATGTTTGTTATAGGATCTTAAAAAAGAAAATGGAGGAGCAGGACTTGTTTTTGACGTTATTTTTATCGATTTCCGTATTTTTAATTTGGTACGAGTCAGGTTTCAAGAACAACAGATCCCATTATTATTTCATTGTTTATCCATTTCTTGCCGTAATATTCGGGTATTTTTTAAACTATGTTCAAGAAGGGTTAAAACATAACGTCGTTAATCTTAAGAATATAAAATTGGCTAAAGCTCTGTCTTTTCTTTATATTCCACTATTAATATTACCTTTACTTACGAAATCTTCACTCAATTCCATAAAATATTATGCCGGAGATACTAGGACTACCCTATATCATTGGTTGTCTGATAATTCTGTTTCAGGTGAGGTAGCGATTTATAACGACAGTGGGTTAAAAGATATTTTTAAGTATCTTGGAATGAGGTCTACAAAATCCTTGAATAGTTTTAAGCTTTATGAGAAATCTCTTATTGTTTTGTACGAACCTGATGAGAAGGACAGGGCGTTTGTTGAAAAAAATGCTACTATTCTGGAGGAAGTTGTTAAATTTGATAGCAAGGGAAAGCTGGGTTCGGATATTGAAGTGTACAGATATTCAAAACCTATACCAGTGCCTAGCGTTTCCGGTGGTTGTGGGTGCGGTAACTAGGAGGGCTGAGCCCAGGAAATAAATATGAAAAAAGAGCGAAGCGTAAAGAAAAATTTGATTTCTAGATTGAATTCTGGACTGATTCCAGTTTTAGTTTTTTTGTTTTTTGTATTGATTCATTTACCTGATTTAGGTCATGATAATTTCAACACCGATGTTTGGAAGTGGAAATTAAGGTCATACAATTTCGGCAGTGCTGTAACGGGAAAAAATTTTGAGCAATCACTACAGACTTATCATCCCGGGGTTGTTTTAATGTGGGTAGGTGGGGTAGGCGCAAAGATAACCAATTATTGGGCGGAGTCTCAAGGAAGATCTATTGTTGCAGATGACAGTGTCGATATAATTTTTCAGATCGATTTTGTGCAGAAGTTACTAGTGGTTTTAGTTGCGGCTTTTACAATCACTTCGGTTTTCCAAATACTTAAAAAGATATTTGGTTTTAAATACGCCTTTATTTCAACGATACTGCTTACTTTAGAGCCTTTTTATTTGGGATTAACAAGAGTTTTTCATCTCGAAGGTTTGGTTTCTACATTTATGTTGGCAAGCATTGTCTGGCTTTACTATTTCTTTCTTAATCAAAATAAAATAAAGAACCTTGTTGTTTCAGCATTTTTTGCAGGGTTAGCGATACTCACTAAAACCTCAGCCCTTTTTTTGGTTTTGTATTTTGGTTTAATGGCTTTGATATTTATTTACCGTGATGGGAAATATAATTTTAAAAAGACGGAGCTGGGTAAATTTTTAAAGGAAAGTCTTGGAAAGTACTCGGCCAAATTTGGGAAAGTGTTTTTTATTTGGATAGGTGTTTTGATTCTCGTGATTTTTGCATTCTGGCCTGCAATGTGGGTAGCACCCGGAAAAGTTATTCAATCCCTGTATACAGGTATAGCTGATATCGGAGTGGAAGGGGATCATTTTCAATTTTATTTTGGAAGACTTGTTGAAAACCCAGGCCCCAGCTTCTATTTTGTTATATTGGCATTAAAATCATCAATTTACTTACTGGTGGGTTTTATCGGCGCCTTAATAATAAGAAAAAAACTACCCGAAAATTTGAGAAAATTTATGGATTACCTTTTAATTTTTATCTTTTTCTATTTTATTCAGCTCACTATTCCGACAAAAAAACTTGATAGATATATTCTCCCAGCTTTAGTGGTGATTTCTCTAATTTCATCTATGTTTTATGTTTGGGTTTTTGAAAAAATCAACAATAAAAAAGTTTGGCAAAGGGCAGCTTGCGTAATTTTGTTTTTTATTCCTGCAGTTTACACAAATATAAATGTTCATCCGGATTATTTTTCATATTTTAATCCTCTTTTCGGAGGTTTAAAGACAGGTGTTCAGGTAATCGAGCCTAAGTGGCTGATTGGGAGCAGGGAAGTTGTTGATTATTTTACTGATTTGTCTGAAAAGACCGGAATGGAGCCTTCTTGGAGTGCTTCTTTTGAAGAGTTGGTTTATAAGGCTCACGGTAAGAATCTTGAAAAGGCTATGACTGTTGGTTTTAAAGAGAAGTATTATATCCAAATATGGCCTTTTTTTAGAGAATTAGGGTCGTGGGCTGTAATTAACGAATTGACACCTTTTGCTATCAAAACCAAGTATTTTGTCTATCCCGTTTGGGATGATACTTCCTCTCAGGAGACAAGATTTGACTTAACTTATCTTGACAATATTAAACTTCGAGGGGTACCTCTTTACAATGTTTACAAGAGTGAGATGGAGGGTGTAAATGATTGATAAGTTGAAAAAGCTAAAGGAAAACAAGGAGCTTATGGATACGGCTTTGGTTGGAGGGGCTACATTATTTGGATCTGTTTTTAGTTACCTTTTGCAATTTGTATTGGGAAGAAAACTTTCGGTTAGTGATTACGGTACCTTTAATGTCCTGTTATCTTTGTCTTCCATGGTCGGGGTTTTTGGAGCAGTGTTTGGAACTTCTTTAATAAAAGTTAATGCCGAAATTTTTGCTAAAAAAGATAATGATAAGTTGCGTTCTTTATTTGTTAGTTCGGTTAAGTTTTCTCTTACTGTAGGGGTAATTTCTTTTTTAATCATATTCTCTTTAAGAGAATTTATTTCAAAATATCTTAATGTGGGCGATAGTTTTCTAATAACCCTTTTTGGTGTTTCTGTAGGTTTGGGATTTTTAAATGTTATCCCTAATTCTTACCTGCAAGGTACTCAGGAATTTAAAAAGTATTCGTTGTTTCATATTTTTAGTCTGTTTTTAAGATTTTTAATTCCTGCAATTTTTGTTTTTATGGGTTTTGGTTTAAGAGGTGTTTACAGCGCAGCTCCGATTTCTTCCATCGCAGCTTTTTTGTTTGGTTTTTTGATTTTAGGCCTTAATCTGAAGAATTTAAAAAAGGTTGAGGTTAGCGACAGTTTAAAAAAAGTTTTTTCTTTTGCCTCTACTGTTATTTTAGTTAATTTTTCCATGATGGCTTTAAATAATATCGATCTTATTATGGTTAAAAGATTTTTCAGCCCTGCTGATGCTGGTTACTACGCAGGTACGATGACCTTGGGGAAGATACTGTTGTTCGGGGCGGGGGCTGTTTCTGTTGTTATGTTTCCAAAAATTACTGCACTTCATGCGGGAGGTAAGAATTTTATGAAAAGTTTGAAAAGACTTTTGATGCTTTTGATTTTGGTGTTGGTAGTTGGGGTGATTTGCTATCAGGTTTTTCCTGGAATTATCACTAATTTATTTTTTGGTAAGGCTTTTGAAAATTCTGTGAAATACTTGCCCTTGTTTTCTGTTTTTGTGGCTTTTTATGTGTTGATTAACTTTTTGGTGATGTTCTTTTTAGCGATTGATAAAAAGAAGGTGGGTTTTTTACTGTTACCTGGGGTTTTAATTCAATACATAGCTTTGAACTTTTTTCACGATAGTTTATGGGAAGTTATTAATGTAAATATTATGATTAGTGTTTTTACATTGATTCTTCTTAGTGTTTATTTTTACTTTTCAATTCCAAAAACGATAAAAAAGGAAGATTTTTATGTATCTGGCGAGATTTTAGATGTATTACCTGAATAATTTTTATAAAAATTTTAGATACTTTTTGTTTTCAAAACTGTTCTCACGATTAAAATTAAGAATGTAGTACAATATGCCTGTGAAACCGAGAATCGTAAAGACAGTTTCAGTTATTATTCCTGCCTATAAACAAGAAAAAACTATCGAAAGAGATGTTAAGAATATTGACGATGTTATGTCCAAAACCCGTTTTAATTACGAAATAATTATTGTAGTCGATGGTTTTGTAGATAAAACTTATGTTAACGCCAATAAGATCAGAAGGAAAAAAGTTAAAGTTTATGGTTACGGTAAAAACAAAGGAAAAGGTTTTGCCATACGTTACGGAATGGCAAGATCTCACGGTGATTACATTGCATTTATTGACTCCGGAATGGATATAGATCCTAACGGAATCTCTTTAATTCTCGAGCATTTAGAATGGTACGGAGCTGATATTATGGTCGGAAGTAAAAGACACGCTGCTTCGAAAGTTTACTACCCGTTTATTCGAAAACTTTATAGTTCTGTTTACTATATTTTTGTAAAGTTTCTCCTCGGAGTAAAGGTTAAGGATACCCAAGCCGGATTAAAAGTATTCAAAAGAGAGGTTCTGGAAACAGTTCTTCCGAGATTATTGGTAAAAGAATTCGCTTTTGATGTAGAGATACTTTCAGTATCAAACCATTTGGGTTTTAATAAAATTTATGAATCCCCAATATATTTGAATTGGGATAAATCAAACACTATCTTTACCCCTTGGATGGTATTTGATAAAAACATTAGAAATATGATTAGAGATACTTTAGCTGTTTTTTACAGACTGAGGATATTAAAATATTATGATGACAGCAAGAAAAGAAGATGGATTTATGATAAGGATTTAGATATGAAAATAAATACGGGAGAAACTTCGAATGCTTAAATTTTCAATAATTATCCCGGTTAGAAAAATAAATGATTATGTTAAGGAAAGTATTACCAGAATAAAAAAATTAGATTATCAGGATTTTGAAGTTTTCATAATTACGGATGAAAAAGAAGATTACGATTTTGGAGGAACAAGAATAAAAATTTTAGAATCGGGCAAGGTCGGTCCCGGAGAAAAGCGTAATCTTGGAGCAAAGAACGCAACTGGCGACATTTTAGCTTTTTTAGATGACGATTCCTATCCGGAATACTCTTGGCTTACAAACGCAGCCAAAATTTTTGAAGACCTTGATGTTTTTGCACTTGGTGGGCCTGCTGTTACTCCAAAAGGTGCTGAATATTTAGAAAGAATGTCAGGTTATTTATTTGAATCTGTTATTGTCAGCGGGAAGACGACTTACAGATACAAACCAGAAGAGAAAAAAATGATAGATGATTATCCTTCAGTTAATTTACTCGTTAGAAAAAGTGCTTTTGATGAGGTTGGTGGATTCCCTATTGAATTTTGGCCTGGCGAAGATACCAAGCTATGTTTGGATCTAGTGGAAAAATATGGAAGAAATTTTCCCTATAACCCCGATGTTTTGGTTTATCATCACAGAAGAGATGTATTTAAACCGTATTTAAAGCAGATTTCAAGGTACGGGCAGCACAGAGGTCAGTTTGCAAGGATTTTTCCTGAGACTTCAAGAATTCCAATGTATTTTGCACCTTCAATTTTTGTTTTGGGGTTATTCGGAGGTCCTGTTCTAAGTATTATTTGGCCTAATCTATTTTCCTACTATTTTCTATCCCTTTTATTTTATTTCGGTGTGTTGTTTTTTGAATCCTTTAAAATAACTGAAAAAGAAGAAGATTCTGAAAAAGCACGTTTTGATTTTATGAAAGGGGTTTTTCTGACACACGTTTATTACGGAATTAATTTTCTTATTGGTATAATGAAAAAACCTGATTTGAAACTTAAAAAATATGATAACAAAACAGGAAATTACGTTGAAGGTTAATTATGGCTAAAACGAAAAATGTTAAATCAAAAAAGTTTAAAGTTGCGATAGGATACCCTCCCATAAAAAGCGATAAAGGTGTTCCTCTTCTTTCTCAAAACAGACAGTTTCAATATTTTAATGCTCCGACCTTTATTTATCCCGTGGTTCCTGCTTACGCAGCTTCATTAGTTCAATCAAAAGGTTACGATGTAATTTGGATGGACGGTATTGCTGAAAGAATATCTTTAAATGAGTGGTTTACCCAGATTAGAAAAGAGAAGCCTGATTTGTTAATGATAGAAGCTAAAACACCCATCATTAAAATTTATTGGGAA
>CAZGHA010000001.1:13028-51997 GCA_964525475.1 uncultured Candidatus Saccharibacteria bacterium | reverse complement strand
CCCCAAACTCTTTCAACCCTTTTTCCTTTCATAGTCCAAAATCTCGGGATTACATCTTTAGCAATAGAAACCAACAGATGGCCGTAGTGAGGAAGACCTGAGATAAAAGGAGGACCGTCATAAAAAACATACAAATTATCTTGGGGATTTTTTTCTACGGACTTTTCAAAAATATTGTTCTTTTTCCAATAATCTAGAACTTCACTCTCCAAGTCTGGTATCAATTTTTTTTCTGGTACTTTAAACGCCATAATTAGATATTACATTAAAATCATCTACCAACCAATTATTTTAAACTAATATCTTCAATATTACCTATATTTCTGAAATAATCATCGGATTTTCTGGCGTTTACAAAGAGGACTGCTGTTAACAGTAGTAAGAGTAATGACATCAAGATTAATAGAAAGTAATATTTTTTCACGACTCTTTATTGTTCCAGATTATGTCTTTAAATCCAAGCTTTTTATTTGAATATCTAGCTAATACATAAAGTAGATCTGAAAGCCTGTTAAGATATTTACCTATAAATAACTTATTCTTGTCTTTTTTAAGGTATTGAAAAACAACTCTCTCAAGTTTTCGGCACGTTACTCTTGATAAATGAAGAAAACTGCTTTCTCGACAACCCCCGGGTAGAATAAAACTCTCGATTGGATCGTTTTTATTATCAAAAAAATCAATGACTTCCTCAAGCTCTTTGATTCTACTGTCCCATTTATTTATTAAATCCTGTGAAACTTTTTCATCGCTGGAAATTATGGATCCTAATGTGAGAAGATCCTTTTGTACCTCAACGGCGACCTTTCTGACATCTCCCAACCTTGCCGAGTGTAAAAAACCTAAAGATACCCCCAGCTCATCAAATGTTCCTAAAACTTCAAAGACGAGTTCAGTTTTAGATAGTTTTTTATTCATGTTAGATAAAAAGGTTAGCCCAAAATCTCCTTTTCCTGTATATATTTTAAACATACTTTATAGGACAGGCTGGCACAAATATACCTTAATTTCATTAACAGTCAATCGATATATTTTATAAAAACTCTATATCTAAAAGTCCGCGACTAACAAACGGAATAACCGCAGACGTAACACTTAGCACATCCCTCTTCTTTAATGAAAGAGTAATTACCGCAATCTGGACACATATCAATATTTCCAGATACACTGTTTGAAGGAAGTTTGTTTTCGTCTTCTTGCCTCATTTCTAAATTTCTACTTGCGTCATAATCGATGTCAATATTACCTGCATTTCCGTTTCCTTCAGTGTTTTCATGCGAATGATTTTTTGAGATTGAATATCCTAACTCTTCAGCTAAAACCTTAGCAACAGCATCTGGAATTGAACCTACTTTATTTTTTCCAAAACCAACAGATCTGCTTCCACCTATTCCGGCCAGTTGAGAAATTATTTCCGTAACTGCGTTATCTGATACGCTCGGCACTCTTAACCAACCGCTAACTAATCTACCCAAACCTTCAGATAAAGCCGAAACATCGGTGCCGGCTTTCCCCACGTTTATGAAAACTTCAAAAGGTCTTCCGGCTTTATCTTTATTTATTGTAATAAAGGCCTTTCCTTGCGGGGTTTTTACACAATAAGTTGCGCCCTCTAAGCGATAATCTCTCCCTAACTTTACATCTGAATTATTATCTATGACCTCAGAATTGGAGGAAAGGCTATCTGCAACATCTATCAGCACTTCCTTCCTTTCAGCATTAGACTCAGAAAGGGAACCGTTTTCAACCACTTTTTCTTCAGAAGTTTTTTCAAGCTCTGTTTCTTTCGAGTCTGTCTTCTTTTTATCTTTAGTCACTAAAACTTCCTCATCTCTACTTCCAGAAACATAGACAGTTAAACCTTTGCATCCCAGCTTCCAACCCATCATATAAACTTTTTCAACATCACTAGGCAAAGCACTAGAAGATAAATTACAAGTCTTTGAGATTGAATTATCGACAAATCTTTGTAATGAAGCCTGCATATAAATATGCTCTTCAGGAGTAATATCGGCAGAAACAACAAAAGTGTGTTTTAAATCATCTGGTAAATCAGCGACATTCTGGCAACTACCAGTTTTAGCAATTTCATCAACAATCTCTCTTTTTTTAATCTCACTCATATCAATATCATCTAAAGCTTTTTGAAAAGAGGGGCTCACATAAGTTAGAGTCATTTTTTCAAGATCACCTGCAGCTTGATAAACATTTCTGTAATAAGCAAGTGCGAAAACTGGCTCGCAACCATAACCCTCTACCCCTGCCACGGTAGAAATTGTTCCTGTTGGAGCTACAGTCGTCACAGCGGCATTTCTTAGACCGTAAAGACGGATTCCGTTAGTTATCTCACTCCAATCTATAACGGGCCTTTCCCAGTCACATGTAAAATCTTTTAACGGAGTTGGAGTGGTCCAGGTTAAGTTTGAGGGGTCAAATATACTTCCCTTGATAGATGGGAAAGGCCCCCTCTCTTTTGCTAATTCTATCGAAGCTTTCATGGAGTGAAAACGTATAAATTCCATTACTTGACCAGCAAGGTCTTGAGCTTCTTCGCTTCCATAACGAACTCCTAAGACATAAAAAATGTCCGCTAATCCCATTATCCCGAGACCAATCCTTCTGTTTTGGTGTGCTGCTTCTTTAAGTTGCGGTACTGCCGGAACATATTTATTTGCACTTACTACATTATCTAAAAATCTGGTCGCTAAAATAATAGTTTTTCTAAGCCCTTCCCAATCGATTTTATTTTCACTATTTAGATGTTCAGATAAATTTATCGAACCTAAACAACAGTTTTCATAAGGGCCAAGCCATTGCTCACCACAAGGATTTGTAGCCTCTAAATTATATAAATGAGGAACAGGATTATCTTTGTTTGCTGTATCAATAAATAGAACTCCAGGCTCTCCGTTTTTGTAGGCATTTTCCACAATTAAATCGAATATCTCTCTAGCTCTTGGAGTTTCAACCACATCTTTGTTATGAGGATCATAAATTTCATAGGTTTCATCTTTTTCAACCGCTTCTAAAAACTTATCAGTCAACGCTACTGAAATATTAAAATTTGAAAGCCGTCCTTCAACCGTTTTAGCAGTTATAAATTCCCTTATATCCGGATGGTCGACCCTTAAAATTCCCATGTTCGCACCTTTTCTAACCCCGCCTTGAGCAATCACCCCAAAAGCACCGTTGTAAGCTTCCATGAAACCAACAGGACCTGTTGATAAACCGTTGCTTGTGGATATTCTTGAACCTTTTGCCCTGAGTCTTGAAAAAGAAAACCCATTACCTCCCCCCGACTGCTGAATTAACGCCGCATTTCTAAGAGTTTGAAATATTCCATCAGGATGTTTTCCTAAATCATCTTCAACAGGAAGTACAAAACAAGCCGCTAACTGTCCTATAGGAGTTCCTGCTCCTGTAAAAGTAGGGGAATTTGGGAAAAATTTTTTGGAAGAAATTAAATTATAAAATTCTATTGATGTTTTTTCAGGATTTCTATAGATACCATCAGGTTCTGCAATAGCATCAGCAACTCTTTTAAACATATCTTCGGGAGTTTCAGCAATCTCACCCAGCTTATTTTTTCTTAAATATCTTTTTTCTAAAATGGTTCTTCCATTCTCCGAAAAATCTATTTTTTCATTTCTCTGTAAGTCTACCTCATCATTAAAATAAAGGTACGAATTCATATTTTTTAATTTTGGTGAGTTAGAAACCTCTGCTGCCCTAAATACACAAAGGCCAACAACTCACAAATAAATTTATACTTTTTACTCTCAATCGGAAATTGTCACTGCCTAAAGACAATGTAAACAAAATTTAACAAAAATAAAAGCAGTGATGATTGGAAGATTCATCAATTTATCTTGAAATAAAAAGATGAAAAGGAAAAACCTTCGAAAATTTCCAATTTTTTACTTACCTCTTAAAAAAGCAGGGATATCGTATTTACTTTCAAAATCTCCCTCAAAGTCCTCCGGCTTAAACATGTCTTTTGGTTTTTCAGGAATTGGCTTTATTTCATTTTGTTTTGGTGCCTGTTCTTCTTTTGGTGCGGGTTTAGTAAAACTCTTTTCGACAAAACCGTATCCGATATCGTCCTGTTTAACATCAAAACCTGTAGCAATAACTGTAATTTTCACCTGACCAGATAATCTAGGATCGATGGTAGTTCCAAAAATAATGTTTGCCTGATCGTTGGCAATATTTCTAATGATGTTGGCGGCTTTATCCACTTCCTTCATGGTCAAATCGGTACCACCGATAACATTGAACAAAATTCCTTTTGCGTCCTCAACAGATTGTTCCAAAAGTGGCGAAGATATTGCGGCTTTTGCTGCCACCTCTGCCCTATTATCACCTGTTCCAATTCCAATACCCATAAGAGCTGTACCGGCATCTTTCATGATTGTTTTTACATCCGCAAAATCCACGTTTATAAGTCCTGGCATAACTATTAAATCCGATATTCCTTGTACACCTTGATTTAAAACACTGTCGGATAATTTAAAGGCCTCCACTATAGACATATTTTCATCAGCTACTTCTAAAAGTCTTTGATTAGGAATTGTAATTAAAGCGTCAACTTCATCTCTTAACTCAGAAATACCGATTTCTGAATTCTTCATTCTTAAAGCACCTTCAAATGGGAATGGTTTTGTAACAACACCAATGGTTAATGCTCCCATTTCTTTTGCTAATCTTGCAATTACTGGAGATGCCCCCGTTCCAGTACCGCCACCCATACCTGCTGTAATAAAAATCATATCAGCACCGTCTAAGTGCTCTTTAATCATATCAATGGATTCTTCTGCGGCTTTTCTACCAATTTCAGGGTTTGCACCAGAACCCAGGCCATTTGTAATTTCCTGACCAATGGGAACTTTTACAACTGCTTTGTTTACAGACAAATCTTGGGCATCGGTATTTATGGCAATAAATTCAACACCAGTAATCTGACCCGACTCAATCATGGAATTTATTACATTACCTCCAGCACCACCGATACCTAGAACCTTAATTTTTGCAAAATTTTCAACTTCAGGCTTTACTTGCATTTAGTTATTTGTGGGCAGATTAATTAAATTAAAAAAACAATTACTTCTAGGGCAGAAGCGACTTAAGTTTTCCGAATATTTTAGATGCGCTTTTCCTTATACTACCGTTTTTGTTGTCAAATGACAATAGATTACTACCTCTAAAAAGTTTAACTCCATATAAAACTGCACCAACTGCGGCCGATGAATCAGGACCCTTTATCTCATCTATTAAACCGGTCACACCTTTAGGAACACCGATTCTAACGGGCATTTTTAAATTTACTTTTGCACTTTTTTCAACACCCGCTGTTAGAGCACCGCCGCCGGTTATCACCACTCCTGCTGGGAGTTTTCCACTTAAACCAGATCTAGTAACTTCTAATGCGATTAATCTAAATATTTCTTCTAATCTTGCGTTAATTATTTTATAAAGCATAATTCTCGGAATTCTCTCGATCTCCAAATCAAATTCAGAAACATCAAATTCCTCACCATCATCATGGATGTCGGTTTTGGATATAAGAGCATCGTTACTTAATCTAATTTTAATTTTTTCTGCATCTTCAAGTCTTGACCTCAAACCTATTGCTAAATCACTTGTTATAAGTTTCCCCCCGATAGGTAAAACGGCTGAATGTATAGGACTACCATCTAAAAAAGCAATCACTGAGGTTGTTCCACCACCAATATCTACCAGTAAAGTACCAAGCTCTTTCTCGGTATCTGTCAAAACCGCCTCTCCAGAAGCAAGACCGTTGTAAACTAGCTCGTCAACATCAACTGCCACTTTATTTACACATTTGGAAATATTCTTCATTGCGGTGGCAGAACCGTGAATAACATTTGTCTCAACCTCAAGCCTAACTCCAGACATGCCAACAGGATCTTTTATACCTTCTTGAGAATTTACAACAAAATCTCTTGGAATAACATGGATTATCTCTCTTGTTGAAGGCAAAGAAACAGCCTGGGCCGCCTCAATGACTCTTGCAACATCATCTCTTGAAATATCAGACGTTTCACTAGGTGAAACTGCAACAACCCCGTGAGAATTCAAAGTCTCTATATGGCTTCCATTTATAGTAACAAAAGCATTTGATATTGAAACTCCAGCCATTCTCTCGGCTTTTTCTATACTTTGAGATATTGCTTCAACAGAGCTGTCAATATCGACAACATTACCCTTGTTTATACCCTTAGAAGGGATATTTCCAGACACACCAATTATAGAAACCTTATTATCGGACACAGATGCAATAACGGTATTTATTTTGGTAGAGCCTATATCAATTCCTGTAATTATTTTCTCTCTGGACATAAAGTTAGAAGCTAATCATATAATACTATTACTTTATCATACCGTAAATCAATTTTTTTTATCATATTTTTTTCATTGTCAGAATTATCAATTAAAGCCTTGATAGTTCTTAAAGATTTTTGGTTCTCTTTATCGTAACCTATAAAAACTTCAGCTCCCGTATCAAGATATAATTTAGCATAATTTGGATTAAAACTCATGCTACTTATCTTTAAATTCTCCTGTTCGGCAAATTTTAAAATTTCAATACTTATTGGAATAATATCTTTTTCTAAAAATGTACCTGTAATTATTTGCCCTTCGTAATTAATTTTTGGAAGGTCCAAAAAACTGTTAGTGATCAATCCTAAAACGAAACCTTCTGAGTCAATTAAAAAATACTCTTCGTCACTGTTATAAACTACAGCTAGTGGAACTCTCTCTTCAACATAAACACTGATAGAATTAGGGTAATCTTTTTTCACGGCAATACTTTTCGCACCCAAAAAACTTTTAGTCAAAACTTCAGATAACTCAATTTCATTAACTGAAAATATATATTTTTCGAATGTATTTCTTTCTATTAAATTTTTAATATCTTCGTTATTAACAAACACTCCTGCACCGACAATATTAGCTTTAGAAATTTTAAAATAACCAGGAACATCATAATTAAAAAATAAAAAGGCGGCTACTCCCATAACTAAAATCAATAAAATTACTTTCCAAACAACTCCGTGCTTTTTTCTTAAAACTACCCTGGAATTTATAACTCTTCTTTTTCGATTCTTGATTTTCTTCAGTAAGACTTGACTTTCTTTAGTTTGATTAGGAAAAGAGCCAGTAGGATAAACTCCCTTTAAACTGGTTCTATTAATAACCGGTAAATCATTTCTTGTTTTTCGTTGCGATTTGAATAATTTCATCGGCTATAAGACTGGCGGGATCACTTTTTAAGAAATCTAAAGTTGCATCATCTATTAATTTATAAGAACTTAGATTTGAAAAACAGTACTTAATTGTATCAACTAAATTTTTAGAATTTAATCTTTCCTGATCTAAGATTACTCCCAAACCAAGATTTTTTACCATAGTAGCATTCTCGTACTGCTCGTTATGAGATACCCACGGTATTGGTATTAGCAAAGAGGGCTTTTGTAACGCGATAATTTCTGAAATTGTATGAGCACCAGACCTTGATATCACGAGATCAGCTTTCATATAAGCCTCCCCTATCTCATCTTGCAAAACAAACCTCCTTAAAAAATATTTTCCTCGTACTGATTCTCTAATATTTTTGTATTCATTCTCTAATTTTTCAAAATCATTATAAACAGAATTATCACCGCACTGATGTATGACATTACAAAAAGTGAGAAGATCCTTTAAAGAATCCTTGATATTTTCATTAATTATGTGCGAACCTGTTTTTCCTGCAGAAACATAAATAGTTAAAAGCCCTTTATTAATTTCAAAAGAATCGGAACTAATTTTGAAAATTTCTTCTCGTAAAGGAATGCCGGTATAAAAAACTTTATTTTTTGGAAAATATTTCTCACTTTCATGCCACGATACCAAAACTTTTTTTACAAATTTTGAAATTAAGGTGTTTGAATAACCAGCCACAACAGTTTGTTCGTGAGTTAAAGAAGGTATTTTAAGAAAATAGCCAGCAATAACCACCGGAGCTGCTAAATAACCACCAAAAGACATGATTGCATCAGGTCTATTTCTTACCAAAAACCAAAAGGCTTGAAAAAAACCTAGAGGAACTTTTAATAGCCGACCGATATCATATGTTTTATAAACTTTCCCCGCCTTTAGATTATAAAAAGGAATTCCTAGCGAAGTTATCTCGATATATTCCAAGGTGGGATTTTTATCGTTTTTCATGGAATACTTATGACCCATCCAAAGAATCTGGATATTAGGAATCTTTTCTTTTAGTTTTTTTATTACCGGGAGAGCCGAACTGTGGTGACCACCTGTTATGACAATTTTCATAGATGACTCATTTTAATCTTTAAAAACATTTTAATCTATAAAAATGTTTTATTCCAATACTGAGTTCTTTTGAATATTTGCCAAAATTCCTAAACCTATCAAACTAAAAAGCATTGAAGAACCACCGTAAGAAATTAAAGGGATTGGCACACCGGTCATAGGGATTAGTTTTGTCATCGAAGCAATATTTATAAAAAACTGGATACCAAGCCAAGAACTGATCCCGATGGACACAAGTTTTCCGAACAAATCCTCGGATTTTTTGGCTATACGAAAACCCTTATAAATAAAATAACCGTAAGCGGATATAACTAACACAGTCCCAATAAAACCAAACTCCTCGCCAATAATGGCAAATATCGAGTCAGAAGCCACTTCCGGCAAATATTGATATTTTTGTTTGGATTGACCAAAGCCCACGCCAAAAAATCCTCCTGATCCAAGCGCTACTAAAGCCTGCTTTACATGATAACTGGACTCACTTCCCTCCTCATCACCTGACATCAAAGCCTTTAATCTAGACATTCTGTAAGGAGAGGAAACAATAACCAAAACAGCCAGTAATAAAAATATTGGAATCGTTATTAAAACCGGCTTTAGTGGTGCTCCCGATACAAAATACACCACCGTTCCTAATGTAAACACCATTGCCGCCGTAGACATGTTTGGCTGAAAAATTATTAGACCGGCAAGTAAAGTGGTAATTTTTAAGTATGTCTCGAAAGGTTTTTTATCTTTCGCTGATTTATCTTTTTGCATTATTAAACTAAGTTGAGAAGATAGATAAAGAATTACGGATAATTTAGCTAATTCTCCAGGCTGAAATCCCAATACCCCTAAAAACGGGACGGCTGGAAGTGGCGAAGGATTTAAATATAACCATCTGTTGGCACCATTAACGCACGGGGAAAAAGAAATGGACGTGGAACAAGGCATTAATCCAATGATAGCCAAAGCAACCAACGCCAAAAGATTAAAAATAAAAAGAGATCGTGAAATTCTCATCAAACTTCTGTAATCTAAATGGTAAAAAATATAAAAAAATACTAAACCAACTGCCGCCCACGTTGCTTGTAAAAAAACAAATCTATAAGGGTCCCCATATAAATTATTTGAGGAAATTGAAGTTGAATCAGCTATCATCAGAAGACCAAACGCCAAAAAAGCTAAAACTAGAAATACAAAGGATTTACTATCACTATATTTTTTTCGAGACGCTTTTTTTCTCATTTTATTGATTATTTAATTTTAAAGGATTGATACGAAAATACCTACAAATGCAAAAAACACTCCGAAAAGAATAAACCTTAAGGTAATTTTAGTTTCAGGCCAACCCAAAACTTCAAAGTGATGGTGAATAGGGGCCATTCTAAAAAGTCTTTTGTGAGTAATTTTATAAACTATTTGTTGAAGAGGACTTGAAATTCCGTCTACGATAAACATCATTCCAATAAAAAGGAAAGCTATTTCTCTATGCATTACAACTGCAAGAATAGCCATGACGGCACCTAGCACGTAAGATCCCACGTTACCCATAAAAACCCTTGCCGGAAAAATATTAAAATACAAAAAAGGTATCATTGCCCCGACAAAAGTCGCGCAAAAACCGGCTAAAGAATTATATCCAAGTATTCTTGATAAAAGCCAAAAGGAAATAAAAGATATTAAAGCAAGGCCTCCAGCTAAACCATCAAGACCGTCCGTAAAAGCCACTGCATTTAATATCGCGATAAAAAGTAAAAAGATAAAAATAGGGTACCCTATCCCTATGTGCACATTTCCTAAAAACGGAAACCAAATATAATCCCACCCAAGTTTAAAATATGTCCAATAAGAAACGAAGCCTGCAATCAAACCCTGAAATATAAATTTTTTATACGTTTGAATGCCACTGTCATCTGAACTTCCAACAACTCTAGATGCTTCCTTAAACAAAGACCAAATTTTTCCGAATATTCCAATTTTCAAAAAACCTTCCGACCTTTTTCTAAAAAATCTTCCTAAATGATATTGAAAAAATCCCGGTAACCCCGACTTTTTGTAAACTTTGGTAAAATCCTCTAACATCCCAAGAAGACCGGCTGTTGTTGCTATAAGTAAAGGAAAAAGGGTTTGTGTTCTGGAACGATTGAAAATCAGGCTTACAACAGCAACTGTAAAAACAAACACCATTCCGCCCATTGTAGGTGTACCTTCTTTTCTTTTGTGACTAAGAGGACCGTCCTCCCTAATTCTCTCACCCATTTGAAATCTATAAACAAAATCTATCCAAAGAGGATACAAAGCCAAGGATATCAAACACGACAAGAATAATAATAAGAGATCTAGTATTAATCCGACTGTTCCCATATTTTTGCTCCTAACGATATAAGTTTATCAACAAAATCTTCAAAATAACAACTCACATTCTCAATTCCTATTATCTCACTTTTTCCCTCAGCACAAAGTGCCGCTAAAACCAAAACAGCCCCATAGTTAAAATTTTCAATGGTAAGTCTCTCACCCTTCAACTTAGAAGGGCCTGTAATTTTTGCAATTGTCTTCGGCTCACCCTCTTTTTCGATATCGTAAGAATCGTCACTTACAACATAAGCCAAACCAACCTCCGAAGGCACGGTTATATCTATTTTCGCCCCCATCCTGTTTAGATCAAGACAGTAACCAAATTTATCTACATGCACCGTATCATGAACAATGCTTTCGCCACTTGCCTGAGTTAGAAGTAGAACGGCTAATGACTGCCATTCCGGGAGAAATCCAGGAGCTGGGGAGATCTCCAAGTTCTGTGGTGCTAAATCTTCCTCGTGTCTCCAAACCCTAAGTTCGTTCTCTGAAAATTCAAAACGAGCTCCAATTTTATTAAGAAAGTTTATGAACTGAAGAACTAGGTCTCTATCTATGTTTTTAATTGAAATATTTCCTCTAGTAAGCACAGCTAAAGCAGCAAATGTAGCTATCTCAGATTTATCAGAACAAATCTCAAAAGATGTATCTTTAAATATACTCATACCCGTAATTTTTATCTTACCTGTTTCAATCTTCTCAATTGAAGCCCCCATCGAGTTTAAGAAATTTATTAAATCATCCACCTCGGGCTCTTCGGAAGCTCTGGAAATATTAGTTTCTCCGGGAACAAAAACAGAAGATATGATGGCATTATCTGTAGCCGTGTGACTAGTAATTTTAAAATTTATACTACATCCTGTTGCTGAACCATCGTTGTAAACCTTTATATAATCATCATCTCCCTCTACTCTAAATCCAAGAGATTTCCATGTGTCGACGAATCTGTTTATAGGTCTCGCTCTATCGTCTACAGATTTAAATTTTGGTAAAACCGCCTTACCAAATCTAAAAAGCAAGGGCCCTATCAAAAGCGAAGCGGTCCTAAATTTCTCACCAATTTCTTTTGGAATTTCGTATGTGTTTATTTGACATCCACTTAAAGACAGGGTATTTCCTCCCAACCACTCTGCCTTACCTCCAACACTTCGAATAATCTCAATATCATCTAAAATTGTTTTTATCTTTGGGACATTGGTTAAGATTACATCATCATTGGAAAACATCGCAGCAAAGATTAATTTCGAGGCAGAATTTTTAGCCCCTGAAACGGATACGGTACCCATTAAAGGGTTGCCCCCTTCAATAAATATTCCAGGCATATTAGCTTAACAAAACGATGGCCAAGGAATTTAGTACCAATAAGGACCCTAACACTACAGTTAAAACAAAAATTATCTTTTCAAAACCTCTGAGTGACCTATACATGTTAAAAGAACTTTTGAGGGTTGAAGATAATCCCGATGATTTGGATTGTATTAGAACAAGAACTATCAAAAGACCGGAAACGACTAATTGTAATATTTTTGCAAAACCCAACATATTATTTCCTTCTAGATAAACTTTCTAAAAATAAATAAACTGCACTTGTCAAAAAGGCAGAAAATATCATTGACCAGAGACTATCCAAGTCTTTAGATGGTAACACACGCCCAAAAATATTCAAACTTTGCAAGGTAACTGGTACAAAATCTAAGTCAGGAAGAATATTTTTTAAAGCGTAGAGTACTATAGAGCTCGAAATAAAACAAATAAGGAAAAACACACTCCCCTTGGTAGGTAGAGAAACAACTGATATGACCGGCCTTAGAAAAAAATACAACATGGATAATGCAAGAATTACTAAATAGGCTGTCTTATCTTGAGAATATGAAAAAGCTCCTATCGCCAACTGGGCGGTATATAAAGAAATTAATGTATATACCAACGGGCGTAATATATTTTTCATATTGATTAAATTATAAGGCCAAGGGTATATAAGTTACAAGTTACTTAAGAAAAGATTTCTTTCTTAATAAGTGATGATAGCTTTGAGCAAACCTGTGAGACTCGTCTCTTAAGTTGATAACAAGCTTCATACCAAAACTATCTTTTGGAAACTGTTTTTCAATAAATTCAGACCCATCTTTGTAAACTAAAGCTTCAAATTTTTTTGCTAAACCAACAAGAGGAATATCTAAATTTAAATCTTTTAACACTTGGTCTCCCGCGGAAACTTGAGGTCTGCCACCATCAACAATTATTAAATCCGGCACACCCCAGCTTTTTTCATCCTTACCAACTTTTTCCCTACTTAACCTTCTTGATAAGACCTCATACATCATTCCAAAATCATCGGGGGTTTGTTTAAACTTTATTCTAAATCTTCTGTACTCGCTTTTTTCAATTCTACCGTTTATTGCTACAACCATAGAACCAACTGCTTCTTTTCCGGAAATATTAGATATGTCGTAACACTCGATTCTTTTTGGAAGGTTTTTCAAGAAAGGTAAAAACTCCATAATTTCCTGTAATGATTTTTTGGTTATTTCATCAACTAAAAATGGGTTGTTTATATACTCTTCGGCTTCTCTGAATGTTTTTTGAACATAATAAAATTTTTCTAAAAGATCTCTGTAAGTTGCCGCATCCTCAAAATTTTCATTACCTGAAGAGATTTTCATTTTCTTTTCAATACCTTTAATTAGGCTCGAAGCCTTTCCAGAAAGAATTTTTTTCAACCCTGAAATATTTTTTTGGTAATTTTTAAGGTTTTTGGGATCGTTAAGAACGCACGGAGATGGGCAAATTCCCATATGACCATAAAGACACGGAGAATTAACTTTTCTGTATTTGGCAAATTTAGATGAATTACAATCTCTAAAGGGAAATATTTTTCTTGATGTTTCTAAGATCTTTTTCACCACTGTGTTGTTGGGATAGGGACCAAATACAATATCCGAATCCAGAAGCTCGGGTTTTCTTGCGGTAACTATTTTTGGTAAACGATATTTTTTTCCCGAAAACAAAATTTGGTCATTTCTTATTACAATATAAATTTTTGAACGATCGTCCTTTAAAACAATGTTGTACTTCGGTCTGTATTTTTTAATTAATTCTGCTTCTAAAATAATTGCTTCAAACTCCGAATCTACTTTTATAAAATCAAGGTCGTTAATCCTTTTGACAAGTTCTGCTGTTTTGAAATCAGACGAAGCCTGCAAAGAAAAATAAGATTTAACTCGTGATTTTAAGTTTTTTGCTTTACCTACATATATAACTTTTCCGGAATTATCCTTAAAAATATACGACCCCGGCGTCTGTGGTAACTTATCAACTTTTTCTTTAAGATTTGAGGTTTTCACACAGTTATTGTAGCATTTGATAGATGAGTCATCTCTTCCACAAAAAGAAAAATACTGCCTCAACTTTATTAATCTACTTTCTAATATTTTTATTTTTATCTCCATTTTCTAAAGCGTTAAACGAGCAGTTTTTAATAGACTACAATTTAGATTACGATATCGATGAGTCTGGAGAAACTACCGTTACACAGATTTCAACAATTACGAGTCTCCAAAACGACGTCATCCCTACAAGCTTTAGTTTTTCAGCAAAGCAATTAGAGATTTATGACGTATCTGCCGAAACAAATGGAAAAGAGACAATCCCCAGACTTAACCAAGAAAACAACGACACGACCATATCAGTGACTATTAAAGATTACGCGATTGGAGAAGGAAGACAAAACAAAATTACATTGAAATACAAAACCAAAAGCATTGCCACCAAATCTGGAAATATTTGGAATATTAGTATACCTAAAATTCAAATTCCTGAATTAACAAGCGTTTATGACATTAAAATCACAGTTCCCAAATCCTTTGGAGAAAAAGTCTATCTCTCCCCTACCCCAACAATTGAAAAAAGTGACGAGAACAATAACATTTTTTACTTTACAAAAGACACCTTTCAATCGACAGGAATAAGTGCCGGATTTGGAGGATTTCAACCAATTAACTTCAAAATCAAATATCAGATAGAAAACCTTTTGATTCTTCCCGCGATTAAAGAAATAGCATTACCTTCAGACATAAAAGAGTATCAAAACGTTAGTTACGATAAAATTACCCCAAAGCCTAGAAAAGTAAAAATTGATGTGGATGGAAATTTAATTGCCTCATATTTTTTAAAACCAAAACAAAAACTAGAAATTGAAACAATCGGAACTGCGAGATTGTACGGAAAACAAATAAACCAGAATTTTGGTGGAAGTTTTGATGAGTTACCTAAAAAAATTGTTAAAAACTACACTAAAGAAAAAAAGTTCTGGGAAACAAGCTCCCCCTATGTTCAAGACATAGCTACTGAATTAATTAATAAGGATGAGAGCGTAACTAAGAATGCTAAAAAAATATATGATTTTATTGTAAACAACCTTACCTATGATTTTGAAGCTCCTAACAAAGGAATGGTGGAAAGAAAAGGAGCTGAAGCGGTAGCATCTCAGAAAAATTCCTGGACGTGCATGGAATTTACAGATATTTTTGTAGCGACTGCCAGAGCTATGGGAATACCCGCCAGAGAAATAAACGGGTTTGCTTTTACTTCAGATGACTCCAGTAAGCCAATATCAATAAATCTTAATGGTGGAGATTTTCTACACTCCTGGGCTGAATTTTATGATTCATATTATGGTTGGGTGCAGATTGATCCAACTTGGGGAACTACATCAGGAATAGATTATTTTTCAAAACTAGACACAAATCATTTTTCATTTGTAGTAAAAGGGAAGGATTCTGAAAATCCTTTTCCGGCCGGAACATACAGATTTTCAGAAAGCGAAAAACTTATTGAAGTAGCTTTATCACAAAAAACATTTGACGAAAATTTTGAGCCAATTTTAAAAATTAATAAGGTTTTTAATTTTAGCCCATTGGAAATTTTTAAGAAAAATATCAAACTAAGAATCGAAAACATCGGAAAAGTTACAGCTTACGAGGTCGGAGGAAAACTCATTCCCCAAGGAGGAACAATTTACATATATGTAAAAAAGGATTTGGAAAAAATTATTTTTAAAGATTTTGAAGGTAACGAGTACTCCTCGTCTATTTCGAACTAGATGATTTGAAATATTGATCTACAACTCGTAGTGACTCTGCAGTTCTAGATTTTTTACAATTTTTGATATCTTCCAGCTTACCCTCAAACAAAATCTCACCACCGGCATCTCCACCCTCGGGTCCTAAATCTATTACCCAATCACAATTTTTTACAATATCCAAATTGTGCTCTATCATCAAAACGGTATTTCCGCGAGCTGTTAAACGTTTACATATGGAAATAAGATTTTCTAAATCAGCAAAATGAAGCCCGGTTGTGGGTTCGTCTAAGATATATAGCGTACTCCCGGTGGAACGTTTTGATAACTCGAGGGCAAGTTTAACTCTTTGAGCCTCGCCTCCTGATAAAGTTGGGGCGGGTTGTCCCAACCTTATGTAACCTAAACCAACATCATATAACGTTTCTAGCTTTCTTCTGATCTGTGGAATGTTTTCAAAAAAACCAACCGCTTCTTCAACCGTCATGTTTAAAACATCTGAAATATTTTTACCTTTGTACTCTATTTCCAAAGCTTCGGAGTTATATCTTTTACCTTTACACACATCACATTTAACATAAACGTCAGGCATAAATTGCATTTCAATTTTTATCTGCCCCTCACCACCGCAAGCTTCGCACCTCCCACCTTTTACGTTAAAACTAAACCTACCTTGACTGTATCCTCTGATTTTTGCTTCTTGTGTTTGTGAGAAAAGATCTCTGATGTGATCGAAAACTTTTGTGTAAGTGGCGGGATTGGATTTAGGAGTTCTTCCTATTGGACTTTGGTCAATTGCAATAACGTTGGAAATATTTTCAGTTCCTTTTATGTACTCAAAAGGCTCGGGTTTTTCCTCAATCTTTAATCCAAATTCTTGTCTTAAACCCTGATATAAAGTATCCATCACTAAAGTAGATTTTCCTGATCCAGATACGCCAGTGACACATATAAACTTTCCAAGAGGAATATTAAGATCTACATTTTTCAAATTTCTTCCTTTAGCACCTTTTAGAAACAAGCTTTTTCCATTAACTATCTTGTTAAATCTACTTTTTGACTCCTCTTCCAACATATCCTCCAAAGTTCTTTTTCCTTTTGTAGGATTTTGACCAACAACTAAATCTCCCGATAAATATCTTCCGGTTAATGAATTTTTATCTTTTTTAATTTGAGCCGGCGTTCCTTCCGATACTACTAAACCACCGTGCTCCCCTGCCCCGGGTCCAAAATCAAAAACATAATCACTTTCTAAAATAGTTTCAGCATCATGCTCTACCACTAAAACAGTGTTTCCCAAATCCCTAAGCTGGTGGAGTGTTTTAATTAACTTTCCTTGGTCAACCTGATGCAAACCTAAAGACGGTTCGTCTAAAACATAAAGAACACCACTTAGGCCGGACCCTATTTGAGAGGCAAGTCTTATTCTTTGAGCTTCTCCGCCTGATAACTCTGCGGAAGCTCTGCCCAAAGTTAAGTACCCAAGCCCAACATCTACTAAAAATTTCAAACGATAATTAATTTCTTTTAAGATAGTGGAAGCAATTTCTTTTTCTCTTGAATTTAAATATTCTGATAAATTTACAAACCAATCCTGCACTTTATTAACCGGCATCTGAACTACATCATCAACATTTTTTCCATCTAAAGTTACTGATAAAGATTCTTTTCTAAGTCTAGCTCCTAGACAAACTGGACACTTTTCTTTAATCATATATTTTTCAATTTCATTTTTTATAAAATCAGAATCAGTCTCTCTATACCTTCTTGATAAATTAGGAATAATTCCTTCAAAATTGGCATCGAAGGTTCTCTTAGACCCTTCCTGACTTTTATATGTGACCTTAAATTTTTTTCCTTCAGCACCGTGAAGTAAAATTTTCTTAGCCTCTTGGCTTAACTCACCTATCGGAGTGTCTAACGAAAATTTATAAAATTCTGCAACAGATTTTACAACTCTTGATGTCCAAGTAATATGTTCAAAAAGCCTTGTCCATGGCAAAACCCCGCCTTCAGAAACCGAAAGTCTCGGGTTTATAACAAGGTCTGCATCAACTCTAAGCTGACTTCCAATCCCGTCGCAAGCAGGACAGGCTCCGTAAGGTGTGTTAAATGAAAATGTTCTGGGCTCTATTTCAGGTAGAGAAATGTTGCAAACAGGACATGCAAAATTTTCTGAAAAAAGATGGTCTTCGAATTCCTTAGGACTTTGGGAAAAATCAAATGTTTTATCTTTTACTATTGTAACTACCACATTACCTGAGCTCATTCTCAGAGCCGTTTCTACTGATTGATATATTAAACTTTCAATTTCTTTTTTATCTTCTTCTTTTTTAAGCTTTTTTTGATTTACTGTGTGTCTGGATATTAAAGCATCGACATTGTGCTTATTTGTCTTGATTAAATTAAAATCTTCGATTAGCTCCCTTATACTTCCGTCAATTCTTGCTCTTACCACTGCCTGTTTTTTTAAATTTTCAAAAAGTGATGAAAACTCCCCTTTTCTGTCTTTCACTATTGGAGAAAATATTATAAATCGAACGCCCTTTTCACTTTTAAAATCAGGTTCCTGGGAAATAATTTCAAAAATATTTTCTACTATTTCTTGAGAAGACTGCCTCTCTATTTCTCTGCCGCAATTGGGACAATGAGGATGACCTACTCGCGCATATAAAAGTCTTAAAAAATCATAAACCTCGGTGATAGTACCTACGGTTGAACGTGGGTTTTTGCTGGTAGTTTTTTGGTCTATTGCAATTGCTGGAGATAACCCATCTATTTTATCAACATCTGGCTTATCCATGACGCCTAAAAACTGCCTGGCATAAGAAGAAAGACTTTCCACATATCTTCTCTGACCCTCAGCATAAATTGTATCCATAGCTAAAGATGATTTTCCTGATCCAGAAACGCCTGTAAAAATAACCATCTTGTTTTTTGGAATATCCAAATCCACGTTTTTTAGATTATGTTGACGGGCACCTCTAACTAGAATGTGTGAAATTGAATCTTTCATAACTTAAACATTGTACAAGATAACCACCGTTCGTGTCTACGGGTTTTATTTGGGTTTAATTTACTATATAAAAAAGCCAAGTTATTTAAATATAAAACAACTCGGCTTTAAAAAACTATTCGATTTTTTTATGTCCAAAAGAAAGGTTCAACAAGTCGCGTAACAACAAAAATAGTCACGAACAATACTAGGTAAAACAAGAGAGCCGGAAAGCCCAAAACTGACATAATGTCATACCAGAAATCATTATTAAATGGGTATTTGTACATCTGGTGATACTGTGCAAATATATTACTTATACGTTTCGCTTCCTCTTTTCTTTTTTGCCAAAAAATAAAATTTAGAGGCCAAGAAACAATAAAAATTGATATCCAAAACCACCAACTTCCTACCATATCCTGTAACATTTTCTCTCCTCTTTCTTTAGTCTTATATTTTTTAGATGTCTCTGAAAAACCAGTAATGATATTTTTTCTAAACTTTCTTTGATATTACTTTATCCCAAATTTTTTATCAAATTTGAGAAGAAAATTATAAAAAACTCTAAGCCCTAATCTCTCTCTCATTTTTATTTTTCTCATTATCTTTTTCCTTTTTATCGTTATCTTTGTCATCGTCCTTATCCTCCTTTTCCGGACAAAGACTTTGAGGAATATAGGTACCTTTTATAAAAACTTCCGTTACTCCACATTTATCATCCTTTTTGACAAAAACATTTTGAGGCATTTGGTAATCTTCTTTTGGTTGGTCCTTTAACACTTCTGTCATTATTTTATTCCATATTGGAGCCGCTCCTGTAAGCCCGGAAGCTAAATTTTGCCTCATCGGACTGCCGTCGTTGTTACCTACCCACACTCCTACTACATAAGATGGGGTGTACCCCAGCGTCCAATTATCCTTTATGTTATTAGTGGTTCCGGTCTTTACAGCAACTCTATGACCCGGTATTGAAAGAAAATTATTCACACCGAAAGCCGGGAGCCGGGCATAGTAATCAGAAAGTATATGCCACAAAAGATAAGAAACTTCAGGCGACAACACTTGTTTCTCCTCTCTTTTATCAAAATAGACATCGTACCCTCTGGAATCTTTTATGCTTATGTAATATTTTGGTTCTTTGTAGATTCCTTTTCTAGCCAACGTACCGAACAAATTTGTGTGATCCAACAATCGTACCTCCTTACCTCCGAGCGTTATCGAAAGCCCGTAACTTCCGTCTACCACCCAATTGGTAAGTCCCATCTCCCTGCCTTTTAAAACAATATTATCTATTCCGACGCTTTTTGCTACTTTAACAGCAGGAATATTGTAAGAATTTGCCAGCGCCTGTCTTAAAGAGACCTTACCATGATAATTACCGTCATAATTTACAGGGGTATAGTCAGGCGAGCCTGAAAATCTGTATGTTATAGGAGAATCATCAATGATAGATGCAGGAGTATAGCTTCCGGACAAAGCCAAAGCATATGTAACTGGCTTTATTGAAGACCCTGGCTGTCTTAATGCAGTAACAACATCGTATGCACCCCAACTTTCTTTAAAATAATCTATGGAACCAACATATGCTAAAACCTCTGAGTTTTTTACGTCCATTACAACCGCGGCACCATTAGAAAATCCTAAATATGAGTTTTTATTTACCTCTTCTGACACGATTGCCTGAGCCTTATCATGCAGATCAAGATCTAAGGTGGTTGTTACAGTAAGCCCCTCTGTTTCAACATATCTTTTTCCATATTTTTTCTCTAAGTCTTTTCTTATAAAATCAACAAAATGAGGGGCTCTAATGTAACCGTCCTGACTAGCAAATACAAATTCTTCCGAATAGGCTTCTTCCATCTCCTCTTTGTTTATATAACCTAATTCAAGCATACGGTCTAAGACATATTTCTGTCTTTCTTTTGATAAACTCATATCATTCATGGGAGAGTAACTTGTAGGAGCTGTGGGAAGACCTGCAAGTAGGGAAGCCTCTGCTAAAGAAAGTTCCCACACATCTTTATTAAAATATTTTTTGGATGCAGATTGTATTCCCCATGAGGTACCGCCATACGGCGTGTTGTTTAAATACATTTCCAAAATTTCATTTTTCGAATATTTTGCTTCTACTAAAATTGCCAGTACCGCCTCTTTAATTTTTCTAGAAAAAGTTCTTTCGGGCGTTAAAAGAACATTTTTAACTAACTGCTGTGTGATAGTGGAACCACCCTGCAAACTATTCTTTTTTGTCAGGTTGTTTTTTACAGCCCTAATAACGCTATCTACTCGAATACCGTAATGTTCGTAAAACTTATCATCTTCAGCCGCCAGAGTCGCTTTAATTACAAAGTCCGGAACCTCATTTAATTTCACCGGGTTATAATTTCTATCAACGTATATTTCATAAAGTAATTTACCGTTTCTATCCAATATTACGGTTGACTTTTTATTGGCCTCTAAAACAAGAGAGTCGGGAGCGGGAAGTTCTTTAAACCACCTGTAAACAATTACTGGAAAAAATACAAAAAATATAGAAAACAAAATTCCTAATATGAAGGGTTTCCTCAATATGGTTGCTTTGAGAATCTTTTTTGGCAATGGGAGTGTTTTTTTGAAGGGATTTAAAACAAATTTAAAAAAACTTGCGACAATTTTTTTTAAAAATGAAAAAATAATGAAAAGAAAAGACTTTCGATTGCCTTCTTTATTTTTCTTAGTAAAAGCATTCAGAATAAACTTAAAATAACCTCTTAGTAATTTGAAGATCCAAACAAAAATAAAAATGACAAAGTCACCCACCAATTCAATTACACTTAATATTTTATCGATAAATATCATATGAATGTAGGACAGCTATAAGTTCAATATATATTATAAACCCTAATAGTCAATGCTATAAGTTACGTAAGTATATTAAAAATTCTTCTTAATATCTCTTATCTTATCTCTAAGAGATGCGGCTTTTTCAAAATTCAAAACTTCAGCTTCGTATTTCATCATATCTTCTAGCTTTTTAATCTCTTTTTTCAACTCAGTGGGTGGTAACTGTCTATAATCGATGTCTTCCCAAGCTTCTTTTTTACCATTTATCTGTTCTTCAATTTCCTGATCAATTAATTTCTCTCTTATCGGCTTAATAATTTGTTGAGGGGAAATGCTATGCTCTTTGTTATAAGCAATTTGTATGTTTCTTCTCCTTTCAACTTCTAATATGGCTCGTTTCATGCTTCCGGTTACATTATCCGCGTACATCACAACCTCACCCTGAATATGTCGTGCGGCTCTTCCCATGGTCTGTATTAAAGAAGTTTCGGATCTCAAAAAACCTTCTTTATCTGCATCTAAAATGGCTACTAAACTAACTTCTGGTAAATCCAAACCTTCTCTCAATAAGTTAATTCCTACCAAAACATCGTACTCACCTTTTCTAAGATCATCTAAAATGTCGGTCCTCTCAAGAGTATCCACGTCAGAATGTAAATAAGTTACTTTCACTTTTTTCTCAGCTAAATATGAGGAAAGCTCCTCTGCCATACGTTTAGTTAAAGTAGTAACTAAAACTCGCTGTCCCTCGGAGACTTTTTTGTTTATTCTAACTAACAAATCTTCCACCTGGCCCTTTGTTGGTAAAATTGTAACTTCGGGATCGGTAATTCCCGTGGGTCTAAGTAGAAGTTCTACAATATTTTTCTTTGATTGTTCCATCTCCCATTCATCGGGGGTGGCACTGACATAAACCGTGCTTCCTCTTCTTTCCATAAATTCATTAAAATTTAACGGACGATTGTCTAAAGCCGAAGGAAGTCTGAAACCATAATTTATTAATGTTTCTTTTCTAGATTTATCACCGTTGAACATACCTCTTACCTGTGGAACAGTCATATGAGATTCATCAATAATCGTAATAAAATCCTTTGGAAAATACTCCATCAATGAATATGGAGCATCGCCAGGTTTTCTTCCATCAAAATATCTCGAATAATTTTCAATTCCCTTGCAGTAACCTATCTCTCTCATCATTTCCAAATCGTATTTTGTTCTTTGTTCTAATCTGTATGCATCAACAATCCTATTTTCTTTTCTCAATTCTAAAAGACGCTTGTCCAAATCACTCTCAATTTGTACAAACGCTTCTTCTCTTGTTTCCTCAGCTGTTACGTAATGTTTAGCAGGAAAAATTACTGCGAAATCTTCTCTAATGTCACGCTCCTTAATATAATTCTCAACATTCTCTTTGGCAGATCTAGAACTTGCGCCCAGATTTTCTTGAGGTAACTCCTTAGTAATAGTGTTTCCAGTTATTGGATCAAAATGAGACAGTTTTACTAAAATATCGTTAAATATCTCTAATCTTAAACCCTTGTCCTGATAGGCCGGATAAACGTCAATAACCTCACCGACAACTCTGTAAGTACCTCTTTTAAAATCATAATCGGAACGTTCGTAGTAAGTTTGACCAAGTCTTTTTAAAAGATCACTTCTTCTAAGTTTCATTCCGGTTCTGAGTTCTATTGCTACTTTTCCATATTCAACAGGTGAGCCTAAGTTATAAATACAGGAAACCGAAGAAACAACAATAACATCTTTCCTAGTCATTAGTGAGGTGGTTGCAGAAAGTCTAAGTTTATCTATTTTTTCGTTGATTGCGGAATCTTTTTCGATGTAGGTATCTGTTGAAGGGATATAACTTTCGGGCTGATAATAATCGTAGTAGCTAACAAAGTACTCAACTGCGTTTTCAGGAAAAAAGTCTCGGAATTCTTGATAAAGCTGGGCGGCCAATGTTTTGTTGTGGGAAATAATAAGTGCGGGTTTATTTAAATTTTTTATCACATTTGCCATAACAAAAGTTTTACCGGAACCGGTGACGCCTAAAAGAACCTGATCCTTCAAGCCAGATTGAATATTATTAGTAAGCTTCTCTATTGCCTGGGGCTGATCACCCGTAGGTTTAAATGGTGACTTTAATTTGAACACGTAAAAATAATATCATAAAAAACACTTGACATCTTCGGTTATTTTTCGGTACTATAAAAATACGAAGAAAAGCCGTAAGTTAGTTTTAAAATTAAAGGAGGAATAATGAGCCCTGTAACCATTTATAAAAAGCAGAAACAAATTTTAGATTTTATCTCGCAATATATTCAAGTTAACGGATACTCCCCTACCCTTCAAGAAATTGCTGATGCCATGGGACTTTCTTCTTTAGCCACTGTGCACGAACATCTCCAAGCCTTAGAAAGAAAAAACATTATAAAAAGATACGAAGGCGCTGTCAGAGGTATAGAGGTTGTAGACAGCTCGGTAAACGCATCACTTTCTGCAGTAGAACTTCCACTAATCGGATATATTGCCGCTGGGGAACCAATAGAGGCTATTGAAAACGATTTATCCACTGTAATGGTTTCCCCTGATATGGTCTCCAAATCAAAAAGATGTTTTGTACTTCAGGTAAAAGGATCCTCGATGATAGATGAAGGAATTATGGATGGAGATTATGTAGTTCTAAAACAACAAGATACTGCGGAAAACGGTCAGATAGTTGTTGCGTTAATTGACGAAGGTTTTGCAACTCTAAAAAAGTTTTTTAAAGAAAACGGTGGGAAAATCAGACTTCAGCCAGCAAACGAAGAAATGGATCCAATAATTGTAGAGGCAAATCAAGTAAAGATTCAAGGTGTCGTAACAGGAATTGTTAGAAGATATAAAAACTGAAATAATTTACCTATTTTATATTCTTCATATAACGTATTCTTAACAACATAATTCGCTATTAATTCCTAGATTTATTTTATATAATAGATTTATGAATAATTTAGAAAAAGAAAAATTTCCGACATTAAGAGGGCGAGTAAATTTAGGTAATGGGATTATTGGAGCTGGATCTAATCAACCAGGAGATAAATTTTCTCTTGAAAGATTGTGGATAGGAAAAGGTATATCCCTGCACAGACCAAACAGTTACGAAATACCCAGACCTACAACAGCGTATATTCGAACTGCTGATGGAAATATATATAAAGTAGACAGTGAAGGAGAATTTACAAACGGATTAACAGGCCAAAAACACCAATTTGACATTAGAGAAATGAAAAGTAACCCAATTTTTGTGGTTGGTGAAAAGTTTAATTTTATGGAAAAAGATCGAACAGATGTAATTACTGAAATAATTTACCACGATGGTGTTAAGCACCCCCAAGAAGATATCGATAATGTTTCAAATGCAAGTCTTATTATAGACGACTTTCATAGGCTAGCAGCGAAAGCTGAAAAATAAAATTCACAAACATATTAATTTACAGATCTTGTAAAAACGCTTTAAAATCAAGTAAGATATTATTCGAGTATATATAAGGTTATGATTGTTATTACAAATTTTATGTTGTAAGTAATCTTCCTCTGATGTAAAATTTGTAGGTTATATGTCAAATCTAATAGCTCCGATAATTTTATACTTAGAAAAATTAGCACAGTATGTCCCGCTGGAGATTTTCACTATCATAGGTACTTTTTTGGAAGAAGTGATTGCTCCCATCCCATCCCCATTCGTCCTTACCACTGCAGGAACCATTACAAAAGCTCAAAATAACCCTCTTTCATACATTCTTTTTATTGCTGTTCTTGCATCTTTAAGTAAAACTTTTGGAGGGTGGCTTTTATACAAAATTACAGACAAGCTTGAGGATGTTTTTACATCAAAGTTTGGTCGTCTTATTGGTATAACTCAGGGGGATGTCGAAAGAATCGGAAAATTTTTTAACGGTACAAAAAAAGATTGGTTAGTACTATTTATTTTAAGATCACTTCCAATATTTCCAAGCTCACCAATATCAATTACATCAGGGCTTATTAAAATTAAAATGAGAACATTTCTAATAACTACCTTCACAGGAACAATAATTAGAAACCTGTGCTACTTATATCTTGGATATGCAGGCCTAGCAGCCTCTGAAGAAGTTATGAGAGGGTTAAACAAATCCGAAACTTTCGGAGAGATATTTGTTGTAATCTCGGTAGCCTTTGCTTTATTGTGGGGTTACAGAAAAAGAAAACAAATATTCTCAAACAATAATGGTGGGGAGGAAGTTGAAAAGATTAAAAAAGCCAAAGACCTTTTAAACTATAAGAAGGTCGATGAATTACCTAAAGAAGAATCCGATGAATTTTCAACCATCTATGTTTTCAGGCATGGGCAAACCGAGGATAACGCTAATTTTGTTTTTAGCGGTGAAAGAGACGCAAAACTCACCAAAGAAGGTATAAAACAAGCAGAAATATTATCTGAAAAAATTAAGAGTATTAGATTTGATAGACTGATATCTTCACCACAAACCAGAGCCGTGGAAACAATGAAAATTGCCTTATCAAAAAATAATTTGTCAAAAGATATTGAGATTGAAACAGACGAAAGAATTAGAGAAAGGTCTTATGGTGACCTAACGGGAAAAAGTAAGATGGATATGCAGTTAAAAGATCCCGAAGAATTATTAAAAATAAGAAGAAGTTTCGACTTTGTTCCCGTAAACGGAGAAAGTATAGAAATGGTGTGCGATAGAGTTGGAAATTTTTGTAATGATCTAGTAAAAGAAATTTCAGGAAAAAACATAAAAGTGGCAATTTCTTGTCACGGTAATTCAATGAGAGGTTTCAGAAAATATTTTGAAGGTCTTGATAATGAAACTGTCTCCAAAGTAGAAACTCCGCTAGCGCAAGACTATGCGGCATACGTAATAAAAGATTAAAAACCGTAAAATATTTCCAAAAGTCTATTGTACTTTGCTACTCTCTCACCTCTTGCAGGAGCGCCAGATTTCATAAAATTTGCTTCCACAGCCACCGCAAGATCAGATATGAATGAGTCTGGGTTATCCCCACTTCTATGAGATATAACAATATCCATTTTTGATTTCTTAGCTAGTCTAACAAAATCCAAGGTTTCGGTTAGAGAACCTATTTGATTGGGTTTAACTATAACTGCATTAGCCATTTTTTCTTTAGATATCCTTTCCAAAATTTTTGGATTAGTTACTACCAAGTCATCTGCAACAATCATGTAATTATTAGAATTTTGTTTATAAAACTTGGTCCATCCGAACTCGTCTCTCTCAAACATAGGGTCCTCTAAATAAATTATTTTATAGTGCATGAAAAGATCTTCATAATATTTAATAACTTGGTCTGAACTTAAATTTAAGTTCTCTTCATCAATACAGTATTTTCCATTTTCATAAAAAGAACCTGCGGCGATATCAAGCCCAAAGAAAATATCATTCCCCGGCTCATATTGTACAGAAGCGGCTTGCTCCAAAAAATCTAAGGCTGTTCTTGCTGATAAACCTTTGGGTTCGTAACCCCCCTCGTCACCCACCCCGGTTTCAAAATCTTCTTTTATTAATATTTTTTTAAGATCTTTGTAAACATTCACACCCATTTGAAGTGCTTTGTTATAAGGAGTATTAAGAGCAGGAATAACCATAAATTCCTGAAAAGAAAGTTTGTTTTTTGCATGCTCCCCGCCATTAATTATGTTAAAAATGGGAGTAGGAAATTTTAAGTCACCATTAAGTTTCTGTTTACCTGAAAAAAGTAAACTTAAATATTGATACAACTCCAAACCCGAAGAAACTGCCGCAGCCTTTGCACATGCCATTGAAACAGAAATAATGCTATTAGCGCCTAATCTGCTTTTATTCGGAGTACCATCCATCTTGATTAGTATTTCATCAATATTTTTCTGGTCGCTTGGATCCTTCCCTATTAAAACGTCGTTTATGGATGTAGAAACAAAATCGGAAGCTTTTTCCACATCAATGTAAACAGCTTCGTTCTCCCCAACTGATGCACCTGAAGGAACAGGCTGAACTCCCACAGAACCATCATCCAAAGTTACTTTGGTTTCTAAGGTCCAGTTACCTCTGGAATCTAGTATCTTTTGACTTCTAATATTTTCAATTTTGGGCATGCTGTTTTTTAATTATTTCTTCTTTTTTCCTAGAACCTTTTTTTCTGCTTCGTAAACTATTTCCCTGGTTTTTTCAATTACATCTGGGCTGATAGATACTGAGGTCATCCCCCATTCAACCATCATCTCAACAAGTTCTGGAAAAACGGACGGGGCCTGCCCGCACACTGAACAAGTAATATCTCTTTTTCTGCAAGTTGTAACAATTTTCTCCAAAGATTTAAGTACTGCAGGATTCATTTCACTGTATGTATCAGCAACTTTTTCATTATCTCTATCAACTCCCAGCGTAAGCATTGTTAAATCATTTGTTCCAATTGAAACACCGTCTATACCTTCGTCAATAAATTCATCAAGTAAAATAACATTAGAAGGAATTTCAACCATCATCCAAAACTTAAAAGTACCGCTTCTTCTCAAACCGGAAGCTGAAACAATCTTTTTCACTTCTCTCAATTGTTCTACTGTTCTAACAAAGGGCATCATAACCCAAAGGTTTTTTAATCCCTTTTTGTTTCTAACAATTTTAATAGCTTCAAGTTCCATCTCAAATACATCTAAATCCTTAATGTATCTTGAAACCCCTCTATAACCAATCATTGGATTCGGCTCCTCACTTTCAAACTCAGCGCCACCTTTTAAACCAGCATATTCGTTGGTCTTAAAATCGGTAAATCTGTAAACAACAGGTCTTGGATTGAAAGCATCGGCAAATTTTTCAATTCCCTCGGCTAATTTTAAGATAAACTCTTTTTTCTTCCCATCTTTTATGAATTTTTTGGGGTGTGTACCGATATTTGCAATTATAAATTCAGCTCTTAAAAGTCCTATACCATCAGTATTTCTCCCTGCCATCTCTGAAGCCAACTCCGGTTCAGCTAAATTTACATAAATCTTAGTGGCTGTTTTTATTTTGCTTAAATCTACAGAAGATTTTTTAGTTTCTTGAACAACTTTTGTGATATCTCCCTCATAAATCTTGCCTGAAGCTCCGTCTACAGTGATAATTTCACCGTTTTTTAGCATTTTTGTGGCATTTAAAGTACCAACGACAGCCGGAACTCCCAGTTCCCTACTAACAATCGCCGCGTGACTGGTTCTTCCCCCAAGATCTGTGACAATCCCTCCAGCTCTCTTCATAGCAGGAACAAAATCAGGATTAGTCATTTCAGCAACAAGAATATCCCCTTCTTTAACTTTCCCTATTTCCTTAGCCTCTTTTATTATTTGAACCTTACCTGAAAAAACTCCCGGAGAAGCTGAGAGGCCTTCAAGTATGACTTTGGCACCCTTACCTTCTTCCACAACAACGTTCTGCGTTTTTTGAACTAACGTGGTTACCGGTCTTGATTGCACTATCAAAATCCTGCCTTTTTCTACTCCGTACTCAATATCTTGGGGACGACCGTAATGATCTTCTATTTTCATGCCAATTTTAGCTAAGTCGACTATTTGTTTATTTGTTAATTTTTGTTTTTTCTTATATTTTGCGGAAATCGGAGTCTTGCCCTCCATAGTTAACTGCCAATCTTGTGGAACAATTGTTCTAGAAACTATTTTTCCGGTTTTTTTACTTACAACATACTGATCTGGGGTTATCTCACCTGAAACAATGGGTTGTCCAAGACCGTAAGCCGCCTCTACAGACACTTCGTCTTTATTGTTTGTAACAGGATTAACTGTAAACATAATACCTGAAGCATCGGACTGACACATCAGTTGAACGGGAACCGCAATTCCAACCTTTAAATGTGAAAATTTATTTTCTTGTCGGTAAAAAATTGCTCTAGCGGTAAATAACGAAGCCCAACATTTTTGAACATGTGAAGCAACACTTTTCCAACCCTTTATTTCTAAAAAAGATTCTTGCTGACCTGCAAAAGAAGCCTCAGGAAGATCCTCCGCAGTAGCGGATGACCTAACTGCAACATATTTATCATTTTCACCTGAAAGTTCCATGTAGAAAGTCTTTATCTCCTCTATCAGCTCTTTAGGCATTTCTGCCTGCAGTATAGCTAATTTTATCTTCTCAGAAGCTTTCATAAGTTTATCGGAATCGTCAACATCTAAACCTGAAAGTTCGGTCATAATTTTTTTCTTTATGGAAGTTGCGTTTATGAAATCAAAATAGGCTTTGGCGGTTACCACAAAACCATCAGGAACGGGAATTCCGGCTCTAACCATTTCACCAAGATTAGCACCTTTACCACCAACTAACGGAATATCATTTTTATTAATGTCCTTAAACCAAAGAACATGAGCAGTTTTTTTAATCATATGAAAATGGTAACACTGAAAATTTTCACGGGCAAGGAGTTTTGTTATAAAATTAGTTAATTATTGGAATTGAGAATTGAAATTTTGAACCTTTTGGACTGTTGTCTTCAACCCATACTTTACCACCATGAGCTTCAATAATACCTCTTGATATAAAAAGCCCAAGACCTGTACCTTTTTGAATCCCCTCTTGATTAGATGCTTGAAAAAATTTCTGAAATAGAAGTGGTTTTTCTTGGTCGGGTATGCCAACTCCAAAATCAGAAATCTCTACCTGACAATTAGATCCAACTTTTTTAGATGTAACGATTATCTGACCGCCTTCGGGGCTAAATTTTATGGCGTTAGAGATCAAATTATTCAAAACCTGCTTAACTCTCTCGGCATCAAAACTGAAATTGGATATCTTTTCATCAATATTGCATTGTATGGTTAGTTTTTTTATTTTTGTTAAGGGGTCAAAATACGCACATTCCTCTTTTAAAAGTGAGTTAATATCATTAAAAGATTTATTTATCTCAAACTTTCCATTTTCCATCTTTGAAACATCCAAGATGCTACCGACCATGCTTAATAAAGTTGTTGAAGATAATTTAATTTGATTTAGAAGGGTCTGAATTTGATCTACAGAAAGATCCTCAGTACTTTTAATTAAAAGATCGGCGGCACCACGTATAACTGAAAGGGGGGATCTTAACTCGTGAACTAATATTGGTAAAAAATCGTCTCTAGCAATATCTTTAGCTGATTTCAATGCAACAAGCTCATCCTGATATTTCTTCAGTTTCGTAAGATTTTTTGTTTTGGAAAAAAGCATTATTGAAATAATAAGCAAGATTATTGATTCCAATATTACGAGAATATTTAATAATGTTATTTGATCCATGTTGGCAGATTAAGACTCCATAACCTTAACATTGAAATCCTGATCCTCACCTAAAAATACTGCAATCTTATCAGGAAGTTCTGAAGGAACTATGTTGTATTTCATCAAATAATCGTTGGCTCCGTATTCCATAGCTCTTGAGATGTTTTCATCACTTCCAAAATTTGTGAGCATAATTACAACAACAGATTGAGTTTCCTCTCTTTCACGAAGCTCTTTTAAAACGTCAAGCCCACTTGTTCCAGGCAAAACAATATCTAATAAAACCAAATCGGGTTTTTCGGTGATAATTTTTTCAACAGCTGAATTGCCTTCAGACACACGAACAATATCATATCCTTTCATTTTCAAGGGAACAGAAAAAATGTTATAAAAACCCTCATCATCTTCAATAAATAATATTTTCTTAGGCATACAGTAATATTACAAAATGAAATGGAGCAAGTAAACTGTTTTATGGAGAGAAGGGGTTAAAAATCTCAAAAACCATTAAAAATAACTTCTACAGTCTATGTTATTGTAATGTTTTAAGGATATTTTTTGGTCTGATTTGTGAACACAGACTAGGTCTATTTGGAAATCAGGAATTTTAGAGTTGTCTTGATAATTTTCCAATAAATATTTATTTACAGATCTCGATAAACTTTTTTTCTTTTTTAATGTTAACAGTTCGCAGGGGCTACAAAATCCGCTAAAGGCGGATTTTACTTCTACAAAAGAAAGGTTTTCACCTTTAAGGGCCACTATATCTATTTCACCGGCGTAACATGTCCAGTTAGTTCTTAGTATCTTGTAGCCCCTGCTTTTTAAGTAATTAACCACGATTCGTTCTGCCTTCTTACCTGTATCCCTCGTATTCACAAATTCAGAATATTACAATCTGTTATTTTTACAATTAGGGAATGTCTATTAAAAATAGAATATGCAGGAATACGAATTAAGCGATAAAGGGTACATTTTGGAAAATTAAAGAATAATAAACGTAATTATCAAAACATCTTAGTTTTCGTCTGTTATTTCAATCTCTGGTTCATCCCCAACCTCACTCCCCACTTCTACCTCGACCCCAGTTTCAGTTTCTATCTCGGTTTTTGTTTCAACTTTTGTTTCTTTTTTTATAACTGTATCCGGAGGTATTCCGTAATATTTTACAAGTTCCGAAGCAATTTCCATCCACAATGGAACTGCCGTTTCCGCAGCCCAAGGTGATTCTTGAGGTTCTCTAAGTCTTACAATTAATGAAAAGGCTTTGGAATTGGTCAGAAAACCAACAAAAGTAGCATTAGTTCTATTAGCGGAATATTTACCTTCTTCCGGAATTTCAGCTGTTCCGGTTTTTCCTGATATTCTGTAATCTTTTAATATAAAGAACTTGGCTTCCCCGCCTTCAGCGGCTTTCTCAAGCAAATCAATCATTGTATCTGAAGTCTCCTTCGTGATTACCCTTCTAACATTTTTTGATGGTATTTCTGTTACACCTTTCTCATCAACAAGTTTTGATATTATTTTTGGCTGCATTAAATAACCACCGTTTGCAATGGCATTAAAGGCAGTTAAAACTTGCAAAGGAGTCGCTGAAACTCCCTGTCCAAAGGAAATGTTTGCAGTATCAATGTCAGTCCAATCCTTGCTGTTTCTAAGAATACCGGTATCTTCTCCTTCTAAATCAACACCTGTTCTGGTCCCAATTCCAAAATCTGACAAATACTTATGCAAACCATCTCTCCCAACTTGATGACCTACCCAAGCAGCACCAATGTTATTAGATTTCTGGAGAAGCTGGGTGATGGTTTGAACACCGTGGTGTTTCCCATCCCAGTTATTTATAGTGTAAGTAGAATAAACTACAGGCCCGCTATCTACAAAAGTAGTTTCAGGACCAACAATATTAAGGTCTATTGCAGCGGAAACAGTCAACGGCTTCATAACGGAACCTGGCTCGTAAGTATCAGAAATAGCTAAATTTTTCCTTTCAATATTTTTCCTACCCAATTTTACATCAAAAGCTTCCTCAGCATTGAAATTTGCGGGATCATAAGTTGGATAATTTGCCATAGCAACAATCTCTCCGGTAAAAGGGTCCATAACAATCACACTACCAGAGTATGCTCTGTATTTTTCAACACCTGCTTTTAAACTTTTTTCTACAATATATTGAACAATCCTGTTTATTGTTAAAACAACATCTCTCCCCTGAACAGGAGATACTGTTTTGTAATTTCCCATTAATATTGGGTTTCCTAAAGCATCAGTTTCTTCGATAACCCTGCCGGGCTTGCCTCTTAAATCTTCATTTAAACTACCTTCGATTCCAAAATACCCTACTTTTTCTCCTTCCTCAGTACTTCCAACAAATCCCAATACATGACTCGCTAAAGTTCCTTCAGGATAATATCTAACAGGGTATTCCTCAAATCCAACACCAACTATTCCGCTTTCCTCAATTTTAATTTTCTCTTCAGAACTAACATCTCTTATGACTGGAACCCAAAAACGATCAGAAGAAATATAATTATAAAAATCCTTAAAATATTTTTCGTACATTTCGTTTTCTGTCATTCCTAACGAGACGTCTTCTTCAATACTGTCCAACTCCAACTCACTTTCCCCGCTTTCTTCAGAATCATTTTTTTTCATCACTACAATATCAGAATGCTTATTTTGTTCCTCAAATCTCATAGAAGCGAATAGCTCCGCAAGGTCAATAGCAGTTTGATAAGGATCTTCTATTTTTCTAGGTTCTGCAAACATTAAGTAATTGCTCTTAGCTCCTGCTAAAATATATCCGTCCGAACTTAGAATCTCACCTCTTTTTGCAGGGATTTCGAATTGACTGGAATACTGACTTTCAGCTAAAGCTTGGTATTCTTGATGGTCAAGAATTTGGATTTGAAAAAGTCTTAGAACGACTAATAGAAACCCAGTGATAAAAAATATAAAAACCGCGTTAATTCGCCATTCTTGTAAAAACTTTCTTTTCTCTCTAACTGGACTCATTTTTTTATTCTACATTTGTAACAAAATAAATACTACTAAATAGAACACATAAAAGAATACTGTGGAATAATATTTTTTAAAAAATTTAATTAACTAAGGCTACTTGAGTGGATGAGTCTAAATCAAGTGAAATCAACCTGTCTTCCATTTCAATAAAACCTAACTCTGAGGATCTTTTTTCAATGTATGAAATAGAGGAAAGAGAGGAATTTAGAGCGTTTAATCTGTTTATATCCTCTTCGAGATCTTTTTTTCTTAAAGATGTTTTTTCAAATTCACCGTTTTTAACTGTTACGCTGTTGCAAAGATAAAATTTACATCCAACACTGGATACAAAAGCGATCACGGAAAAAATAAAGGCGAATTTTAATATGTTATCTGTTTTTAACTTAATCATATTTTTTCAAAAGCTCTTAACTTAGCGCTTCTGCTACGAGGGTTATTTCTAACCTCCTCTTCGGCAGGTACCAGAGGTTTTTTGTAAACCTCATTTACACTAGGCCGCGCGCAGCGGCTAAAATCCTTAGCCACTTTATCTTCCAATGAATGGAAGGTGATCAGCACGATCACACTACCAGGCAGCAATAGGCGCGCGGCCTGAGGCAGTGACTTTTTCAGGTTCTCTATCTCGTCGTTTACCACGATTCGAAGAGCCTGAAAGGTTCTTGTGGCAGGGTTTATCCTACCTCGTTCGTAACCTGGAGAAGACACAGACTTTATTATTTCTACAATGTCGCCTGTAGTCTGCACCTTCTTCAAATTACGAGAATCTACAATTGCTTTTGCAATTTTTCTAGCCATTCTTTCGTCAGAATATTGATAAATTAGACTAGATAAATCTTTTTCGCTTAGAGAATTAACAAGGTCGGCAGCAGTTACCCCTAAATTTTTATCCAATCTCATATCCAAAGGCTCATCAAGTTGAAAACTTAAACCCAATTCCATGTTTTCCAACTCAAAAGAGCTGTAACCTAAATCGTAAATAACCCCACTTACTTTGCTAAAACCTTTTTCTCTGGCAATATCTTCTATATTTTTAAAGTTCCCTAAAGCTCCTGTAAAATTCTTTTCAAATCCTTCTTTCTTAATTCTTTCTTTTGCCCTATCTAAAGCATTTTCGTTTATCTCTATTCCTAAAACCTCGCCCCCCATCTTTAGTATTTCTAAAGTATGTCCGGCGTCCCCCAAAGTAGCATCAATATATTTCTTTCCTTGTTCTACTTTTAAGGCTTCTATTGTTTCTTTTAAAAGTACCGGTTTGTGGTATTCCATTTGTCTTTTTAGGCAGACAAAATTGCTGATATTTTCTCGGAATGTTTACTCCATTTATCAACATCCCAAATTTCTACATGGTCACCTGCACCAATAACCACAGTCTTTTGTTTAATCCCTGCGTAATCTTTTAAATTACTGGGAATTACAATTCTTCCCTGTGCGTCTATCGTGGTTTCAACTGCGCCGGAATACATGTACCTTTTTAAGTCTCTGGTTCTTGAATCAGTAATTGGGTTTTCAATTTGCTTACTAGCCTCTGATAACCAATCTTCTTTATCATAAGCAAAAATACAGCTTTCAAAGCCTTTAGAGAGAATTAATTCTTCTCCCTTTATTTGTTCCCGAAGTTTCTTGGGCAGAGCTATTCTTGATCCTTCGGTGATATTTGGTTGATATTCCCCAAGAAACATTTTCATAAAATATTTATCAGAACAACTTAAAATGACCCTCACCATTTCTCACCATGTTATATCCAATATCCACCATTTAGCCAATGTTGTCAATACAAATAAAACCCGAAGAGATGGGTCTTAGAAAATTTAAAAAAGAAAATTAAATAAGAAAAAATGGAAAATTAGAAGAACAGGAACATAAAAGGTGTAGAAAGATATTATTACGAATTACAAATTAAAAAATGCGCAATGAAAAATTTACTCGATATAAGTTATATTTTTGAAGGGATATCTTGAATACTTACTCTCTCTTGAACCATGGTATCCCTGTCTCTAATAGTTACAGTGCCATCTTCTAAGGTTTGGTAGTCAACAGTCACACAATAAGGCGTTCCTACCTCATCTTGTGCAAAATATCTTTTACCAATATTTCCTCTATCATCCCAATCAACTGAAAAACCTCTATTTAAAAGGTCATTGTAGATTTCTTTTGCTTTTTTCACTAACTCTTCCTTATTTTTCACTAAAGGAAATACTGCCACCCTATAAGGAGAAACTCTTTTATCCAGTTTTAATACTAATCTTCCGTTCTCTTCTGCGTATCCTTGCGTAAGTAAAGCTAAAAATATTCTTGATGAACCAAATGTCGGCTCAATGACGTGAGGAATAAACTTTTCACCGGAATCAGGATCAAGATATTGAAGGTCACTGCCGGATTTTTCCATATGATTTTTTAAATCAAAATCAGTTCTGTAAGCCAAACCAAACATTTCTTTAAATCCAACGGCAAATTCAAAATCCAAGTCCTCGGTTTGTTTAGAATAATGAGCTCTTTCTTCATCAGAGTGAACTCTCCATCTTAATTTCTCCTGAGAAATTCCTAAAGACACAATCCAATCATTCATTTCCTTTTTCCAATAATTAAAAACATCTTCCCATTTTTGAACTACAGGATTAAAAAAATACTCAAACTCCATTAAAGTAAATTCCAAGGTTCTAAATACAAAATTGCCTTTTGTGATCTCATTTCTAAATACTTTTCCAGTTTGAGCCAATCCAAATGGAAGTCTAGGTCTCTGAGAATCAAGAACATTTTTAAAATTTACAAACATCCCCTGAGCCAACTCACCTCTTAAATAATTCAAAGATTGATTTTCAGGAACAATTCCAATATGAGTTTCGAAAAGATTGTTAAACTTTCGTGGTTTGGTCCAATTTATTTTTCCACATTCGGGACATGCAATTTTATTTTCAATTATTATCTTTTCTAAATCCTCTGGGGTTTTTCCTCCAGCGTTAAATGTCTCACCCTTGCTTTCAAAAAAAGCCTCAATTAATTTTTCTGCTCCTGTTCTTTGTTTACAATCTTTGCAATCAACCAAAACTTCTGTGAAATTTGCAGTATGGCCTGAGGCAATCCAAACTTCGGGAGCCATAAATACTGCAGTATCCAAACCGTAAATCTCCGCTCTCTTTGTAACGAAGTTTTCCCACCAAAGGTTCTGAATATTCCTCATCATCAAAACACCCAAAGGTCCGTAATCGTATGTGTTAGCTAAACCACCGTAAATATCGGAACCTGGATAAACAAATCCCCTTCTTTTACATAGTGAAACAATTTTTTGTTGTAGATTATCGGTTTTTTCCATGCACTTAGTATATCAAATCATTTAAAATCTAGCTCTAGACTCTTAAATTTACTCTCTAACTTTCTTCCAACGTACATTTTCATTAACTTATCAATCTCTGGAAATAATAAATGTGCCTCGTTACTAACTTTACCTTCGTAAATTTTCTGCATCTCTATGGCAGATTTCTTAGAAACATTTATTCCCAGTTTAGAACAGTTGCCACACTCGATACTTCCATTTTCCACATTAAAAAAATATTTATCCCAGCCGTCACTTAAATTCTTTCCACACACCCCGCACTTTTCTAATCCCATTTGATAACCCAACATTTTCATTAGATTCATTTCAAAATAACTCACGTATAAATCCCCAGTGTAGTTATTTTTATCCAAAGCCCTCAAACACTTCAATAAAAGATCAAAAATATGCGAAAACTGCTCATCTTCCTCTGTCGCTCGATGGATCAACTCAATAAGATAATAGGCCTTCATAGACCTATCAAAGTCCTTTTTGAGATTTTTAAAAGATTCAATGGTTTTTACTTCTTCAATATTCTTAAAACCAGCACCATCTTCGTGAATACTGACTAAGACCAAGTTTAAAGTATCTAAATTACCACCTCTTCTTGAACTTATTTTTCTCACACCTCTAGCAATAGCTGATATTTTTCCATTTTCTTTTGTTAAAAGGGTAAAAATTTTATCAGAATCCCTATACTTAAGACTCTTTAAAACTACAGCCTTAGTATTATATTTTTTCATATCAATACTACTGTTTAGGTATTTCTACAAAGGTATCTTTGGATAAATCGATTTCTCTAGTCTGATTACCATAAGTTACCGTATGTTTTTCTCTATCAATACCTGATTGTTTCTGAATATCCAGCTTATATATTTTTTCGCCGATTACTTCAGATGGTACATAATACTTAAAAGTTATTTCTTTTGATTCCCCTGGACCAAGTTCAAGAAAACCACTAAACCATACCTTATTCCTTTCCTGATCAGACATGTTGTAGGCTTCGGCTTCAGAACCTTCTACTGATATTAATTCTGAACCAACGGGAGCATAAACCCTTACCCAATCTCTAAATCTTTTAACCAAAGCGCTATATTCGCTACTTGGCTCGGTGTATTGATACTTAATTTTTACTGTTCTTATCCATCTATCGTTTTCTTTTTCAAGGGTGTGAGATACTTCTTTTTTAGTAAACCAATTAGTTTTATCTCCTCCTAGATTTGTAGAAACAACCATAGAATAGTCACCATCAACATTTTCCTTAATCCTTCCTCCCACACCATACCTATCTATGAGTTCTTGAGCTTCTTCGTTAAATACATAAATTGAAATGTGCTTTCTTATTGCAAGATCAACGCCCTTGTCAATTAATTTTGGCCACAAATTGCTATCAGCTTCAAAAACATTTATTAACATACCTTGCATCAAGTCACCTAAAACCCTTTTTCTATTAGCTTGCTCAGCCAAAGCCAGTGAGGCAATTTTTTCAAGTTCTAAAACCACATTTTCCTGAGTATAAGTTGTTCCATTAACAGTAACCGGTCCTGTGACTTCTAAAAGCTCGGCAATTACATTTGTGTCAATTGCAATAATTCCGTCTACAGGTTTTATTTCATAGGGATTTATTCTTCCTGCCCAATTGTAATATCCTAAAAACTCATCCATTGAGGTCACAAAATCCGGTGAATAGTTTGTATCCCTGGCGTACCATCTTTCTACTTTTAACAAACTGCCGTAGGGAGCCGGAGGATCTGCAAAATCAGTATAAGC
>CAZGHA010000001.1:0-12928 GCA_964525475.1 uncultured Candidatus Saccharibacteria bacterium | reverse complement strand
GAATTTTTAACAAATTGAATGTTTGACCTCACTTCAGTTTTCCCAATCTTTTCAGGGTATTTATCAACATTGACTGATTCAAGTTCCTCACCTACCTTACCGATTCTTTCAATAACCCCGTCCATATCATCTGCTACTTGTGGCATAACCGAAACCCACCCCTGAAACGCTTCCATAAATCCATCGGCTTCGGGCAACTCCTGATCAGGGGAAACCTTTAAACCGGCGGCATCAGCAAAAGGAGTAATAACTCTGGATGTTTCTCTTAAAGCGTCCACTGCGTAAACACCGGCACTAGCAAACCTATCAAAATCTGAATAGTACTCGTTAATCTTAAATAATTTTAAATTTTTTGCCCAAGGAAATTTAGCATCCTTGTCATTTTTTAGATTGTTAATGTCATTCTCTGTTTTATTTAAGATATCGTTTAAAGCAACTAAATCTCGACTTTGAAAAGCCTCGCCTATTAAAGAAAGATCGGATTTAAGGACACTGGTTCCAGAATAAATTGCCATTGCAGGTCTTCCAACAAAAAAATAAGTTAAACCTACAAAAATTACTAATACCAAAAAAAATATAATGAGACCAATACCAATTTTCTTACTTTTTTTTGATAAATTTTTATTATTTTTTATTTTATTTGGTGCGGTCCCGCTCACATTGGACGGCGCCCAAAATTTTGAATTTGCCATTAAACAGCTCCTTTTCCTAATAAAACAACATACGGTGTTTTTAATATTATCTGTGTATCATACAGGAAAGAGACATTTTCTGCATACTTTGCATCCAATTTAACTCTGTCTACAAAACCGATATCAGATCTACCACTTACTTGCCACAAACCGGTAATTCCCGGCTTAACCTCCATAACCTGGTCCATGCATTTTTTAACTTCAGGAAATCTTTCTACCTGTTCCTCTACTTCATCAAAATAATAAGCTCTGTAACCTACTAAACTCATCTCACCTTTTAAAACATTAAAAAATTGGGGTAACTCATCAAAACTGGATTTTCTCAAAAATTTCCCGCCCTTTATTAATCTGGGATCTTCATCAGAATGAAGTTTGTAATTATTTTTAACATATTTAGCATAAAGCTCGGGATCTTTTTTAAGCATTTCGTGAGCATTGGGATACATGGATCTAAACTTATAAAATTTAAAGGGTTTTCTACCTTTACCTACCCTATTTGGAATGTCTGCAAGAACAGGCCCGTTTGGAGAGACAATTTTAATAAAAATAGAAACACATATCATCAAGGGAAGAAATAAAATGATTCCGACTATGGAACCAAGTATGTCGACCAGTCTTTTAATATAATTTTTATAAATCATGATCAAAAATTAGGCTAAGAAATATTATACATTAATTATCTTTTTAATCTCTTTTTCAAAAATTTCTCTATCAAACTCTAAGGCTCTTTTTTTACACTCTCCAAATGAGTATTTATCTGAATTAAAATTCTCTACTACCCTTTTTAAATATGAGGCGCGCTGATCTTCAAAAAATTCTCCTGTTATTCCAGGCAAAATACTTTCTGTAGCGCCACCCTTACCAAAAGCAATAATAGGTTTACCACAAGCCATACTCTCAAGCGGAACAATTCCAAAATCTTCTTTCTGAGTTACTATCACTGCTTGGCATTTTCTAATATTTTCAATTTTCTCTTCATCACTTGCGTATCCTAAGAATTTAATCGAAGACCCTGCTAGAGATCTAAGTCTATTTATATCTGGTCCGTCACCAATAACTCTTAACTCTTTGTTCAACTCATTGAAAGCCTTAATTGCAATATCAACTTTCTTCCAAGATACGAGTCTAGTAATAACTAAAAAGAAATCACCTTTAGCAGGTTCGACATTTTTATACTTATCAAAATCTACAAACGGATAAACAATCTCCGAATCTCTTCCATAGTATTTTTTTATACGTCTTTGCGTAGTCTTGGAATTAGCAATAAAAACATCAACTTTTTTAGAAACTTCAAAATCTTTCATTCGAATATATGAAAGGGGCAATTTTAAAAACCATCTTGCTAAAAATTTTAAGGGTTTAAAAACTCCAAAACTTTCGTCTTCAAAATAGTCAAAAGGTTGCCAAAACATCCTACCGGGTGAGTGCATATAACAAACATGTTTAGTACCGGGCTTGGTAACTATAAAATGTGCAAATCTGGAAGAAGAAGATAAAACCACATCGTAATCTGACAGGTCAAAGCTTTCAAAAGCAAGGATATTTAATAAAAAAGGAACGAAGTATCTATTTAACTTTACCGAGAATGGAAATTTCTGAAGAAACGAAGTTTTAACAACACGATTTTTGTCCTCAAGTTTTTTCAACCACTCTTTAGAGGCAATGCTTGTGTAAATCGGAGCGTCGGGAAAAATATCAGACAATGCATCAACAATTTTCTCAGCCCCGCCTTTCTGAATTAAATCATCACATATTATGGCTAATTTCATTATTTACATTATACCTATATAATTAAAATAAGATGAAAATAGGATTGAACGGACAAGTTATTCAAATCTCCAATCCCGCCGGACCCGAGGTTTATACAATAAATCTATTCAAAAACCTAGCCCGTTTGGACAGTGAAAATGATTATACGATATATCTTGATAAAACTCCTTCAGATGATTTTTTTAATGAAATTACCGGTGGAAATCCAAAATTCTCTTACAAGGTAATTGAAGGAAAAAGACTTTGGACACAACATCACTTAGCTAAAGAATTATTAAAAAATCCCGTGGATGTTTTTTTCACAGCTATTCACACTATCCCAATAATAAAAAGCTCGAAAACAAAATTTGTAGTGATGATCCATGGTTTGGAATACAGATACACAACTGGTTTTAAAAGTCCTTTAAAAAGATTGAAAATTCAAAGACCTGTTAGATATGCGATTCGACATTCGAATAAAATAATTGTTCCAAGCCAAGCCACAAAAGACCAAATTTTAGATAGAAAATGGGGGGTTAAAGATGAGAAAATTGAAATAGTGTACGAAGGAGTTTCGAATGAATTTTATGAAAGAGATGAGACCGAGGTTCAAAAAATAAGAGAGAAATACGGGGTCGTGGGCAAACCATATCTTTTGTTTGTCTCAACTATCCAGCCAAGAAAAAATTTACCAAACACGATAAGAGCTTTTAGCCAATTTATAAATGAAAATCCGGAAATGAAAAATACCCAGCTTCTAATTGCAGGTAAAAATGGGTGGGATTACCAAGAATCATTGGAAGCACCACTGAAGTACGGGGTTGTGGATAATGTTAAATTTTTAGGAAGAGTCCCAACCGAAGATCTTCCAGCACTGTTTTCGGGCGCTAAAGGGTATATAAATATTTCTTTTGAGGAGGGTTTTGGATTACCTTTGTTGGAATCAATGGCGTGTGGGAAACCAAGTGTAGTTTCTGATATCCCCGCTCACAGAGAAGTTGGAGGAAGTTTACCGATATATGCAGATCCGTTCAATGTTGAAAATATAAAAGATGGTATTTTTAAAATCATGACCACTGATTTTGATAAAAATCTCTTTATTGATCGAGCTGCAGGATTTTCTTGGAAAAGGACAGCGGAAAAAACTTTGGGGATACTTAAAGAAACTCTAGTTAAATAAAGATAAACAAAACTTCAGATAAATAAGGGTAATTAAAATTTGTTTGGGAAATTTAAAAATTATTTCTCAATTTCCAAAGCTTGGTTAAACACTTCCAATGTTTTTTCCGCAGTGTGAGTCCAGTTATAAATCTTAGTTCTTTCAAAACCTTTTTTCACTATTTCTTTTTTTAAATTCTCATTAGTTAAAATTTCATTTATCTTTTGTGCAATGTCTTCTACATTATAAGGATCAAAATACAAAACCGAATCTTCGTACACCTCTTTATGACAAGCTATATCAGAAATTACACAAGCCAATCCGTAAAACTGTGCCTCAAGAGGGGTTAGACTAAAACCTTCCTTTAATGCAGGAAAAACGTAGGCCTCTGCCTCTTTTCTTAATGCGACAGTTTCGGCATCTGAAACAAACGTATCCATACCAGGCATTAAAACCCGATCCCCAAGTCCCATCTCCTCAGCCAACTTCTGAATTCTCTCGGAAAATTTATCGCGTTTACCCACCAAAACCAATGAACCATCAAATTTATATTTTTCAAGAAGCATTTTGAAGGCTTCTAACAATCGTGGGACATTTTTATGCTCATACATACTGCTTAAATACAAAAGAAAAGGTTTTTTAATTCCATATTTCTCTAAAACTTCCTTAGAATTTTCCATTTTAATATTCATAAGCTCGGGATCAATTCCTTCGGTAGCAACAACAAATTTTTTATCCGGTATTTCTGGATAAACAGATTTAAAATCTCTAAAAACTTCATTGGAAGGAACTATTACTCTAAAAGATCTTATAACCGACCACTTAAAAACCAATTTATAAACTAATTTTTTGAATTTAAAATATGGTTTCCAAAGTGTAGTTCCTTTTTCGGTACTAAAAGTGTGCATAATCATATCTGGAATAGCGGTCACAATCTTTTTTGGATACAGAACAGGAATATTAAAATGAGGAACATAGTAAAGATCTAAATTTAAACTTAATATTTTAAAAAGAAACGAGGTCTGCTCTGCCCACGAATACCAAGGATAATCTGCAAGAACTTTTGTAAAGTTAGGATTTGACGGAATGTAATCTTCAAAATTATCTTTTTTAAGTAAAATGAAATAGGAGTTTACATTATCCACTTTTTCCAAGTGTTTTATTATATTTTTGGTATAACGACCGGGACCGGCCTTACCATAAAATCTTGCGTCTATTCCTATTCTTTTAGCTTTTTCCATATTTTTCATTTTACTAAATAATCATTCTAACAAACAACAATTGCTACAACAGATCTTATCGAGAAAATCACTTTTGCTTTTTAACTAAAACTTTAAATGACCTGATTTTTTCATTTACCCAAATACCAAAAAACACAAACCAATTTAAAAAGAACGGGTATTTTTTAACAAAGTGTTTTTTATAGAAAGTTTTCATAGCATCAGTAGATTCTTTTGAAATTCTCTTCTTCATCCAATCTTTTAGACTCATATTACTTTTTCCTGAAACACCAGTATCTGTACCACTTTTTTCATAAACCTGACCTTTAAAACTTATTTTGTCAAAATCCGTATTCATAACATTATCAATATCTTTGGAAGTGTCCCTTCCAACCGATGCTCCTTTGTAATGAAGGACAGGTATATTCCCCAAATACATTATTTTAAAACCTGCCTGTTTGGTTCGATAACAAAAATCTATATCTTCCCCATATAAGAAAAAATCCTCATCCCACTCCCCTACTGTTACATGTACTTCCGGTCTTACAATCATAAAATGTGAGATACAGGCATCTATCTCATGAATCGTATTAAAATCTTGATATTTTCTTGAGTATTGATTAAAAAGCTTTGATTTAGGAAACAACCTATCAAAAAAGGTAAAATGGGTTATTGATGCCCAAGGTGTTGGAAAACCTCTGTGAGCATCTATGTCGATTGCACCATCTCTAGTGAATAATTTTGGTGTTGCTATTCCAACATCTGGATTTTTATCCATATAATTAACTAACCCTTCCAAAGCCTCTTTAGTTGGAAATGAGTCTGTACCTAAATAAACGAGATAATCTCCGGTAGCCTTTTTCAAACCTTTGTTGTAACCAGCAGACAAGCCGTTATTCTGACTTTTTATTAAAGTAACTCGTGGGTCTTTTCCAAACTTCTCCTCTACAAAATAAGAAGAGCCATCTGGCGAATCATTATCAACAAAAATAACCTCACAGTTATCCCAAGACTCCAATAAATTGGAAATATTTTTTTCAAGCAAACCTTTTGTGGCGTAATTGACGATAATAAAAGAGATCTTTTTCATAATTCCCCATTTCCTTAAATCCGACTAACAAACGAATATTTTAAACAACCTGCAATACTGCCCTATCATTATAACAACCAGCTATATTAGCTTCAATCTGATAACATATACCTAAATGAAAAAATCTTTAGTAAAGATAGGTTTAGTAGGAATAGGTAACGTCATAAACGCACTTCTTGGATTTGCATTCTTATCCGTTGTAGCAAAAACCCTAAATCTAGAATCATTTGGAAAATATGCTCTTTTGGCAACCTTACTTGTTGCTGTTTCTAAAATAATAGACTTTGGGACAAACTCAGTATATGTTGCAGATTCAATTTCTAACGATGACGACACCCTTCTTGATACTTTTTATACTTTAAAATTAATACTTCTTTTAGTCTCAATTCCAATCTCTTTGATAGTTTTAACTTTATTAAAATTAAACACACAAAATATAATTTTGTACTTTATATTAGGTCTTTTCGCGTACTCCATAAACTACACGTTAAATTCATTTTTTCAAAAAATACAAAAATTCTTTCCATTGGTTTTGCTAAACACATTCCCTGCAATAATAAAAGGCATATTTGCTTATCTAATATTTACTAGCGTTATCAAAATAAATACCGAACAAGCCTTTTCAATCTTTGCTTTATCAATTTTTTCAAGCTTTATTCTGTGGTTTTTCTTACCTAAAGAATTTAAAAAGTTCAAGTTTGATTTCTCAAAAGTTAAAAAATATTTGAAAAAATCCTCACCCGCAGGGGTTTCTCTACTTATTTTTGAAGGTTGGCCGTCTATATCAAACGCAGTAGCAAAAATTGCTCAGGATTTCTCGCAAGTCGGAATATTTTCAATCGCAGAAAAGATTGCAAACATACTTCAGCTGGGAGCCATATCAATTTTCACTATACTGCTGCCAAAAAACGCCTATGCAAAAAAACGTAATGAAGAATATGACTTTAAGGAGGTTTTTGTGATCTCGATTTTGATACTAGTTATGGCGGTTTTTGGCATCTTCGCCTCCAGGTTTTTCATATCCGATTTCTTTGAAGATAAATTTGCAGAATCTTTACCACTTTTAGGATTTTTAATATTTGCAAGCGCATTTACATCAATTCACAATTTTATGGAAAATTACTTTTATATTGAACAAAAAACAAATTACATCATGTACATTAACTTAGGAAAACTTGTCTTATTTTTAATTCTATCGTGGTTACTTGTCCCAAGTCTTTCTTTAAGAGGCTTGTCTTTAGCAAATTTAATAGCAGCAATATCTGCACTTATAGCTACAATCTTTTTTATCAGGAAAAATCAAAGGCTAAAAGAGGTTAAATTATAATTCTAAAATAAAAGCACCAGATTCTGAGGGAACGTACCATAGGTAATAAGGATCATCCTCTGCTACTATCTTTGACCTCTTAGAATAACCCTGAACAAATTCTTCGTACCTTCCTTTTTTACTAATAAATATTAGTGGTTCATCGTCGGAAACATCCGGGACTCTTCCAGGATCATTTACATTCACGTCAGTTACCACAAACGGACCATCAGAATAAAAAAGCGCTGTAGGAATTTCAATCCTATCTAAATAAACAATCCTTTCGATTCCAAATATTCTGTCTTTTTCCATTAAAAGTGTTGCTTGAGGGCCATTTAAATCGGATGTATAAACCTTCTCCCTATTCAAAAAAAGGTAAAACAAAGAAAAGAGAACTAAAAAATAAAGTGCAACGAATTTAAAGGAAGGCTTGTTAAAAATCTTTATCTTTTTCATAACTAAACCCAAAAGGTTTTCAGAAAAATTTCCCACCATGAGACATACGACCGGATAGATTGGAATTATGTACCAAATAAGTTTTGATTTTGCGACTGAAAAAAACAAGAAAATACTAACTGCCCAGATTGAGAGAAAAACAAATTTTTTATGTTTTCTAAAAGCATGAAAAAGTGAAAATGGAAAAGCACCAACTAGAGCAATAAACCAAACCCTCATACTCACTTTCATAACAGTCAAATACCAGAAAAATGGATTTCCTTTATCCTCTATCTCAGATGTCGCTCGATCCCAAACGTGATAAATGAAATATTTATCGATAAAAGATTTTCCAAATGTTCTATACATTTGATAATGCCATGGAAATGCCACTAAAAGACATCCCAAAAACATCAAAAGGCAGTTAAGTACTAGTTTTTTTGTTATTCTCTCTTTATAAATTACCAATAGTGAAATCTCATACAACCCTATTACCAACAAAGGCATGAGCCCCACAAATCCCTTTGTCATAACCGCAAAACCTGTAGACAAACCAGACAGTAACCAGAGCAGAGAATTTTTTCGTTCTTTGGCAGACCAGTATAGGTATAAAGAAAGTGTAATAAAAAAAGTGGTGGTTACATCAAGCATGGAAGCTCTTGAGTAATACAAAAAATGAACTGTCGTAACCAGCGATAAAGAAGAAACAAAAGCTACGCTTTTGTTAAATAATTTTTTACCAAATAAATAGACCAACGAAACAGTCAAAAAACCAAAGAAAGCGCTCGGGAGTTTTGCTGCCCACGAATTAAAACCTAAAACGCTCATAAGTCCTGACATCATCCACATGTAAAGAGGTGGTTTTTCAAACCAACCTTGTAAAAAAGTGTTCCAATGAGGAACAATATAATCCCCGGTTACAACCATATTTTTGGCGACTTTTGCATAGATAGCCTCATCCCAAGGAATAAGATGGTTTTTTCCAAGTCCGACAAAAATAAGGAGGGCTGATAAACCGGCCATTATTGAAAACATAATTTTCTTGTTTGCAAAAATGTAATCAATGATTTTTTTGACCCAGTCTTTACCTATTACACCGATAGACCAACAAAAAAAAGAAAAAATTAAAATCCAAAAAAATTCAGAATTATACGAGTAAAAAATTCCTGCCATGTACCATCCAAAAATTACAGAAGAAAAAATTCCTCCTATTAGCCGATTCTTTTTATTTTCGTCTTTAAAAAACACGTACAAAGGCGCAAGTAGTGCAAAAAGTGAAAATGTGAAAAACGGAATTGTGCCAACAATGCCAGTTTCCGAAAGAGACTCTCCCCAAATAGTATGTGCAGGTACTCTACCGCTTAAAGCTGCGGTATCGCGTGTGAAGAATTTTGGGGCAATCTCTGTTTTGCTAAAGTGCTCAAAGAAAGATCCATAGCCACCACCGAGGTAGGGGTATTTTTCAAAAATCTGATATGCCCCGGTCAAAAGCATAAAATGAGAATCAAAAGAATCTATTCGATAATGAAAAGCATCTCTAACATATCTTCTAAAATTACTTTTCTTTTTACTGTACTCAAGGACAAACGGAGTAGATATCAATGTTACGGCAATAAGAATATATAAAATACCTTTGGCTCCGAATTTTTTAATTAACAAAATAGTGATAAAAAATAAAAATGAAAAACCAGCTAACATCCAAGCGGTTCTGGAGTTAGTTAAAAAAAGAGAAGCACTGCAAGAAATAAACATAAAAAAATTCAAAAGCTTAATTTTCCAACCCTTGCCAGCAACAAAAAATATAAAAATTACCGGAATAAGAGCGGATAACAAAGCTCCGTAATGATTAACATCCCAAAACAAAGAGCCAACTCTCGGCACTTTTCCGGGAACCGGCCACATCGCTCCGATGACATTTTCGGTTTTGTAAAAATAAAAAAGCTGGAAGAAACCAAAAAGGGTTAGGGCAAAAATAACGTATGTAAAGAACCTTAAGTATTTTAAGAGTTCTTGAGGATTGTTACGAAATGTTAAATATAAATAAATACCTAATGCGATTGTTGTTGTGAAAAAACCAAATAAAAATATGCTAGCTGAAAGATTTTTTGAAAATATTATGGAGATAAGACGTGTAAACCAAATTAGTAACAACGAGATTATGAAGGGGTCTTTTAGAAATGGAAATAGGGATTTGATGCCCCCATTTTTAATAACGTAAAGATAGGTTTGAGTAATACCAGCAAAGAAAAGACTTAACATAAATATTCTCACGGGCATCAAATCCCATCTATAGAAACTAAAAAGCTCCTTGTGAAGTAAAACTGACAAAACTATTAGAACATATAAGGAAAATTTAAAATTCTTTAAAACCAGAATATATGACGATACAAATATTAAAAAGATAACTATGAAATAAAATGCATTCATTTTTTGTTTTTTGGGCCCTTCGATTTATTGTTAAGTAAATCTTCGGACTTTTTAGTTAAAACCTCTTTGTAAACCTCAAAAGTTTTTTCGGCGGCATTTTGCCAAGTATATTCTCTGCGTATCTTCACATCTAAAACCGGTCTGGGAGCTTCATATTCTTTTTTAACGGCATCTTTGATGGAATCAATATTATCAGGCTGACAAAAAGAGGCGTATCCTCCTAAATATTCCTTTGCCCTAGGTCCCGAAGCGACAGTGTTTGCACCGCAGTATAGTGCCTCCAGACTGGTTAAACCAGTGGTTTCAAACCAGCTTGCCGACACACAAACTTTAGCAAAGTGGTAATAAGAGGGCAAATCAGAGTAGTTTATCGAATTATCGATTCTTTTTATCCATTTATTTTTTCTAATCAATTTATCTACAAGTAAGTTATATTCAAAGTGCTTGGATGGGCTTGCTTTTCCTATTAAAACCAATTTCACATCTACACCGGTCTCTTCCCTAAACTTTTGTACACTTTTTATTACGTTCAACTGATTTTTTCTAGGTTCAATTCTTCCTACACACATTATATAATCTTCAAAATCGAAAGGATTTTTAAAAGGCTTGGGATCAATAAATGCTTTTCCAACTCCGTTAAGAACTTTTTCCCATTTAAAATCAACTTCGAATGTTCTTTTTAAATCCTCTGCCTCTCTTACCGTTTGAACTAAAACTGCATCCGACATTTGCAAAACTTCCCTCTGCATTTTTTTGAAACCGTGAAAAACACTGTAAAAAGTAGATTTGATTCTTCTTGGATCGAAAAACGATCTGTAAACATTTTTAAAAGTATCCCTTTTAAACTGATCTTTGAAAAATAATTTGGATATTCTTCTAAAATCAAAAACAAACTCATCATCAAACTTTTTTACCTCTTCAACATTGTGATGGATGGGAGATAAAACAAGAGGAATATTGTATTTTTTGGTCTTTTTTGCGTAAAAATATGTTTCAGGAGTCCAGTCCAATTGAAAAATGTGCACCAAATCATATTCCCAAGGTTTAAAGTCCATATCGGTCTTTATATCGACCTCAACCCCAAGCTTTTTTAACTCCATTGCGGTATTTTCAACCTGTATCCTATCCCCTCCCCGAGCCTCCAACAGCCCAATTCGCCCTAACATTAAAACTTTCATTTGTTTTCTCCTATAAGTTTTTTATATAAATTTTCGTAATTTTCATAAAAAGATTCCATTGAGTAATTTTTTTCTACAAATTCTTTAGCCCCCTCAATTATAAATTTATTATCCCCGCCTGTCTTGTTGTACTCATCTTCCATTTTATCTGCAAGATCATCGCTATCCCCAACTTTAAAAAAGTCCACAAACTCACCCCCAACCTCTTTTAAAACTTCTAAATCCGAGGCTATGGTTGGAATTCCCATAAAGAGAGATTCAATTAGTACAATTCCAAAACCTTCAGCTAAGGTCGGAAACACAAAAACATCAAAGGTCGAAAGATATTTCACCTTATCGACATCTTCAAATCTTCCTGTTATAACAACATTTTTCTCAATACCCAATTCTTTTACCAAGTTACCAATCTTCTCTTCCAAAACACCACCCCCGACAATCATTAAATAAAAATTCTCTTTACGGAAAATATGTGTTTTTAAAAATTTTGCAAAGGCTCTGACTAATATCTCGTGCCCTTTCTCCTCTGATATTCTTCCCAAATCACCAAAAATAAAGGCTGTTTCAGGAATTCCATATCGAGCTTTTATTTCTTTTTCATACTCATATCTTTGAATCGATGACAAAATAAATTTGGTAGTATCTAAACCGTTAGGAATTACAAATAACCTATCTTCTTTGAGACCTTCTTTTATTTTCACTCTTTTTTTGGAATCAGTAAGAGCAATTTCAACGTCTGAATATTTGTTTACCATAAAAGAATTAAGTTTGGTGTTTAAAAATCTTTTTAAAGGGTTTATCTGCCACTCTGATATCGGTGTATGAGTGTGAGTAACTAATTTCGCATCTGTTTTATTGCAAGCCAAAAGAGAATTAATTACAGCTTTAAGCTCGTGGGCATGAACGATTTCGATTTTATTTTCATTAACAAAACTCGTAAGTTTTTTTATGTAACCACCATCAATATCCCGTTTAATAATTTCGTTTGTTACTTGGGCTCCTGATTCCTTATACAAATCAGACATCTCGCCTTCAGGACACCAAACAAAAACCTCATGTCCTTTTTTTACCATCCCTTTAACAAGATCTAAAACGTGAACTTCCATCCCACCAAATTTTGACGAATTCAAAGTGTAAAGTATTTTCATTTTATGTTTTCATTAATTATATTAAGCATTGTCAGAACCTTTCCTTCCCAAGTATTCATTTTGGCTACTTCTTGTCTGGCAATAACTCTATTTTTTGAATTCTCTTCCAATGATTTTTTAATATTTTTTGAAAACTCATCAGGATTTTTTGAAATATAACAAAAATCCATAAAAGGAACGTAGGTTGGGAGATCGGTTACTACAGTAGGCAAACCTGCAGCTAAATAATCCAAGAATTTTACAGGAAAACAACCACCAACCGTGTAATCATTTAGCTGGTAAGGAATAACCATCGAATCAAAGTGTGATAAATATTTTGGAAGTTCCTGGTAGTCTTTAGTGCCTAAGAAAAATACATTTTCTAAATTCTCAAATCCCAAAGCCTTTTTGGTAGATTCCTTATCCTTCAAAGCCAAAGGACCGATCAAAACGAAGGAATAAGAAGGATTTTCTTCAACTACTTTTTTAAACAACTCTTTATCAAATTTGTATTCATCAACAGCTCCTGTAAACCCTATAATCGGATG